>DGYA01000079.1:0-16211 GCA_002396505.1 Cyanobacteria bacterium UBA5018 | reverse complement strand
ACCAGCGGGTGATGAAGGCGCTCTGTAATGCATACCGCGATCGCCGCCGCCGCAAGCGCGATTTCCGTCGCCTCTGGATCGCCCGCATCAATGCGGCGGCCCGTATCAACGGACTCAGCTATAGCCGCTTGATCGGTGGCCTCAAGAAGGCCGACGTGCGCCTGAATCGCAAGATGCTGGCCCAATTGGCGGTAGTGGATCCGGCCTGCTTTACCAACGTGGTGGGCGCCGCCCAGGGCTGAGTAGAGCCCCACTCAACGATTGTTCAGGTCGGTGCATAGTTAGGTCTCAATGGATTCTCTTCTCCCCCAGGCCTATCTGATCGGTCTAATCGTGCTGCTGGGGGGCGCGGCCGTGGTCGTCGCCCGCCAGATCTGGCGGGTGCGCGGCGATGAAGTCACCCTGGCGCGGCTAGAGGGCGAGAGTGCCAACACGGCCTCCGCCCAAGCCTCCCAGCTCTATGAATTGGCTTCCGTACAGCTGCGTAAACGCCTGTACGACCAGGCACTGGACAGCCTCAAGCTCGCCGCCAAGCGGGCTGATGCCGATGGCGAACCATCAGAGGCCAGGGCTCTGATCCAGAACGCCCTTGGCTTTGCTTTGGCGGCTAAGAACAACTACAAGACCGCCATTCGCCATTACCGCCAAGCCCTGGCGGATAAGCCGGATTACCCGGTAGCCCTTAATAACTTGGCCTTTGCGCTGGAAAAACAGCAAAAGTTTGACGAAGCGGAAGCCGCATATCAAACGGTACTCGGCTTGGATGCCAATAATAAAACGGCTCAAAAACGATTAAAATTGCTTGAGCGCAAGGCAGGGGCTCGGAATGTGGCCTGAGGTCTGCTTGGCCTTTTGCTGATAGAAATTGCTTGACAGGTGGCAGCTCTGAGCCTGGATTGGTGTTTATCTGCTCTTAGTGGGTAAGCATTTCTTGCTTTTTACTGGGTATTCATTCCCCTGGTTGGCGCCTGCAGGTTGATGTTTGGCTGCTTTAGGCCAGGGGATTAATGGCTGTCATTGCTGCCAAGGGTGTTTAGATAAGTCACCCATAATTCATTTTTGGCTGACATCCTGCTCTCGCATGTGGCGTTACCAGTAGCCAAGGGGTAGGGAGACTCGGTATAACCGCCATTCGGCGATCCTGTCACCCGTGAATCTTTGCGGCATCAGGGCTCAATTGGCCCTGGCTTGGTTTTCCAGAAGTTCCTGAGCTGGCCAGTCGCTTGGCTGGGTTCCAGCATTAGGGCACCTCTAAAAATGCCAAGATGTTTAGATGCCGCGCCGCGAGAAGCGTTGCAGCAACTGGCATGCCCCTCGCTGTTGCGAGCGGAATGGGCAATTTTCGAGGCACCCTTGCTTGGCTCTTGCTAATGCTTGGCTCTTGCTAATGCTTGGCTCTTGCTAATTAAACGCCTCTGGTTGCTCACCACATACCGGGAATCGGCTGGGGGCGGCCGCTTTTTTTGGACGCTGCCGCAGCTCCACTGCCCGCTGGGCTCAGGGATAGCCGACCGCCCATTTCGGTAAGCCGGTTTGCGTTCCAGCCGCTCAGCTCCAGCCCCTGCAGGCCTTGAAAAGATCCGCCTGGCTGGAGACCGCCGCCCAGCTGGTTGCCCAACACCAATAGATCCAGCTGGTCGGACTCGGCGCTGATGGTGCCCTGTACCGGTGAACGCACCCCCTCAATGCTGATGTCGCCGCGCAGCTCCACCACCTGGCCGATGGCCCTGGCGCCGCTGAGCTTCAACTGCACCGGTACCGCCGCGCCGCTGGCGAAGCCCTGGTAGCTGCCGTTCCAGACGCGGGGCAGTTCGCGGGCGATTACCTGGGCGCGGCCGGCGGTATCGAAGGTCTGCACAGCAGTGGACTGGCTGCCAGTGGCCTGGTTCAGCTCACCGATGCTGGCGGGCTTAGGCGCCTTGAACGGCACGTAGGCGGGGGACGGCATGGCTTTGGCGGCGGGTACCGGCATGGCCGGGGCGGCGATGGAGGCGGAGGCCAGCCAAGGGGCGGGGGCTAGCAAGGCAGCGACGGCTAGCAGGAGAGCGCGGTACACGACAGGTGGTTAGGGCTGATGGGAGGCTAGGACCGTTCCCTTCCAGGCGCCGTGGCCGATCCAACGACTGTTCCAGCAGCGCCACAGCCCGGATCCGGCGAGTCCACCGGCGAGTCGCCAGGGGCCCCCTCAGGGGACTCGCTAGACTCATCGGGAGACTCACTAGATGATGCCCTGACGATCGGGGGGCGCCGCTTTGCCAGCCGGCTGATGACCGGCAGCGGCAAATACCCGAGCATGGAGCTGATGGCGGCCAGCCTGGTCGCCAGCGGTTGCGACATCGTCACCGTGGCTGTGCGCCGCGTGCAGAGCCAGGCCGCCGGCCACCTGGGACTGATGCAGGCGATCGACTGGCAGCGGATTTGGATGCTGCCCAACACGGCCGGTTGCGCCACTGCGGAGGAGGCGATTCGAGTGGCGCGCCTGGGGCGCGAACTGGCGAAATTGGCGGGCCAGGAGGACAACAACTTCGTGAAGCTGGAGGTGATCCCCGACAGCCGGCACCTGCTGCCCGATCCGATTGGCACCC
Organism: Cyanobacteria bacterium UBA5018; assembly: GCA_002396505.1. Classification (GTDB taxonomy): domain Bacteria; phylum Cyanobacteriota; class Cyanobacteriia; order PCC-6307; family Cyanobiaceae; genus UBA5018. Next base: position 13,626 of record DGYA01000079.1, on the reverse strand, counting down.
TGCAGGCCGCCGAACAACTGGTGCGAGAGGGCTTCACCGTGCTGCCTTACATCAATGCCGATCCGCTGCTGGCCAAGCGCCTGGAGGAGGCCGGCTGTGCCACGGTGATGCCGCTGGGTTCGCCCATCGGTTCCGGGCAGGGCATCCGCAACGCCGCCAATATCGCCCTGATCATCGAGAGCGCCCGGGTGCCGGTGGTGGTGGATGCCGGCATTGGCGTGCCCAGCGAGGCCGCCCAGGCGATGGAGATGGGAGCCGATGCTCTGCTGATCAACAGCGCCATCGCCCTGTCCGGGGACCCCGCCGCCATGGCCAGGGCGATGGCCCTGGCCACCGAGGCCGGCCGCAGCGCCTTTCGGGCCGGCCGACTGCCGATGCGGGCCCAAGCCAGCCCCAGCTCCCCCAGCAGCGGCCGCGTCGGCAGCTGAATGGGCCCTGCGGCTGATTTTGTCCTTGGCTGGTCTGGCTGCAGCCGGATGGCTGACCGCCTTCAGCTCCAGCTCCAGCTCCAGCTCGTGAAGTTCCGTGCCAAGTGGCCGCCGGATGGGGCCGGATGGAGCCGGCTTCCATAGCTTGACCAACCTGTCGCTGCAAGCGGATGCAGGTCACGCAAGAGGACGGTGGGCGCCTGAACGCCTTTGCCAAGGAGCCCCGCATGGTGGTGATGGAGCAGGGAGAAACCAGCAGCGTCAACGCCAGGCTGCTCTGGAGCCTTGGCCTGGTGCTGCTGCTGCTGGCAGTGGCGGCCCGGATCAGTTGATTGGCAGTTGATCGGCAGTTGATCGGCTTAGCCAGACGCCTGTAGTAGCTTGCGCTCCGGAGCATCCGCTCGCACTGCAGGAGTCAGGGGTGAAGGTTTTCGTTCTCGGCGGTGACGGCTTTTGCGGCTGGCCCTGCGCTGTGAACTTGGCCGATGCCGGCCATGATGTGGTCTTGGTCGACAACCTCAGTCGCCGCAAGATCGATGTAGATCTGGGGATTGAGTCGCTCACTCCGATCGCCACCATTCAGGACCGGCTCCTGGCCTGGCAGCAGCTGGGCGGCCGGGCCATGCGCTTCGTGAACCTGGACATCGCCCAGGATTACGACGGACTGTTGCAGCTGCTGCGCAGCGAGCGGCCGGATTCGGTGGTGCACTTCGCCGAGCAGCGGGCCGCCCCCTATTCGATGAAGACCAGCGCCACCAAGCGCTACACCGTCGATAACAACGTCAACGGCACCCACAACCTGCTGGTGGCGATTGTGGAGAGCGGCCTGGATTGCCACATCGTCCACCTGGGCACCATGGGCGTGTACGGCTACGGCTCCCACCGCGGCGCCACAATCCCCGAGGGCTACCTCACTGTGGAGGTGCCCCAGGCCGATGGCAGCCGCTTCACCGAGAAGATCCTGCACCCCACAGATCCGGGCAGCGTCTATCACATGACCAAGACGCTGGATCAATTGTTGTTTTTTTACTACAACAAAAACGATCGCATCCGCGTCACCGACCTGCACCAGGGCATTGTCTGGGGCACCAATACCGCCCTCACCGAACAGGATCCCCGGCTCACCAATCGCTTCGACTACGACGGCGATTACGGCACCGTGCTCAACCGCTTTTTGATGCAGGCGGCGATCGGTTATCCGCTCACCGTTCACGGCACCGGCGGCCAGACCCGCGCCTTCATCCACATCCGCGATTCGGTGCGCTGTGTGCAGCTGGCCCTGGAAAACCCGCCGGCCGTCGGTGAGAAGGTCAAAATTTTCAACCAGATGACCGAGAGTCACCAGGTGGGCGAGCTGGCCAAGAAGGTGGCGGCGCTCACCGGCGCCGAGCTCAACTTCCTGCCCAATCCGCGCAAGGAAGCGATCGAAAACGATTTGATCGTGGACAACCGCTGCTTCATCGAACTGGGCCTGCAGCCCACCACCCTTGATGACGGTTTGCTGCGGGAGGTGGTGGAGGTGGCTCGCCGCTGGGCCGACCGCTGCGATCGCAGCCGCATCCCCTGTGTGTCGGCCTGGACCAGCCAGCAGGCCGCCGCCATCTCCAAGGCCTGAGGCGGCGGGTGACCCCTTGAAGATCGCCCTGTTTACCGAGACCTTCCTGCCGAAGGTGGATGGGATTGTCACCCGGCTCACCAAGACCGTGCGCCACCTGGTGGAAGCCGGCGATGAGGTGCTGATTTTTTGCCCGGAAGGGGCCCCTGAGCAGTACATGGGCGCCCGGGTGGTGGGGGTGCCGGCCATGCCGCTGCCCCTCTACCCGGAATTGAAGTTGGCCCTGCCCCGCCCGGCGGTGGCAGAAGCGCTGGAGCAATTTGGCCCAGACCTGGTGCATGTGATCAACCCGGCCGTGTTGGGCCTGGGGGGCATCTGGCTGGCCAAGACCAAGGGCTATCCGCTGGTGGCCAGCTACCACACCCACCTGCCCAAATACCTGGAGCACTACGGCATGGGTCTGCTGGAACCCCTGCTGTGGGAACTGCTCAAGGCCGCCCATAACCAGGCCCAACTCAATCTCTGCACCTCCACGGCGATGGTGACCGAACTCAGCGACAAGGGCATCCTGCACACGGCCCTGTGGCAGCGGGGCGTCGACACCGAGATGTTCAGACCGGAACTGCGCAGCCAATCCAGCCGAGAGCGGCTGCTGGGCGGCCACAGCGACACCGGCAAGCTGCTGCTCTACATCGGTCGGCTGTCGGCCGAGAAGCAGATCGAGCGGATCAAGCCGGTGCTGGAGGCCCTGCCCGATGCCCGCTTGGCCCTGGTGGGCGATGGGCCCCACCGCAATCGCCTGGAGGAGATCTTCAGCGGGCTGCCGGTGACCTTTGTGGGCTACTTGGCCGGTGAGGAACTGGCGGCCGCCTATGCCAGTGGCGACGCCTTTGTCTTTCCCTCCAGCACCGAAACCCTGGGCCTGGTGCTGTTGGAATCGATGGCGGCGGGCTGCCCGGTGGTGGGGGCCAACCGGGGCGGCATCCCCGACATCGTCACCGATGGGGTGAATGGCTGCCTATACGAGCCCGATGGCGAGGACGGCGGCGCTGCCAGCCTCACCGCGGCGGTGCTGCGGCTGCTGGGCGATCAAGAGCAACGCCAAATATTGAGTTGCCATGCCCGTCGGGAAGCGGAAGCCTGGGGCTGGGCCGGCGCCACCGCGCAGTTGCGGCGCTATTACCGCAATCTGCTGGACCCCCAGGCCGGCCCCACCAGCCGGCCCGTCGACCAGCTGGTGGCTTAGCCAACCGCTGTCCAGTAATGGGCAGGAATTTGATTTCTGTAATTGGTACAAGTTCGAATCGGACCAGAGCAAAGCTGATTCGAGATCGACAACGAACTCGGGGCACTCGGCCCTCACTGCTGCTCCGCCTGGTTCAACGGCCGCGAAACCAGGTGGTCATCAGGGCCTTCACCATCGGTGCCGCCACGGTGCCGCCGTAGCCGCCGGAATTCTCGCCAAAGGCCACGATCACCAGGCTGGGCTTGTCGGCGGGGGCGTAGCCGCCGAACCAGGCATGGTCGGGGCGGGGCGGATCCTCGCCGGTGCCGGTCTTGCCGGCCACCGGCGGCAGCTTGGGGTCGTTGAGGATCGTGGCCGTGCCGTTGGTCACCACCTGGCGCAGGCCATCGCGTACCACCGCCAGGGTGACAGGCTTGAGGGCGAGCCAGCGCCGCGGCGTGGGGCGTTCCACCAGGTGGGGCGTTACCAGCCAGCCGCCATTCGCTACCGCTGCATACATGCGTGCCATCTGGATCGGCGTTACCTGCAGGGCCCCCTGGCCGATCGAGGAGGTGATCGTGTCCACCGGGGTCCAGGGTTCCCCCAGCACCCGCTTTTTCCAGGCTTGATCCCCCAGCAATCCCGAGCTTTCCTCCCCCCGCAGCTCCAGCCCCGTGACGCTGCCATAACCCATGCGCCGGGCAGAGGCAAATAGCTGATCGGGCCCAATCTGCAGGCCTAACTGATAATAAAATGTGTTGCTGCTCACCGCCAGGGCCATGGGGAAGCCGATGGCGCCATGGGCGCCGTGGTCGCCGTAGCAGAGCCCCGCATAGCAGAAAGACTTCATCGTCATCACCCGGGAGTTGGCGTTGTACTTGCCCGATTCCAAGGCGGCGATGGTGGTGATGATTTTGAAAGTGCTGGCCGGCGGAAAGCCCTGGAAGGCGCGATTCAGCAGCGGCGCGTTGGGACCATTCAGCGCCTCCCATTCGGCCATGGTGGGACCGGGCGAGAAGAGATTCGGATTGAAGTTGGGCCGGCTGGCCATGGCACGGATCGCCCCCGTCTGGGGATCCATGGCCACGATCGCCCCCTTGCCCACCTTGTCGAGGGCCCGTTCAGCGGCCTGTTGCAAGGGCAGGTCCAGCGTCAGGCGCAGGTCTTTGCCGGCCCGGGCCGGCTTGTCCCCCAGCACGCGCTGCACCTGGCCGGCGGCATTCACCTCCACCTGCTGGCCGCCCCATTCGCCGCGCAGATGGGCCTCATAGGCTTTTTCAATGCCGCTGCGACCCACCCGATCGCGAATCCGGTAGCCCTTGGGCTCCAGCTGCTTGTATTCCTCTTCCGTAATGCCGCTGGTGTAGCCGAGTACGTGGGCAGCCAGCGGGCCATGGGGATAGCTGCGCATCACGTCCACATCCACCTCCGCGCCGCGCAGCTGGCCGGACTGCTCGCGAAAGCGCAGCACCTGTTCGGGGCTCAGGGGGTTGGCCAGCTCGATGCGAAAGCCATCGCCGTGGTCGCCCTGTTGGTGTCGCTGCTCCAGCTGGGCTGCGGGCAGGCCGACTACCTGCGCCAGCCGATCCCGCAGGGCCGGCCACTGGTTTTTGCGCAATTCCTGGGGCTGGAGGTATAGGCCATAGGTGAGCCTGCTGGTGCCCAGCACTGCGCCGTTGCGATCCAGCAGCCGGCCGCGCATCGGATTGCGGGGCATCAGGCGGATGCGGTTGTCGTCGGCGCGGGCCCGATTCTCCGACCCATGCAGCAGTTGCAGCCAGGCCAGGCGCGCCACCATGGCAGAGCTGAACAGCAGCACGATCAACATCAAGGCGGCTGGCTGCTGGCCCATGCCGCAGTGGCGGGAAGGCTGGGCTTTGGCGCGGGCCATAATCAGTTGGGCATTCTAGTCAACTGGGAATTTGTTTAGCTGTTTAGTTAGTTAGTTAGTTGGTTGGTTAGTTGGTTAGTTGGTTAGTTGATTGATTTGATTAGTAAATTAATTTGCTCGGTCGGGGCGCTCTGCGCTCGGGGGTAGCTGTCGCTGCAGTTCTTCCAGGCGGCTGGCGATGCGCTGCAGGGCTTCGCTGAGCTCCTGGGCGTCGGCCGGGCTGGAGGGTTCGGCCGCCACGTCGCGCACCTCCACCTTCATCACCGGATTGCCCAGGCCGGGGCTGAGGCGATCGAGGCCCTCCCGCATCTGGCTGGCGATCGGTTCGCCCTCTTCTCGCAGCTGGCCGAGGGGATCGGCGCTGTTGCCATCAAAGGCGGCCAGCACCTCGCGGGGGCCGCCCTTGCGGGCCCGTTCCACCATGGCCATGCCCACGGGCAGCAGGTCTTGCATCAGGGTCAGCCTCAGGGCGTCGAGGGGATCGGTGGCCATGGCGGCTGACAGGCGCGTAGAGCTTTAGTTTGGCCTGCCCACGGCCGGAGCCACCATCATGGGCCGGCAGACCTGGCGGCTGCCCCACCACCAGCCGCTCCCGATCGCCAGCACCAGCAGCGCCGCCAGGGGCAGCACCGCTTGACGGGTGGTCTCTAGCCCCAGCCACTCGCCCCAGGAGCGCAGGCTGCGCTCGCGATCAAAGCGGCGGCGATCGCGGGCCTCCTCTCGCTGGCGGCGCTTCAAGGAGCGGTCCACCCAGCGCTCAAAGGCCCGCTTTTTGGTGACGGCCATCTTGCGCTCCACCTCCAGTAGTTGGCCGGCGGTGAGCTCGGGGTTGAAGGTGATGATCAGCTCAAGGGTTTTGAGGAACATCTCCACGGCGCCATCGCAGATCTGGCGCTGCTCTTCCTCCAGCAGCTGCCAGTCGAGCTCTGGGTAGAAGCGGCTGCGGTTGAGGGCGATCTGCTCTTCCTGCAGCTGGCCTGGTTCCCGCAGCCAGCGGTCGGTGTTGGCGTCAAAGCGGCGCCAATAGAGGAAGGGATTCAGATAGATGGTGCGGCCGGCCAGTTGAATGCTGTCCTGCTGCAGCCGCCGCTGCAAGTCAGGCTCTTGGTTGCCGGACGGCGAGGTGGTGGTCGCGGGAGCGGCAGACAAGGCGACGAGGAGCTGGGACTTGATGCTATCGAAGCTGGCCTGGGAAGGCCAGCACCAGTCCTACTCCCATTCGATCGTGCCGGGGGGCTTGCTGGTGATATCCATCACCACCCGATTTACCCCCTTCACCTCATTGACGATGCGGTTGGAGATCTTCTCCATCAGGTCATAGGGCAGCCGCGACCAGTCAGCGGTCATGCCGTCTTCTGAGGAGACGCAGCGCAGCACCACCGGGAAGGCGTAGGTGCGCTTGTCGCCCATCACGCCGACACTGCGCACGGGCAGTAGCACGGCGAAGGCCTGCCAGATCTGGTCGTAGAGGCCGGCTGCGTGGATTTCTTCCCGCACCACCAGGTCGGCATCGCGCAGGATGTTGAGCTTTTCGCTGGTAACTTCCCCGAGAATGCGGATAGCCAGGCCGGGCCCTGGGAAGGGTTGGCGGCCGACGATCTCCGCGGGCAGGCCGAGGCTGCGGCCCACCTTGCGCACCTCGTCTTTGAACAGGCGACGCAGGGGCTCCACCAACTTGAACTGCAGATCCTTGGGCAGGCCACCCACATTGTGATGGCTCTTGATCTTCACCGCCACTCTCTCGCCGGTCTTGGGGTCGATGTTGGTGCCAGCCGACTCAATCACATCCGGATAGAGGGTGCCCTGGGCCAGGTAATCAAAGGGGCCGAGCCGCTTGCTCTCCTCTTCAAACACACGGATGAACTCGGTGCCGATCAGTTTGCGTTTTTCCTCTGGATCGGTGACGCCGGCGAGTTTGGTAATGAAGCGCTCCCGGGCGTTGATGTATTCCACATTGATATGGAAGCGCTTATCGAAGAACTCCACCAGGAATTCGGGCTCACCTTTGCGCATGAACCCCTGGTCGATGAACATGCAGGTGAGTCGATCGCCAATCGCCCGGTGCAACAGGAAGGCGAGCGTGGAGGAATCAACGCCGCCAGATAAGGCGAGCAGCACCCGCTTGTCACCCACTTGCTCCCGCACCTCGGCCAGGGCCTCGTCGATGAAGGTGGCGGTGGTCCAATCGGCTTCGCAGCCACAGATGTGGTAAACAAAATTGCGGATCATCACCATGCCGCAGCTGGAATGCACCACCTCCGGGTGAAATTGAACGCCATATAGACGACGTTCTTGGTGGGCAATTACCGCTTCCGGCGTGTTGTCTGTGTGGGCCAGGCGTACGAAGCCATCCGGCAGTCGCTCCACCGAATCGCCGTGGCTCATCCACATCGTGGAGCCGTTCTCCACATTGGTGAGCAGGTCGATCGGATCATCCACGTGCAGCGGCGCCTTGCCGTATTCGGCGCGGCCGGCCGCCACCACCGATCCGCCCAGCTGTTGCACCATCAGCTGCATGCCGTAGCACACGCCCAGCACCGGAATGCCCAGCTCCCAGATCTCCGGATCGCACACCGGCGCCCCTTCCTCGTACACCGAACTGGGCCCGCCGCTGAGGATCAAGCCCCGGGGGGCCAGCTGGCGCAGCTCCTCAGCCGTGGTGGTGTAGGCAAGCACCAGGGAGAACACCTCGGTTTCGCGCACCCGCCGGGCGATCAGCTCCGAGTACTGGGAGCCGAAGTCGAGAATCACGATCGCCGGCCGGCGAGACGACTGCGACGTGGCGTCGATGCTGGTCATTGCTGCTCGGCCCTGGTCATTCGGACCAGCCTAGGTCGATCCCGGCGGCCGTTCCGGTTAGCGGCGGCACTTGTGCTGGTATCCGGGCCCATCGCTGGCCAGGCCAGCGGGGCTGGTTCGGCGCCAATTTGTTGTTATCGGTTCGGCTTATAGGCACCTATTAAAATTGCCCATTCCGCTCGCATGAGCGAGAGATAGGCCAGTCGCCGCAGCGCTTCTCGCGGCGCGGCATCGATAGATATTGGTATTTTCGAGCCGCCCTTATCGCCTCCGGCTTTTCTTTTCATTCCGGCTCGACTTCTGTTCCAGTTCGATATCTTTAAGTCTGGCGCTCTTTGTTCAGGTTCAGTGTCTTTATCCAGTGCTTCCGATCCACTGCGTCCCGATCCCCTGACCCTGATCCACTGACCACATCTACTACCCCGGATCCATGGCTTCTAAATCCATGGCTTCTAAATCCATGGCTTCTAAATCCATGGCTGTTCAATTATTTGGCTGTTCAATCCTTTGCCGCTTAATCCACGGTTGCTCAATCCGTTGCATGCTGATCGGGTTGTGAGCCTCTTGAGCTGATGGGGATCCCGAGTCGCTGGCGAGGCCTGGGCCAGGTGCTGGCGCTGATCTTGGCCCTGTTTCCCCAGATGGCCGCGGCCGAGGCCCTGCTCACCCTGGAGCGCAGCCGCCGCAGTTTTGCCAGTGGCGATCCGATCTGGCTGCTGAAGCTGAGGGATGGCCGCAGCTTGCTGGCCAGCTGGCAGGCGGCTTCCGGGGAGCGCCAGCGCCAACTGCACGATCGCCGCTGGTCACCGGGCAACGCCGCGCCGCTGCCGCCGGGCCGCTATCGCCTGGGGGCGCCGCAACCCTGGGGTCAAGACCTCTGGATTGATCTAAAGCCCCAATTCAGCACCAGCCGCTCCGCCCTCGGCATCCACAACTGCTTCCCCGGCGTGGGCTGCATCTGTCTGCCAGATCGAAAAGCACTCCAGCAGCTGGCGACCAGCATTCAGCGGTTGGGCATCCGCCAGTTGACTGTGCTCAATTGAGCCCCCGCAGTGGCATCGCCGGTTCACTAAACATCCGCAGGGAAAATATTGCGGGGAGAATATACCAAGGAAGCTGTGGCAGTACGGCAATTGTACGCAGGTATCAGGACTGCCCCGGGAAAAGGCTTGGAATAAGTATCAAGAGATGTATCGCTAATATCAGCTGAAAATTATGGATGTCAGGAAGCTTTGGGAGGCCTGAGCGCCGGCCAAAGGAGCCCTAATGTGGAAGGGTTCTCGGGTGGCAGGATCGCCAAAATGGCGGCCTTCTATAGCCGCTAGAATCTCCTTATTTGTTTCTCGTTATCTGTGAATCATGGCGGTCTATGAGTTGTCTCCTGTTTTGCCAGTTTGGCCTAGCTGGTTAAGGATTTAGTTGGCTAACTAGTTGGCTAGCCAACGGGCGCCGATGGGCCCCGCAGCGCACACCTGGCGACCGCGATCGAAGAGCACAGCTCCCACCTCCATGCCGGCGGCGTCATGGCGGGCCAGGTATTGGGCAGTGCGCCGTTCCACCGTGGCCGCCAGCCGCGCCCGCAGCCGGCTGGCCAGCTCCGGCTGGCAGGCCTGCAGTTCCGCCAGGGCCGTTTCGACGCTGGCGGCGCCGTGCAGCGCCTCTAGCCCGGGGCCGGCCAGGCCCTCCAGGGCCGCCAGGGCGGTGAGGATTTCGGCGCGGCCGTCGGCCAGATGGTGGTGGGTGTGGAAGATGCCGCCCGCCAATTTGATCAACTTGCCCTGATAGCCAAACAGCAGCAGCCGTTTCACCCCCCCCTGGCCGGCGGCCACCAGCACCGGCCCCAGCCAGTTGCCCACCTTCAACAGCAGCGACGCCGGCAAGCCCAGCCGCGGCGCTAGATCGAGGCCGTTTTCGCCCAGCACCAGGATCAACTCACCGCCAAAGTCCGGCGCCGCCAGCCGCGTCGCCAGGCTGTCGAGGGTGCGTTGCAGCTGGGCGGGATCGGCGCTGGCCTGGCTGGCGGCCTGGGTGCCAATCAGCGCCAGCCCCTCCACCACCCCAAAGGCCGCATTGCTGGTGCGCTCCGCCAGTTGCCTGCCGCTGGGTAACACCACCCGCAGCTGCAAGCGCCGGCCGGCGGGCACCAGGGGCCGCAGGTTGGTGTGCAGCAGGGCGCGGGCATAGGCCGAGATACACAGCTGGCCGCTGCTGGCGATTACGCCCACCCCCTCGCCAGCCTCCAGCTGCAGCCAGGGTTGTTGATCGTTTTCAAGGCCTTGCTCTAGCTGCTGCCCTTTCTCTGTTTGCTGCTCTCCCCGGGCGCCTTCCCCTGGCGGAGAAGGCTCTAGCCAGCGGGCCAGCACCCACACCGCCAGGCCGCGGGTGAGATCGAGGCCATCGCCCGGATCGCAGCGGCTCTCCGCCAGGGTCCAGCCATCGGCCAGGGCTGCGGCCGCCTGCACCGGCACCGCTGCCAGGCCCGCTGGCTCCAGCAGTTCCAGCCAGCGCTCGGCTTGCAAGGCCTCGCCGCGCAGGGCCGCCACGGCGGCGCAGGCGGCGGCAGCCAGCCATACCGGCAGGGTGTAGCCGCGGCGGGGGGGATCGACCAAGGCGAGGCGGCAGTTGACAGTTTTTTATGGTGGTCGATTGCGCCAGCGCCGCGCCGCCCTTAGACACCCCCATGCAGGACAAGCTGACCCTGATGATCCCCGGCCCCACCCCGGTGCCGGAAACAGTCCTGCTGGCGATGAGCCGGCATCCGATCGGCCACCGCAGCGCCGATTTTCAAAAGATCGTTAAGCGCACCACCGAGCAGCTCAAGTGGCTGCACCAAACCAGCGGCGATGTGCTGGTGCTGGCTGGCAGCGGCACCGCCGCCATGGAGGCCGGCATCATCAATGTGCTGAGCAAGGGCGACCTGGTGCTCTGCGGCGACAACGGCAAGTTTGGCGAGCGCTGGGTGAAGCTGGCCAAGGCCTATGGGCTCGAGGTGCAGGTGATCAAGGCCGAGTGGGGCCAGCCGCTCGATCCAGAGGCCTTCCGCGCCGCCTTGGAGGCGGATACGGCCAAGGCGATCCGGGCCGTGATCCTCACCCATTCGGAAACTTCCACCGGGGTGATCAACGACCTGGAGGCGATCGCCGGCCACGTTAAAAACCACGGCACGGCGCTCACCATCGCCGACTGCGTCACCAGCCTCGGCGCCTGCAACGTGCCGATGGAGGCCTGGGGCCTCGACGTGGTGGGCTCCGGCTCCCAGAAGGGATACATGATGCCGCCGGGCCTGGGCTTCGTGGCGATGAGTGAAAAGGCCTGGGCCGCCTATGGGCGCTCCGACCTGCCGAAGTTCTATTTCGATCTGGGTAAATACCGCAAATCGGCCAAGGCCGACAGCAATCCATTCACCCCGGCGGTGAATCTCTACTACGCCCTGGAGGCGGCCCTGGAGATGATGCAGAAGGAGGGCTTGGAGGCGATTTTCGCCCGCCATGCCCGCCATCGCGATGCGGCCCAGGCCGGCATGGTGGCCATGGGCTTGCCCCTCTATGCCGCTGAGGGTCACGGCAGCCCGGCGATCACCGCCGTCGCCCCGGTGGGTATCGACGCGGAAGAACTGCGCAAGGCGGTGAAACAGCGCTTTGACATTCTGCTGGCCGGCGGTCAGGACCACCTCAAGGGCAAGGTGTTTCGTATCGGTCACCTGGGCTTCGTGTGCGACCGCGACGTACTCACCGCCGTGGCTGCGATCGAGGCCACCCTGCAGGGGCTGGGGCTGCACCAGGGCCAAGCGGGCGCCGGCGTGGCAGCCTGCGCCGCCGCCCTGGCGGTCTGAGCCCTGAGCCCTGGCGAAGCAAGCTGTTGCCCCGGTGGCCTGAACCCCGGGGCGACGCTTCGCCCAGCTGCGGCTGGGATTTGGCTTGCTAGGATCACTGCTGCAGTATTGTGCTTATCCCAGCTGTACGCCTGTGGTCGCAATTGCGCGGCCAGATTAATTGAATTTGCGGATGTAATTCAGTGGTAGAATGTCAGCTTCCCAAGCTGAACGTCGCCGGTTCGAATCCGGTCATCCGCTTTTAGATCAGAGTCGAGAAAAACGCCAATAAACTCCTGGGTGGAATGCAATCAAAATTGGCGGCAAAGGCCATCTTGTGGCGGGCAATTGGGAGCCACCGAGAGTGGGTGCGCTCCAGTTGCTGTCTGGAGAGATCAGGCCGGTTCCGCAATACGGCCGTAATCCACTCTTCGTGAATCTGGTCGCTCCAGCGGGCCCGGTAGAGATCCGTGAGCGCCAGGCGCATCAGCAGATCGCGGAGTGGAGCGGGATAGAGAAGGCAAGCTTCGTAGACGACGGTGAAGCGATTCACCGAAGCTATTCACCTCAGTAGCCCATGCCCAGCTCATCAAGTGTCGCGGCACGCTGCTGGTCAATGGCGTGCTTGTAGGCCATCAGGTCGGCCAGGCGGATGCGCCGGTGGGTGCCGACCTTGCGGAAGGTGATCTCTCCTCGCTCCAACCGCTCGATCAGCAAGGGCCGCGACACATTCAGCAGATCAGCGGCCTGCTGGGTCGTGAGTTCGGCGTGCACCGGCACCAGCGTGACGGCATTGCCCTGGGCCATCTGCACCAGGATTCCCTGCAGCAACTCCAGCACCGCAGCCGGGATGGGAACGGATGCGCGCTGGCCACCTTCCAGATCGAGGCAGAGGCTGGCTTGACGCAGGCCATGGCTGGCACGGGAGCCGGCGAGATCGCGCAAGCTCGCCCCTGCGGCCTCAGCCGCCTCAGCCGCCTCAGCAGTGGGGATAACGGGCTCAATGGAGCTGGGGAGAGCGACGGCCATGGACAGGAGGAGGGGAAGGCCACGCGAATCGCAATCGAAATAATCGCAGCAACCGCAGCTTCCGCAAGAGCGTCGGGTTGGTGCGTCCTATGCCTGCTCAGGTCCATGCCTGTTTCGATGGTGTCCCGCTCCGTGCGCCTGCTGCTGCTCGCCCCGTTGGTGATCTCAGCCGTGCTGATTCCAGGGTCCGCCCAGGCTGCGGACGACAGCCTGGACCAATCCGTGCAGCAGCTGCGGCGATTTCCCTTTCAGCCCGACTGCGACGGCAACACCCAGGAAATCGTGGCCTGCCTATGGCGCCAGCGGAATCAGAACGACGTCACGCTGCAGCGACTGCTGGGCAGCTCAGCCCTTCTGGAGCAATGGCGCACCAGCCGCCGGCAGGCCTGCGAGCGAGCCGCGGCAAAAGCGGAGGGGGGCTCAATCCACCCCATCATCTGGCTGGGCTGCGAGAACAAGCTCAATGCCGCTCTGATCAAGGAGATCAGCCAGCCCCTGGTCCCCTGATGCTTTGCATCATCAAGCGCTACCGATATTTAGTGTCGCGACGGCTAATTAGCGATAATCACAGATCGGTTTTTACAGAGATTTTTTAACCATAATTTCACCTAGATTAATAGTCTCATTTAAATCAATTAGCCACTGCAAAACCTGAACCCACCCTGAGCCCAGCTGTGGTTCGCGCTGGCACTGACTCACTGCAGGGGCCAGCTGGCTTAACAAATACTGCAACCAATTTTGAAACTGGCCGGGGAAAAGCCTGGGGAAAACGGCTAGCCAGCTGGGGAGGGCAAGACCTGGCCAGCGGATCGATCCGGCAAGGTTTTCCACAGGCTGGGAATTGGCTGATTTTTCCTCATAAATTTTAGCTCTTTCCACAGGTCAGAT
>DGYA01000014.1 GCA_002396505.1 Cyanobacteria bacterium UBA5018 | reverse complement strand
TCAGCCACGCTCTCCCGGTTTGGCGGGCTCATTCGCTCGCGGATTTGGTCCCCCACAGCGGGGTCATAAGCCGTTTTCATGGTCGTCGGTTAGGCCCCTGGTGGATGGGTCAAACCGAGTGGACAACTTTGCTGACACAGGGGGCTAGCTCGGCAAGTGCCAAGGCATGGGGTTCGCCACCAAAGACGCTTTTGCCGAAGTTGCCGGCCCTGAGGTTGGTGCGCAGCAGATCCTTGCCGGTGAAGCTGGTATCAAGCGTGAGTTGCAGGTCGTAGTTGAAAGTGGTGGCATTGGGCAAGGCCACAGGGTCACGAGGCTTGCCGGTGAATTGATTCGGCGCTCGATTCACGCTATTGGCTCTTGCGTTGATAGCAGTGCCCGAGAAGACATTAGCCCCCACCACAAAAGTGGCCTGGCCGGATAGTTTTGTAGTGGTGGAAAACTGAGTGGCTGCCTGCTCGGCCAGCCTGGTCTCCAGGCCGTCAACACGACCCCTGAGCACCGCCAACTCCCGCTCAAATTCCTTAATCAGGCGCTTGAGCTCGTCGGTCACCTCGGTGACCCGGTCGAGGCAGGCATTGAGTAAGGCGGCGGCTTCAAAGCGGGTCATCGCCTGGCCACCTTTGTAGCTGCCGTTTGGGTAGCCGGCCACGCAGCCGTAGCGCTCGATCAGGTTGACGAGCGCCTGGTAGGCCCAGTCGGTGGGCCGCAGGTCGGAGAACTGGCCGATCGAGGTCACCTGGTCGGCGCTGTCGCTGCCTGAACCGCCAGCGGCAAGGGCAGCATCCCCCAGACCCGTGGCAACCAAGGGCAGGCATGCCAGCGATGCGGCGAGAGCAAGACGCAACTGACCCATGAACCAGGAACCTCGCAAAACAACCGCAGCGGCGGCATTGACCAAAAGAATCCCTCACCCCTCCACCAACAACCGCCTACTAGAGACTGGTGTCAGGGTTTTGACATGGCAGTCGGCTGCGGCTGCGGCTCGCTGGGGGCAGCGACATCCGATTTCTATCCTGCGGGCATTGCTGGTAACTTTCGCGTGATTCGCTGTAATTGGCGCGTTTCCAGGGCCAGCACCCGGCGGGCAAAGTCTGGGTCCTGCTCCAAGGTGGCATCAAATGAATCCACCGGCACCGCCAGCACGCGAGTGCCAGCTGTCTCGGCCACGATGGTGCTCTCCGAGGCGCTTTGGGTGAGCACCTCCAGTTCGTCGAGCACTTGACCCGGTTGCATCTGGCTGACCCGCAGCTGGTCGCCACTGCGATCTTCCACTCGCGCAGCCCCCTCGATCAGCAATAGCAGTTCGCGGCAGGTGTCCCCCGGCTCCGTGATCAAAGCTTCCGCCCCATAGACACGGATCTCGGCCCGTTCCGCCAGCAGATCGAGGGTGTCGGCCCAGGTGCGACGGAAAAAGTCGCTGGTGGCGAGCACCAGGCGTTTTTCCAGTTCCGGAAGAGCCTCCAAAGCCACTGGCCCCGCCAGCTTCTGCAGCCGCTCGGCGGTGGTTAGCACCCAGGCGGGCCGGCCCGCCTGGGTCAGATTTGCCCTCCAGGCCAAACCCAGTTCAGGATCCAGGCCGGCAGTCAGCACCACGGCTGCGGTAGCCACGGTGGGGTCGGGGTCCTGGGCCAGCCGCTCCAGATGCATCAGCGTCGCTTGCCTGGGCAGCGGGGGGCAGGAGTCTGCTGCCCCCGCAGCCGAGCTGAGCAGCTGCTCCAGCCCCTGGACGGGCAGCTGGGCGGGCAGCTGATCGCGCCAGGATTGCCGCTCCAGCAGATTCGTCAGTGCCGGCGATGCCAGGGCCCGCAGCCGGCCCAGCAGCGGCTCGCGGGCCGAGGTGGTTTCCAGGTGGGGCAGGCAATCCAGGATCGCCCGCAGCACCAGCTCCTGACGATGCCGCAGCCGGTCGTCGAGCAGAGCCACCAGCTGGGGCTGCTCCCGCAAGCAGGGTTGATGCAGGGCTTGCACGGCGGCGGTGAGCTCCTCCAGCCTGTCCAGCAGCATCGCGGCACGGCGAGCGGCCCCCTCGGATGGAGACAGCTTCTCGCGGGCTTGGGCCTCCTCAGAGGGGCTGATCGAGTACTCACTGCCGAGGGCAGCCAACACCGCAGCCTCGCCACCGTTACCGCCACCGTTACCGCCACCGCCAACGCCATCTCCACCGCCATCTCCACCGCCGCCGCCAACGCCACCACCTCCGCCGGCCCCCACTCCCGCCTCTGCCCCGAGCTGGCCCTGCAACCGCAGCAGCCGTTCCAGGGAGCGGCGGTATCCGCTGAGCCGAACCTGGTCCTCCAGGCTGCGGCGCCGCTCGGGATCCAGCAGCATCGGATCCTCCACCCCCAGCTCTTCCAGCAGCTGGCGGTGCTCATCGTCGGAGATGCCCAGCTCCTGGCGCATGCGCCGCAACACCTCCAGGCTGCTGGCGGCATTTACATAGCCCTCCGCCAGGGCATCGCGCACCACTCCCTTATAGGCATCGTGCCGCTGCTCGTTACCAAATCCCGGCAAAATCCGGGCCAATACGTAAACCTCATCGGGGTTGAGATCCCCCAGGCTGCGGCCCTCCAGGAAGCGTCCCACATCGAGGCCCAGCTTCTGCAGCTGCCGCCGGAACCGCTCCGCCAGGTTCTCCCTGCCATAAAGCGCCGGATTGCGGTGCCAGTTGCGCACCAGCCAGAGGGAGCTGGTGGCCACCAAGGCCATGTCGAACAGGTATTGCAGCCAGGCCGGAGCCAATTGCAGCAGGGGCCTACCCGCGAACAAAAAGAAGAAATTGAACACCAGGAAAGTTGCCGCCAGAAACACCCGGTGACGAATCAGGGTCTTGTCTGGCTCAGCCCCCTGCCGCCGCACCCGGCGCCGCATCCAGGCCTCGACGGACCTGCCGGCCAGCCAACCCAGCCAGGTGCAGAGCGCCAGCACCAGGGGCACGGCCACAATCCGGGGCACATTGATCGCCTGGCCCCCCAGGAACAGGCCGGGGCTGAACAGCAGCGATAACTGGTTCGGTTGGCGCACCCAGGCACCGGAGAAGTAGTACTGCCAATTGCCGGCATAGAGGTAGTAATAGAGGAAATAACCCACCACCAAGCCGACATAGCCGTAGCGCTCGAAGGCGAAGGCCGGCGTTTCGATGCGCGCCCAGTACATGCGCTCGGAGTCGATGTCGATGCAGGGTTGCTGGCAGGCCACGCAGGCGCTCTGCTCTTCGCCGTTGGCGTCTGTTTTGCGACACATCGACTGGGTGATCGTTGTGGGGCTCAGATGGGCTCTGCTGCCCAGCAGCCCGGCCGGAGCCGAATAGATCGATTGCACCGGTGCCATCGGACAGAAGTATTGACACCAGGCCTTGCCGCCATATAACCAACCCACCGCAACTGCGGCGACAATCGTGAACAGCAGCCAGGCCGCCAGCACCAGCCGGTCGGCATTAAAAAACAGGATTCGACCGCACAGCCCAAGGTAAAGCCAGCCGAACTGCAAGGCCGAGTAATGCTTAGCCAACCAGGAATCGGGTGACACCCGGGCAAGCTGGCGGCGGATCTCGCCGGTTTTTGGGTTTCGCTTGGCGGTTTGTCGCTGCCAGCCCAGCGCCCTGGGGATCTGGGAGATGAAGGAAAGGGGACAGATACGCCGCCATAGTTCGTGGCCGAACACCAGCAACACGAAAATGGCCGCCGGCACCACCGCACCCCAGAAAATAGTTGTACCCAGGGGATAGGGCATCTCCACCAGACAGCGGCCCTGCACCTCCACGCAGGTGCCTGGAAGCCGCAGCGGACTCCAGGGGTGATCGGCTGCCGTGAAGCGGGCCGTGAATGGATCAAAGAACAGGGAGCCGATGATCAACAACCAGCCGGTGGTGAGTAACCATCTCAGCCAGTGCATTTGGATCTCGCTCACCCGCGAGCCGGCCATTTCCAGGATTCACAACAGGGCCGAAACACTAACCAGCCCCATCGACCGCTAGGTAAAAAGCAGCTGCCTGAGCCCCCACCGGGGCGCCTTGGCTATGAAGTCACGCCGCTTTTAGGCAGAGATGCCGCGTACAGCGGTGCCGCCCTTGGGCGGTGGTGGCCCGGCTGAGTTCAAAACCGGGACCCTGGCCCCACAATGGAAGGGCGGTTCCAGCGGGTCATTCCCTGGAGGCAAGGAGGAAAATCCGGTGGGGTTGCAGGTTCGTCCTGAACCGATTCCGGCGCTGTCCCGCAGCTGTGATGGGGGTTCCGGCTCCCTCAGTCAGAACGCTCGCCGTGTTCCACCAACCCATTGCCGGCGCGGACCGGATTCCTTCGATGAACAACTCTGTCTCCACCAGATCCCTTGCCCTGCTGGCCGGCTGCTCCCTACTGGCGACACTGCTGCTGGATCAACCGGCCCAGGCCCATGGCATCGCCCAGGGCTTGGGCTTGGGCGGCGGCCTCGCCGGCTTCCTGCATCCGATCACCGGCGCCGACCACCTGCTGCTGCTGATCGGGGTTGGCGCGGCCGGCTCTTGCATCTCCCCCCAGCTGCTGCTCTGGGCGCTGGCCGGTGCCATCGGCGGTGGGGTGTACGGCGCGATCGGCGGCAGCCTGCCGGGCCAGGAGTTGCTGGCGGCCCTGGCGATCACGGCGCTGGCGGTGCTGGTGCTGCGCAGCCTGCAGGCAAAACAAAGCCCGCAACTGGGCTTCTGCGCCGCCCTGGTGGCCACGGCCGTGGCGGTGCACGCCATGCTCCACGGCCTGGAGGCCCCGGCCGATGGTGCCGCCGCCCTCTGGTGGCTGGGGGCCTTCGCTGGCTCGGCGCTGGTGAGCGGCGGCAGTTTCCTGTTGCTGCGGCGCCTGCCCCTGGCCTGGAACCGGGGCTTGGCCCTGCTGCTGGCCCTCTCCGGTGGGGTGGCGGCCCTGGCGCCGATCGGGCTGCTGCGCTGACGCTGCAGTGGGGTGAGGAAGGGGACTGGCTAGTGGAGGTGGTGGGATGAAGATCCTCCATTGGCTGGAGATCGGCAATTTCAAGGGTTACGGCAACTCCGGGCGCATCCCCCTGGATCACCCCTCCGTACTGATCGGCCCCAACAACTGCGGCAAGACAACGGCGCTGCAAGCCATTGCCCTCTGGTCCATCGGCTTGCGCACCTGGCAGCTGGAATCCAGGGATGCCAAGGCCAGGAAACGCACCGGCAAACCCCTGAACCGCCTCACAATCCTCTCCGTTCCCGTTCCCAGGACGCGCCATTTCTGGAAAAACCTCAAAGTTTCCGGGAAGGATCTCTATATATCCGTCGGCGTTGATATTGAAGGTGCTGTGATTCCGGTCAAGATGGTCTTCCGTCATCACCCCAGTGATGAGCTGATCTATGCCGAGCCCCACCCCGCCACCCTCAGCCAGCCAGAGGCTCTGGCCCTGGCGGCCAAACTAAACGTGGCCCTGCTATATCCGATGTCGGGGATCGCAGCGGACGAGCCCCTGATCACCCGCAACCGAATCGACTACCTCATGGGCCTTGGCAGCACCGCTGAAGTGCTACGCAATCTCTGCCTATTGGTACATCAAAATAATCCGCAAGATTGGGTTGAAATCACTGGGTTAATGCAACGTCTTTTTCGGGTTACTCTCTCCACACCAAGGGAAAATGAAGGGGGCTCCCTCGACCTTTTCTATGGGCAGAGTGGCGCCGATCGCCCCCTGGATCTATCACTTGCTGGGCGTGGCTTTCAGCAGATACTGCTCATCCTGGCGCACCTCTATTCCCATAAGGGCAGTGTGCTGTTGATCGATGAACCCGATGCCCATCTTGAAATCCTGCGGCAGCAGCAGATCTATTCACTTCTGCGCAGCATCGCCGATCGCAACGGCGGCCAGGTGTTAATGGCTACCCACTCGGAAATCGTGATGCAGGAGGCACTCGATAGCCATCTAACCCTTATCCTGGATGGCCAGGCCGACGACCTGGCCTCCAAGCCGGCGATCAAAGAATCACTCAAGCGCTTCGGGGCCGCCCATTATGTACGCGCGCGCGAAACAGGTCATGTGCTCTATCTGGAAGGCAGCACCGACCTCGCCATGCTGCGGGCTTTTGCCGATCGGTTGGAGCATCCCGTAGGCGATCTGATTGCCGATGCCGCCCATCTAAATGTTTATTACCTTCAGGACAATCGTCCGGTGGCGGGGCAGAATCCCGATGAACTTCTCGATGCGGTGGAAGGGGCTTTTGGCCAGAAAGCCAGGGAACACTTCTTCGCCTTGCGCAACATCCTTCCCGAGCTCCGCGGGCTGGAGATCATCGACAATGACAACCGCGGCCTTCAGCCCACGGCAGCCGGAGGCCTCGAGCGCTTGCCCTGGAAGCGCTACGAGCTGGAAAACTATGTGGTCAACCCTGATTTATTGATCGAGTGGGTGCGGCAGGAAAGGGCTGATTTATTCATCGATCAGGGCAAGGCAATTCTCGACCAACTTATTCTTGATCAGATTTTCGATGGTAATATGGCTGATTTCAACAATTACTCCCAGGCCAATCCATCAATGCAGAATACGCTTTGGCGAGCTCAGACGCAGACCCGAAAGCTAAGCCTCTTTGCCGAGGAATTCTTCAGGCGTATCGCAGAAGCTACCGGCACTCGAATTCTGCTGCGAAAAAATGACCTCTACCGCCTGATCGAGCGCCAAGATCCCGCCTCAATTGATCCAGAGGTGGCCGCAAAGCTGGATTCAATCCTAAAACTATTGGCAGCCAATCGCACTCTGCAGACTCCCGCCCATTCAGACTGAGCCCATCGCACCGCTCAGGCGATCCAAGGCAGCCCCAGAGCGCCAACGGCTGGCGATGGCACAGGCCTCAGCCCTGCAAAGTAGGCAACCAATCGGGATATCATCCAGGTTTTCAAGAGCCACGAGGATTGGCAGGGCCAAATTCCACAGGCCATCGTCGACACAAGTGGTGCTCCAGATACGTGGATTGGCCCCATCAACCAAGGCACTGATAAGGGAAAGCGCTTCAAGCTCGTGAAGAATCAGCCAGCCGCTGATCTATACCGAATCGTAGCCTTGGTAGAAATCCACGACTAGCTCCTGGCACAGGTGTTGCAACCAGAAGATGAGATCAAGGTTGCTTCACAACTGTGACCATGCAACTGTGACCGTGCAACTGTCACCATGCAACTATCACCGCGCAACAATGAATCTGGCAATCAGTTAGCAAACCCCTTTCCGGCTGAAGTTGAAATTGAAGTTGAAGTTGTGTCACTAGCACATCGGAAACCCATGTGACAGGTCGCGGTGTCCAGGGTCTGCCCCATCACTGCCTACAGGCGATAACGCATGCAGTAATCAAGGCTGTGCGCATGAGTTCTCCACCCCGCCAGGCTCCGATCACCCCGTCAGGAAAGCGACTCATGCCCCCAGCGCTCCAAGCACGGCTAACCGGCAGTAACTCCAGCTAAAAATCAGGAGCTGATCCGCAATAATCGCCAGCTTGAGCATAAACTTCAGAATAAAAGAAGGCACTATGCTCTGACCTTCCAGATGGCCTGATCTTCCCGATGGTCTTACCTTCCCAATGGTCCAACCATCCAGATGGTCTGATCTTGTGGCTGGTCTGATCTTCCGGAGCCATAGACCAGGGCTTCAGCGATACGACCACAGCTTCCGGTGCAGCTCCTGGGGGTCATATAGCCCCACCTGCCGCTCCAGATCAAAACGCCGGGGACTGCCCCCGAAGCTGCGGGGGTCGGAGCCCACGCCGGCCAGATAGGCCCAGTTGCCGCCATTCAGGGCCGGGTGGGCATCGATCAGCATCCACTCAAAGAAGCGGGCGCCCCAGGTCCAGGGCAGCCGCAGCTCGTTCACGAAGTGGGAGGCCACCCACTGGCGGCCCCGGTTGGAGAGGTAGCCCGTGGCCAGTAATTCCCGCAGCTGGGCATCGATCAAGGGATGGCCGCAGTCGGCGAGGGTCCAGCGCCGAAAGCGCTCCCGATCGGGCTCCCCCTGGGGGGGACGGCCCTGGATGCCGCCGGGGGCATGGAAGCTGGCCCCATGGCGCCGCTCCGACCAGAGGAAGAACTCGCGCCAGAGCAGTTCCTGCCGCATCCACTCGCAGCCCTCCCCTGTGGGCTGATCAGCTCCATCGCCGCCCGTATCGGTCTGGAGAGCCTCGTAGCGGAGCAGCTCCTGCCAGATCCGCCGCACCGAGAGGGAACCAATTCCCAGGAAGGGCGAAAATTTCGAGGAGAATTCCGTACCCACCAGGCCATTGCGGCTGGCCTTGTAGTGCCGCAGGCCATCGGAATCAAACAAGAAATGGCGTAGCCGCGCCAGGGCGCTGGCTTCATCGCCGCTAAAGGGAAAGGCGCTGCGGGGGTCGCCGGCCTGGGCCGCTGGCGCTGGCTGCAGCCAGGCCGGCGGCAGCGAGGTTGTCGGCCAGGTCGGTGGCCAGTTCGGTGGCCAGTCCAGGACTGCACCCCCCAGCCCCCGCAGCTCCGGCGGCGGCAGCGGTGGCTCCGGCGACCGCTCCAACCGCCGCCGGAAATCCGAGAACACCTTGGGAAAGTTGCCGGGCTGCACCGGCCAGTCGCCAAACAGCCAGCTCTCCTGGCAGTACAGCACCGCGGCGGGGCGCACCAGGGGACGGATCGCCTCCAGCGCCGCCGCCGTGGAGTGCTGCGGGAAATGCAGCAGCGGAATGGCCTCGGCGGCCAGGCGGGCCCGCAGCTGGGCCAGGGCCTGGGCCTCCAGCTGGCGCTGGTGGGGACCCCGCAGGCGTTGGCCAGCCGGCAGGCAGGCCAGCACGATCAGCTGGCCGCCGCCCTGGCGGTGGGCCAGGGCTACGGCGGCGTGGAAGGCCGGCTGGTCATCGAGGCGCAGCTGCCCCTCCAGGGCCACCGCGATAGTGAATTCCCCCGCCATGGTTGGGCCCCAACTGGCCTCAGCCTTGCAGCTGTGGGCTACGCGGTGGCGGCGGCTTTCCGCCAGCCTGGGCATTGCCTGGATGTCGTTAGTTGCTCCTAGATCCCACCACGCTTGCCCCCCTGCCGAGCACCCCAGCGGTTAGCGGAGTGCTGGAGACGCTCGCCTTCTTCCGGGATCCCGATTTCGCCCGCTCCCGCTTCGAGCGCTATGGAGATGTGTATGAAACCAGCCTGCTGGGGCAGCGCACCGTGTTCATCCGGGGGGAACGGGCGATCGCCGACCTGTTCGCCCAGGGGGATGCCGTAGAGGGCTGGTGGCCGGACAGCGTGCGGGAACTGTTGGGTTCCCTATCCCTGGCCAACCGCAACGGCGCCGAGCACAGGGCCCGCCGGCGGGTGGTGGGCCAGCTGTTCGCCGCCGCCGCCCTGAAGCGCTACAGCCCGGCGATCGTGGCCCTGGTGGACCACCTCAGCCTGGAGTTGTTGGGCTCCACCACGGCCGAGGCCCTGGTGCCAAAGCTGCGGCGGTTTGCCTTCAGCGTGATCGCCAGCACGGTGCTGGGGCTCGATGCCGTCGATCGCGATGCCCTGTTCGTGGATTTCGAGACCTGGTGCCGGGGCCTGTTCTCCCTGCCCTTCCCCCTGCCCGGCAGCCCCTACGCCCTGGCCCGCCAGGCCCGCCAGCGCCTGCTGCGGCGCCTGGGCGCCGTGCTCCAGCGGGCCCAGGCCTCAACCGCCGCCGGCCAGAGCCTCGCCGCCGGCGGCCTGGATCTATTGGCCGGTGGGCTGGATGAGGCCGGCCTGCCCCTGGCCGATGACGACGTGGTGGAGCAGTTGCTGCTGCTGCTGTTCGCCGGTTACGAAACCACCGCCTCCTCCCTGAGTTGCCTGCTGCTCACCCTGCTGCGGCATCCAGCCGAGCTGGCCTGGCTGCAGGAGGAGCTGGACAGCCTGGCGTGGCCGCCGCCGCCGGGGGAGGTCCTGGGGGCCTACGACCCCATCAGGGCCCCGCGGCTCGATGCGGTGGTGAAGGAGGTGATGCGGCTGACTCCACCGGTGGGGGGCTTCTTCCGCCGGACCCGGGAGCCCATTGCCCTAGCGGGCGTGCTGGTGCCCGCCAACCGGGTGGTGCAGGTGAGCATCGTCGCCAGCCATCGCCACGCCAACCAGCTCCACGGCAGCAATCGCAACGGCAGCCAACGCCACGGCAGGGGGGACGAGGATTTGGAGGTCTTCCGGCCGCAGCGGCATTTGGCCGGGGACAGCTCCGCCACGCTGCTGCCCTTTGGCGGCGGCGAGCGGGTGTGCCTGGGCAAGGCCCTGGCCGAGCTGGAGATCCGCCTGCTGGCGGTGGGGATGCTCAAACAGCTCAGCCTGGAGCTGCAGCCGGATCAGGACCTGGCGCTGGCGATAATTCCCAGCCCTTCGCCCAAGGATGGCCTGCTGGTGCGCTCGCGCCCCCATGGCTGCCGTGGTGATCGGGCTGGGGCCGATCTTGAGGCCGACGTGGGGGCCGGGGCCGATCCTGGAGCCGACGACTGAGTCGACGTCGGCTCCGGCGCCGGGTCCCACGTGGAAGCCGAC
This sequence comes from Cyanobacteria bacterium UBA5018, assembly GCA_002396505.1. GTDB lineage: Bacteria > Cyanobacteriota > Cyanobacteriia > PCC-6307 > Cyanobiaceae > UBA5018. The sequence goes on along the minus strand of DGYA01000014.1, from coordinate 19,458 downwards.
TCCGGGATGAAGCGAGCCCTGGCTATCTTGGCGTTGAGCCAGTGCATGGTGTTTAGCTAGCGACTCATCGGCAGCCCTGCACGGAAATGCGGTAGCTGAAGCCCAGGGCATTGGGATCGCTGCTGGCGCCCACTTTGAAATTAATTTGACTGGCTTGCTTACCTGGCACGCTGGCAAAGGGGCCAAACATCTTGCCGGTGCCGATCGGCGGATTCATCTGGGTATTGATCACCTGCAGGTTGGAGCCATCGCTGAACTTCATGAAGCCTTCCACCGGATACATAGCGTTGGCATCGGAGGAATTGGCAGTGAAGAACAGCTTGTAGCTGCCGTAAGGCTTGTCAACGATGAAATCGGTGTTCCAGTTGGTTTTGCCGAACAACTTGCCCCGCCCCACCGATTTGCTCACGATCGGCGTGGTGCCGTTACCACCGATTGGTTGCAGGAAGGTGCACGACTGGGCTTGGGCTAACCCCGCTTCCCCGCCCAGGGCGATGGCCAGAGCCAGCAGGGCCATGGGGCCGCTGCGCCGCCAGGCCGGCGAACCAACAGGGCGATCTAAATGAAGGGCTGGCATGGCCATTGACCTGGAACTCGATTGGGGTTAACAATAACTTAGATGGGGTGAAGGCCCCGCCATGGTTCAAGAGTGCAGTTACCTCCGCTGGGGCAGCTTTAGCCAGGCATCGCGATCCGGTCATCGCAATCCGCTCCTGGCGATCCAGTCATCTCGCCCCGGTCAGCTCGATCCGGTGATTGCCACCTCATTCAAAGCCACCCGGTCAAGGCGATCCATTGCTGGCCAGCCAGCAGCTGCAGCTGCACCCCTTCGGGCCCGCTTGCGCTCCATTTCAATAGCTGCTGGTGCCGTTGACCGGTGCTCCGCCGTTGTGGTCAACGATTCCGAAGTTACGCCAGCACACCTGCGGCAAAACCCCGCTACGGGGCTGGTCTAAACCGAATCGTGGCTTTGGTTGAGACCCACGACCGGCTGCTGGCGCAGGTGCTTCAACGGGAAGAGATGAAGCGCATGGGGCTGAAGCCAACGGAGCTCAGACAGCAGCTGTTGCTGCCGGAAGGCCAGGCGGCTGCGGTTGTCCTTGATACTCGTTGGATTGCTCAATCATTATTTCCCCACACACACTCAACCCCTACAAACAAGCCTCGATCAAATCAGCAGCGCGTCCCACTCCGCCGGCCGCCTCTATCTCCCGCCCCAGGCGATGTGCGTTTTGCCGGTAGACAGGATTATGGAGCACGTCCTTGGCCATGGCCGTTAATCTTTCAACGCGAAGCTGACGCAAGGGCAGCATGCGCCCGGCGCCACAGTAGGCAACCCTGGCGGCAATACCTGGTTGTTCATTGGTGATTGGGATCGCCAGTAAAGGTACGCCGCAACCCAGGGCGGTGAGGGTGGTATTCAGGCCGGCATGGGTGATCACCAAGGCAGAGCGGGCGATCAACTGTTGATGGGGCGCATAAGCTACCACCAGCGGCTCACCAGGTAAATCCAAAGGCATAGCTGTGGGATTGCCCATCGAGATCACAAGCTGGGCATCTAAAGGGATACAAGCAGCGGCAATCTGCTCAAAGATTTCCGGCTTGCCATTCTGAAGAGTGCCCAGCGAGGCGTAGATCAGTGGCCGCCCATCAAGCCGATCCCAGGGGAAGTTCAAGCAATCAGGCAATAATGGCTCGCGGCCAGATGGATCCGCCAGGCGACCCACATAGTGAAAATGGCCTGCCAGCCGCTGCCGGGGAAAATCAAAGGCGCGGGGCAGCTGGGCTAACTGCAACAGCGGCGATTGCAGCTGGTCCTTATGCCGACAACTTGGCAACCCCCAGCGCCGCCGCTGCTCCTGCAGATCCCGCCACAAGGAAATGGTGAGTCGTTCGAGCAGGGCATTGCCCAACTGATTGCGCCAGCGGGCCCATGGCGCTCTGCTCGGCAACCAACCAGTGAAATAGGGGGGTACTGACGCTTCTCGGTTGATCGGTAAAGCATTGGAGATGGTCACGAAAGGGATACCCAGCTTCTCGGCCACCATGGCGCCCGCCGGGCTCAGCTGATCCACCAGCAGCAACTGGATGCCCGCTGCGGTAATCGCAGCCGGGAGCTGATCGTGCAGCATCGCCAGCTCCCGCCGAAAGTAAGCCACCGAATAGCGCAACCCGGCAACACCACTAAGGCGGCCAAGCTCGGCATAGGCCGCGTCAACACTGCCCAGCGGGAAGGCATCTACGCCGATGGTTACCAATTCCAGCGGCAGCTCGGCCAACCTGCGGGCAGCATCGGCCACCGTGAACAACACCAATTGGTGGCCGCGTCGCTGTAGCTCCAGCGCCAGGGCCACCATGGGGTTTAGATGACCTGTGGCAGGCGGAGCGACTATGCCAATACGACAGCTGATCACAGGCGGCTCAATAACGGGGCACGCTGGCGTCCACCTCTTTGCTCCAGGCGTCGATGCCGCCGGTCACGTTGATGCCTTCGATGCCATGGCGGCCCAGGGCGATCAACGCCTTGGCGGAACGGCCGCCCAGCTTGCAATGCACATAGAGCCTGCGGTTAGCCGCCAGGCGACGCACCTCTTCTATCGCCTCGCCGCTATCGATGCGGTCTAATGGCACCAGCACCGCGCCCTCAATATGGGCAATCTCGGCCTCGTTGGGGTTGCGCACATCGAGCAACAGCAAATCGTCAGACTGCTGATCGAGCAGGGTTTTTAATTCGGTAACCGAAATACTGGCCACGGCGCCGGCCTCCTCCTGGCCTGGGGCGCTGCCGGCCACCCCACAGAACTGTTGATAATCAATCAGCTTGTCAATCACCGGCCGCTCGGGGCTGGGCCGCAACTTCAATTCGCGGAACTTCATGCCCAGCGCATCGAATAGCAACAGCCGACCGCTGAGGGTGGTGCCGATGCCGGTGATGATCTTCACCGCCTCGGTGGCTTGAATCACGCCGATGATGCCTGGCAAAACGCCCACCACGCCGCCCTCGGCGCAGGAGGGCACCATGCCAGGCGGCGGCGGCTCCGGAAACAGATCCCGATAGTTGGGACTTTGCTCATCGAGGTTGAATACCGTGGCCTGCCCTTCAAAGCGGAAGATCGAGCCATACACATTTGGCTTGCCCAACAGCACACAGGCGTCGTTCACCAGGTAGCGGGTGGGGAAGTTATCGGTGCCGTCGCAAACGAGGTCGTAGGGCTCAATGATCTCCAGGGCATTCTCACTGCTGAGCGCCGTGGGGTACAGATCCACCTGGCAGTGGGGGTTGATCTCCAGGATGCGGGCCTTGGCCGACTCGATCTTGGGTTTACCCACCCAGCTGGTGCCGTGGATCACCTGGCGCTGCAGGTTGGAATGGTCCACCACATCGAAATCGACGATGCCGATGCGACCCACGCCGGCGGCGGCCAGATAGAGCAACAGCGGCGAACCGAGGCCGCCGGTGCCCACGCAGAGCACGGCGGCGGCCTTGAGCCGCTTTTGGCCCGCCATGCCCACTTCCGGCAGGATCAAATGCCGGGAGAAGCGGGCCAGCTCATCGGGACTGAGCTGAACGTCGGAGATATCGGGGGGGAGCATGGCTGGCCGGGGAACTGGGGCGGTGGCCCTGGCCCCCAACCCGTCTTGGCATCCATTCTCCCTCGCCGCCCGCTCCTACCTTCCCGCTGCCCAGGGCAGCAGCTCGGGTGGCTCCTCCCCCTCCTCAAGCCACCAGCAGAGCGTCTCGGGCCGCTGGCCCAGCTGGCTCGGGCCGCGGATCAGCATCAGGGCAGGCGGCACCGTGAAGGCGCGATCGCTGGCGGAGGGGGAGGGCGCCGTGGTCGGGTGGCTGTGGGCCGAACCGAGCAACTCCAGCCCCAAACCGCGCGCCCATTTCTGGGCCTGCAGCTGCTCGCGGGGATCGATGGCGAAACGCTGATCACGCCGCGCCAATTCCGGCCAAACATTGCAACAGGGCCAGAGCCGCTCCAGCCGCCAACAGGCCCCAAGCCGTCTACCCACCAGCAGGGCACAGCCCTCCTCGGGCGCCACGGCCTCCAGCCAGAGGCCCAAGATGGTGAGCAGCTCCGCACGCGCCTCAACCTGTGCTGGCTTCTGGAAGGTCACCCGGATACCTTATGGGCAAATCAACTTCTGGGGATCGCCGTCGATGAGCGACAGCAGCACTGAAACTCTGGACAGCGAAGCCACCACCAGCTCTGAAAGCTCTGCCGCAAGCAGTGCGGAAGCACCTGGGGTGGCATCCATCAATTTCAAGGAGCGCTACGGCGAGATCATCTCCAAACTGAACCAGACCCTCAATCAGGTGGACTGGAGCCAGATGGGTCGGATCGGCAAGGCCTCCGGCGTGATCCTGGTGGTGATCGTGGCCCAGATCCTGATCAAGGGCGTGTTGGACACCATCAACCTGCTGCCCGTGGTGCCAGGCCTGCTGGAACTGCTCGGCCTGATCGTGGTGGGCCAGTGGAGCTGGAAGAACCTCACCACAGCTGAAAAGCGCAGTGCCGTAGTGAGCCGCATCGAGACCATGCGCCAGGAATACCTGGGCTGAGGGATCTAGGCCTGGATAACTAGTTTAGCGCTAAATAATTAACCCCGGCCGCCACTGGGCCAATCAGCCCAGCGGCGGCCGGGCCAACAAAGACCTGATTACAGCCTCGGCCTGGCCGGCATAGCCGCCACCAAACAAGTTGGCGTGGTTTAGTAGGTGGTAGAGGTTGTAGAGCGGTACTCGGGCGGCAGCCCCTGGCGGCAAGGGCCACTGCTGTTGGTAGCCCGAGAAAAACGCCTGAGGGAAGCCGCCGAACAACTGCGCCATCGCCAGATCCACCTCCCGGTCGGCCCAGTGGCAGGCAGGGTCAAAAATGCTGGCTCCGCCGCCGATCAGCACACCGGCATTGCCGCTCCACAGATCGCCATGCACAAGTGAGGGCAGGGCCCCATGGCCCGCCAGCCACTGCGGCACCAGCGCCAACAACCGCTCGGCCCCGGGCATGGAGCGGCCCGAGCGCTCCAGCAGCGCCAACTGGGGGGCCAGCCGTCGCTGGGCGAAAAATTCCCCCCAATCGGGCAGCCAACCGTTGAGCTGGATCGTCGAGCCGATGTAGTTGTCGGCCTGCCAACCAAATCCCTGGCCCCCATGGGCCAGCTGCGACTGGCGATGCAGCCGCGCCAGGCTGCTCCCCAGTTGCCGCCAGCCCTGATCGCCGCCTAGAGCGAGCCAGGGCAGCACCAATACAGACCAATCGCCCACGCGGCCCAAAGCCAGGGGGGTGGGCACGGTGAGCTGATCAATCCCGGCAGCCATGCCGGCCAGGGCGACCAGCCCCTCAGCCTCGGCCTGCAGCAGGGGTAGGGCGCTGGCTTGGTTGGTCTTGATAAACAGTCGCTGGCCCCCCTGGCCCTGCAGGCGCCAGGCCTTATGGATGCAGCCCCCCGCCAGGGGCTGCATAGACAAATTGGCTGCATCCCAGCCCAACTGCGCCTGCAGCCAGCTAGCCAGATCAGCGGGGGCGGGGGCGGGGGCGACCAGCGGACGATGGATACCAGAGCCCTGCCAGCATGCCGTCAACTAGCACTTCGGGCAGCTCTTTGGCCAACAGCACAGGCAGCGGAGAGAGGGCCAATACAGAGACCACCAGCGGCCCCAGATGAGCCAGTCGAGCGCCATCGACCGGGCCGATCAGGCCAAAGATCAAATAGTGGTGGTGGGTGCCGGCATCGCCGGGCTCACGGCGGCGGCGCTGCTGGCCCGGGCCGGCCAGCGGGTGCTGCTGCTGGAGGCCCATTACCAGAGCGGCGGCTGCGCCGGCAGTTTCCGCCGCGGCCCATACAACTTTGACGTGGGGGCCACCCAGGTGGCGGGCCTGGAGCCAGGTGGCAGCCATGCGCGACTGCTGGCCCACCTACAGGTGGCAGCACCGGCCGCAAGCCCCCTGGACCCCGCCTGCGTGGTGCAACTAGACGATGGCAGCACCCCGATCCAGATCTGGCGCGATGCCAACCGCTGGCAAGCCGAACGCAGCAGGCAGTTCCCGGGCAGCGAGAGGTTCTGGCAACTCACCGATGCCCTGCATCGTGCCAACTGGGCCTTTGCCGCTGGCGACCCGGTGCTGCCGCCCCGCAATCTCTGGGATCTGGGCCAACTGCTGGGGGCCCTAAAACCAAACAACTTGGCCAGTGGTCTGCTGGCGGGTAGCACTGTCGCCGATCTGTTGTGGCTATGCGGCTGCAGTGGCGATAGCCGCCTAAGGCGCTTTCTCGATCTACAGCTGAAGCTCTATTCCCAGGAACCGGCCGATCGCACCGCCGCCCTCTATGGCGCCACGGTGCTGGCCATCGCCCAGGAGCCGCTGGGCCTCTGGCATCTACAGGGATCGATGCAGGCCCTGGCCAGCTGCCTGGAGCAGGCCCTGACCCGTTGGGGGGGCGAGCTGCGCCTGCGCCAGCGCGTCCAGAGCCTGAGGCCCCTGGCCGGCCCAGGTGGCAAGGCAGGGGCTGGCGGCTGGCGAGTGGAGGCCAGCGGTCCCGGCGGCAAAACCCTTGTGGTGGAGGCCGCCGATGTGGTCTGCAGCCTGCCCCCCCAGGCCCTGGCGGCGCTGCTGGGCACCGCCATGCCGGCCCACTACGCCCGCCGCATCGAGGATTGCGGCGAACCATCAGGCGCCCTGGTGCTCTATGGCGCCGTAGACCGCCGCCAGCTACCGGCGGTGGCGGTCCACGGCCATCTGCAACTCGACTGGCCCGATCCAGGCCCGCTGTTTGTATCGGTGAGCCTGGAGGGCGACGGCCGCGCCCCCGCCGGTCAGGCCACCGTGATCGCCAGCGTGTTCACCGCCGCCAAGCCCTGGCTGGAGGGCGATGCCGCCGACTACGCCGCCCGCAAGCAGCTGGCGCTGCAGGGCATGCAGCAGGGGTTGTTCAAGCTGCTGGGCGTCGCGCCCGACGACTGGCTGCACGCAGAACTGGCCACCCCCAGGAGCTTTGCCCACTGGACCGGCAGGCCCTACGGCTATGTGGGGGGAATCGGCCAGCACCCCAGTCGCTTTGGCCCCTTTGGCCTGGCCAGCCGCACCCCCCTAGCCGGCCTCTGGCTCTGCGGCGATTCCATCTATCCCGGCGAAGGCACCGCTGGGGTGAGCCTCTCGGCCCTGACGGCCGCCCGCCAGCTACTGGAGCGCCGCGGCCACAACTTGACGCTGAATTGAACTTCCTCCAGGCCAAGACAGGTAATCAAATCAGGAATAAAGCCAACTCAACAATCAAATCCCCAGGGGAGATCCTGGAAAAACCAAGATTTCGATTGCCTTGCCAGCTGAGCGCGGCCTGAGCGGCTTGCAGCAGCAAAAGCCCCATGGCCCGCGAAGGGTTATCCAGAACCGCCCTAGAGAAACTCAGGCCTGAGCTGGTGACAGTGGCTCAGCTCGGCCTGCAGTTCTGGCCACTGCTGCTGCAGCAACCGCTGCTCCAACGACTCAATCGCCTGGCGGTAGTGACCCAGGGCTTCCAGCACCGCATCTCGATTACAGCGGGCCATCAAGCTGCCCAGCTCTGGATTGCCGCCCCCCACCCGGGTGGTGTCGGCAAAACCAGTGGAAGCCAGGGCCCGCACCAGCGCCGCTCTGTCGGCACCGCTGGCACCCCGCTCCGCCGTCTGCAGCAGCGCCGCGCTCACCAACACCGGCAGGTGGGAGATCAGGGCCACGGCCCGATCGTGGTCGTCGGCATCGCTGACCAGCCAGCGGGCCCCGAGGGCTGCCGCCAGGGCCCGCACCCGCTCCAGCGCCTCTGGATCGGTGCTGGCGGTGGGGGTTGCCACCCAGGGCCGTCCCGCAAATAAGCCGCGCAGGCCGGCCTCCACCCCAGCCTCGGCGGTGCCCGCCATCGGATGGCTGGCCACAAAGCGCCGATGCAGCGGCTGCCAACGGGCCAACACCGGCGCCTTCACCGAGCCCACGTCGGTGACCACAGCCTGGGCGGGCAGGGCCGCCAGCAGCCCGGGCGGTGGATCGAGCAGCCGATCCAAGGGCAGGGCCAAAATCACCAACTCACAATCGGCCAGCACAGCTCCGTCGGTGCTCACCAGATCGGCCAAGCCCCGCTCCAGGGCCCGTTCAGCGGTGCTCTGCCGATGCACCAAGGCCCGCACCGGCACGCCTCGGGCCCGTAGATCCAGCCCGATCGAGCCGCCGATCAGCCCCAGCCCCACCAGCCCCACCGGCCTGGGCTCAGCCAAGGCCGGCTCAGCCCAGGCCGGCCCCGGCTCAGGCCAGAGCGGCCCGTTGCTGCCCTGGGGAACACTCGCTGTTGTCATCGCTGCTGCCCTGGGCTGAAGCCAGCTTCCTACGATCGATTCCACGTTGATCTGCGCTCGATGCTGGAAGCCCGCGCGCACCAACAGCTAAAGCAATTGCTCCACCGAGAAGGGCGGCGTGCCTGGCCCCACCACCTCAGCTTGAGCCGGCTGGTGGCGCGGAGCCTGCGCCGCCACGACCACACCCTGGTGCGCCTGGCCCCCGGCAGCGATCCCAGCTGGTGGCTGGGGCTGCTGGTGCCCCTGGCCCTCAGCGATGAACCCCTGGCCCTGGTGGCCAGCCCCGAACTGCGCCGCCGCCTGCTGGAGGTGGAGCTGCCCCGGCTGGCGGCGGCGGGCCTGGCCCTGCCCTGCTGCGAGGGCCCGCAACCTCCGGCCGCCGCCCGGGTATGGCTGCTGGACCACGGCGAGCTGATCCGGCTGTGGCAGCGGGATGGCCTGGGGGATCGCCAACTGGTATTGCCGGAGGTGGAGCTACTCGACGGCCAGTTGCGCCAAGCCCTGGAGGTAACGATCAACCCCGGCCACTGGGATGACCTCAGACGGGCCCATCCGGCAGCGGAAGCCAGCCTGCTGGAGCTCCATGGGCGATTGAGCCGACAGGTGCTGCGCCATCCGGGCGGCGGTCCCCAGCGACTGGTGCCGCTGCGGGAGGAGGACGAAACCCCCCTGCGCCATCTGCTGGCGCTGTTGCCGGCCCTGCCCGATCCCTGGCCCCGCTGGCTGGCGGCTGGCGCTGGCTGGGCCAGTTGGGTGGAACTGCAGAGCGGTGAGCTGGCCTGGCAGCTCCACCGTCAGCCCCTGGAGCCCCTGCTGGTATTGAAGGGCCTGCTCGATGGTCGCGGCGCAATCCTGGTGGGGGAACCCGCCGCTGGAGCCGCCAGCCTGGGTCTAACCGCCACGGTGGAGGTGAGCTTGGGAGATCCACCCCTGGCCGACCCTTTACCCCTGTATGTGCCGCTGCGCCAGCCCCTGCCCAATAGCCCCAACTACGGCGAACACCTGCTGGAGCAAAGCCGGCGGCTGGTATTGGGAGTCGCCGGGCTGACGGTGGTGCTTATCGACGATCAGGCGCTGCGGTTATCGCTCGCCAGTGGCCTGGCCGCCGAGTTCGGCAGCCGGGTGGTGCACCAGTGCACCGCGGCCGCGGCCAATGGCGTGATCTGTGCCAGCTGGGACTGGTGGCTGTCCCAGCAACAGTGCTTGCCGCTGCCCGCCCAGGTGGTGATTGCCCTTTTGCCCATAGCCAGCCTGGAAGATCCACTCACCGCCGCCCGGGTGGAAGCACTGCGGCGCCAGGAGCGCGACTGGTTCCGGGAGCGTCTCCTACCTGACAGCCTGGGCAAATTGCAGCGGGGCCTGGCCCAGCTGCGGCGCCATGGCAATGGCCGGCTGGCCGTGCTGGATGGCCGCCTGCGCAGCCGCAGCTGGGGGCGGCAGGTGTTCACCGCCCTGGAGCCCTGGGTGGGCCTAAGCCGCCTGTTACCCCACTAGGGCAGCTCGAAAAATCCCAGATCTCATCGATCTGATCACACGGGCAGCGTTGCGGCGACTTGCTTATCGCAGGCAGATCGGATCGCAGGCAGATCGGGCCGATCAGCCCTGGGTCTCCAGGCAAAGCATCGCTGGGTACCTGAGCCGCCAGCGACGATTCATCCTGGGGCGATTCATCCTGGGGCGATTCATCCAGGGACGATGCATCCCTAGCCTGACCTGGCCGTTCGCAACTGGGCCGATGGGGGAAGCGAAGCGCCGCGCGATCCAGGGGCTGCCACCCAAAACAGACAAGAGCCGCCCGGTGGACAACTCGCTGCGGATAGTGGCCTGGTTTCCGCTCACACGCCAGCAGGCGGATCGGTTTGTGGAGCTCACCAGCCGCGGTGCCTGGGTGGGGATTGGTGGCCTGGTGCTGCTCTGGCTGATCGTGCGCTTCCTTGGACCGGCGGCGGGCTGGTGGAGCCTCTCGGACGGCTAAGGGCAGCCTGGATAACCGCCAAACAACTGGCTGGGCCCCTGGGAGCCATGGGCCCAGCCAGGATTCAGCATGGGCCTGGTGGAATTTTTGCAAGTCTCCCCAGGCCCCGTGCCATACCGCTAAACCGAGTCCGGGGTGCCTGGAGTCCCTGGCGGGTCCGGGGTGCCTGGAGCTCCCGAAGCGCCTGGAGCCCCTCGCGGGTCTGGCGAGTCTCAGCCCAAATGCGGCGATTTCCGTCAGCATCTTGACTTGGCCGGCCAAAATCTGAAGAAAACCTTAGGATTGTCGCCACGCCTGAGGCCGATAGATGTTTGCCCGTCTCGCCGAGCAGTACCGCAACGTGGTGCAAGACCTGGTCATGAGTCTGCAGGCCTTGGCCCGAACCCTCCAGCAGCAGGGTTGTTCCGCCAGCTGCTACGTCTGCGGCGATGGCCGAGAAGGCCATGGGGCCTCCTTTGTCGCCAACCTGGGCTCCAACCACATGGTGCGTTTTTTGGTCTCGGATTTCGGCATCAGCTGGGTGGAATCCCGCGATGGCCACGAGCTAGTGAAGCTCGAGGGCGCCGAAGCCATCCAGGAACTGCAGCGGGTAGCCCAATTGCTGCAACAGGTGGGGACAAACCCAGCGACCGCCGCCCCCAGGCGATAACGCCTGCTGCGAATAGCACGCCGGCAGCAGCCCCCGCTACATCTCAGCAGCACAATAAATCGCAACAGCCCCGCCACATCTCAGCATTCCCATAAGACACCTCGGCAGTCCCAGGTCTCAGTAATCTCATAGCGCTAAAGCATTGCGATAAGGGCGCCTCGAAAAATTGCCCATTCCGCTCGCCTGGTCGAGGGGCAGGCCATTCGCTGCAACGCTTCTTACAGCGCTGCAGCGCTGGACCTTGGTATTTTTCAAGGAGTCCATTATTGACTCTGCCTGGCTCGCAGGGGCTGTATCAGCAATTTTTCGAGGTAGTCCATACATCACATCAGCCCGCCCACATCGAAACAGTCTCGCCACATGTCACCCTTACAATAGGGCAAAGAATGGCCTATCGCAGCCCAATCAAGGGCCAGCGGTGGCCAGACCGGACTGCGATAGGGCCATTAACTAATAATGCCACGAGCCAATGATGCCATCAGCTCTCGTAGGCCTCCTCCTCGACATCTGCATATTCCACTGCCGCTTCCACCTCCTCGTCAATCGTTGTCTCTACGCCTGCCTTGGCGGCGGCCGCCAGGGGCTTCATCGAGTTCGCCTTCACTTCTGAGCCCTCGGTGAGCTTTTGGCGAGTGCGTTGCTCAATCAGCTCCTTCTGCTCAGGATTCTGCTCAAGCCAAGCGATCGTGTTATCGCGACCCTGGCCGATATTGTCACCCTCATAGCTATACCAGGCACCCTTCCGGATCACTACACCAGTTTCCTCGGCTAGATCCAGCAGGCAGCCGAGAATACTGATGCCACGACCAAACAAGATGTCAAACTCGGCGATGCGAAACGGAGGGGCCACCTTGTTCTTGGCCACCTTCACCTTGGCGCGAATACCATACTCCTCAGTGCCACGCTTTAGGGTCTGAATGCGGCGAATATCAAGTCGAACCGAGGCGTAAAACTTCAGAGCATTGCCACCTGTAGTGGTTTCGGGGCTGCCGTAGATGACACCAATTTTCTGCCGCAGCTGGTTCAGGAAGATCACCGTACAGCGGGATTTGCCGATATTGCCAGTGATCTTGCGCATCGCTTGGCTCATCAGGCGAGCCTGACTACCCACAGCCAAGTCACCCATTTCGCCTTCGATCTCGGCCCGGGGCGTCAGGGCTGCCACCGAGTCGACCACGACTATATCTACAGCAGCGGAACGCACCAGCTGATCCACGATTTCCAGAGCCATCTCACCGGTGTCTGGCTGGGAGACCAGCAAGTTTTCTACATCGACCCCCAGGCAGGCCGCATACACAGGATCGAGGGCATGCTCGGCATCGACAAAAGCAGCCACACCGCCACGCTTTTGCACCTCGGCGATGGCATGCAGGGTGAGGGTGGTCTTGCCAGAACTCTCCGGTCCGTAAACCTCCACCACCCGCCCCTTGGGATAGCCGCCCCCAAGGGCCAGATCGAGGGTGAGGGCGCCGGTACTGATCGTTTCCACCCGCATGCGGGAGGCATCCCCCAGGCGCATGATCGACCCCTTACCGAAGTTGCGCTCGATCTGGTTCAACACCAGACCAAGGGCCTTATCGCGCTCCGCCGCGGCTCGAGCTACAGCGGCGGCGGCTTTGGCATCAGCGGCCTTGGAATCAGCGGGCATGGCAACAATGACTGGCGAGCGAATAGGGATAGAGCGGAGCGCAGGCGGCTGTTTTCTGAGGGATGGAACGGACCGGCGACCCGGGACGATCCCAGAACCTCCGCACCGCCATCCTGCGACCCCAGCAGAACAAGTGCCCCACAAACCAGCCGGCGTCCCCCGCCGACCGTTAGTACTTACGTACCTTAGCGATTCAGGGCCATTGCGCCAGGGGGGCGGCGAAATGATGCGGCTCCAGCAGCCGGATCGCCTCGGGCAGAGCCTCTCGGTCTGCCGGGGCCAAGTAACCCCAGCTCACCAAAAAACAGCGCACCGCCTCCAGGCCCGGGGTGGCGCGCACCAGCTCCAGGGTCGGTCGCCGATCCTCGACAAACCAAATCGGCCGAGAGGCCGAATCCAACTGGGCCAGTACCTCAGGTTTGCTGCCCTGCTCGTGGCCGCAAACAGCAAGCGGCTGCAAGCCGGCCGCTTGCAGCAACTCCTGAGCAAAAATGCCGCCCTTGGTGGTCAGCACCATCCAGCTGGCGCCCTCTCGCTCCAGGGCCCGCAGCCGCTCAGGCACGCCGGGATAGAAGCGATGCAATGCCAGCCAGGCGACTCGATCGGCGGCGATGGCGGCGACACGAACCTGCTCCAGGGCTCGCTGAAGGGGCTCAGGCTGCCAACCCCAGCGCCGCAGGGTCGGCTGCAGTGCCTCGGCGTAGTGCGCCTGCAGGTGGGCGATATCCAGATCTAGCCGGGAGAGCTCGGCCACCATCAACACCATCTCCCAGCCCTTGTGGATCAGGGGGCGGAGCAGGGCAAAACCCGGCGGCGCCTGCTCCGGCAGGTCCAGGTCGGGGGCCAGCTGCTGCACCGCCCGGCGGGCGGACCACCAGTACTCGGCCATGCCATCGACCAGCACCCCGTCAAAATCAAACACAAGCAAAGGCGCGGCACCTGGCTCCTGCAGGGCACCAGGAAGGCTGGCTGGATCACTATCCAAGCCAGAAGAGCTGTCCAGGCCAGATGGTGAACCAGTAGCTGGCACAGGCCAGAAAGCTTACAAAAACTGGGCCGCTAGGATTCGAACCTAGGAATGGCGGGACCAAAACCCGCTGCCTTACCGCTTGGCGACGGCCCAATGGAGCGAACTCCAGCGCCAGTGACGCTGGTGCTCAGTTAGTTACCCACAGCGGCGGGGCCTTCGTCAACTCAGCCCTCCCTTCAGGCCGGGAATACCCGCAAGCGCCGCTCAGGGCCCCGACCAAAATCGGCCGAGCGCAGGCGGTAATGGGCCGCCAGCTCGGCCTGCAGGCGCCGCACCCGCTCACTGCGGGGCAACAGTTCCACCGGCTGCCCCTGAGGTAGCACCACCTGCTCGACCGCCAGTCGGCATTCCTCCAGCGCCGCCAGATCGTCGTCGGCGTCCCCGCCTGGAGCCTGGGGGACCAGGTCCCGGTTCTGGGGCTGGCGGCGATCCAGCAGCCGCTCCAGCCCCCTCTGGATCTGGGGCATGGAAGCGCTCTTGATCACCAGGATCGGAATACCCAACTCCTGAGCCTGGCGACGCACATGGGGATCGCGGCCGAGCTGCTGGCGCACGCTCAGCACCACATCGGCGAGCTCGACGCAGCCGGCCGCTTCCACCGGCAGCCGCCGCGCCCGAGACACCTGCTCCACCAACGAGCGACTGATGCCGGCGCCGTAGACCCTTAGCGGCAGCTCGGCTGCCGCCGGCCGCTGGCCAACGATCCAGGCCGCCTCCAGGAACTGCTCAGAGCCCCCCCCATTAGCGCTGACTGGAGCACTGGCTCGAGAAGCAGCAACACCAAAGTCAGCAACACCAAAGTCAGGGGCCCCAGAAGCAGCAGCCCCAGCTGCTTCTGGGGCTCCAGAGGCAGAAACTTGCCTAGCCGTAGCCGCCCAAACAGCTGCCCGGCGAGGGCTGGGCAGCTCTTCCCCAGCCAATGCAGACCTGGCCCCAGCGGCAAAGCGCCCAGAGAGGGCACGCCGAGCCTCCAGAGGAGGCAGGGTCTGCCGAGCCTCCAGAGGAGGCATGTTCTGCAGAGCCTCCAGAGGAGGCAAAGTCTGTCGAGCCTCCAGAGGAGGCAATGGCCGCTGGGCCAGGCGCGGCCCGCCTACCGTCCGGGGGGCTGGCGGCAGGGGCGGCGGCGCTTCGGTGCCAGCCAGTCCAATTACATCAACCGGCCGCTGCAGACGTACCTGGCCGTCGGCGCCAAGTTCCCGCACTTGAGCCCGCACCGACTGGCCCCGCAACAGGGCATCCACGGTTCGAGCTACATCGGTGTGCACCAACCAGCGATCGCGCGCGTGCATTTCCACAGCGAGCGGGAAAGTAGGTTCCGCGGCCCGCTCCAACACTGTTTTCTGAGTGCGGCGACGGCGCGCCTCCTCATCGCCCAGGGTCACCGACTCAATGCCACCCACCAAGTCGGCGAGCGTTGGATTCTTGATCAGATTGGCCAACTCATTGCCGTGGGCGGTGGCCACCAAAATCACGCCCCGCTCAGCGATGGTACGGGCGGCCTGGGCCTCCAGCTCGGTACCAATCTCATCAATCACGATCACTTCAGGCATGTGGTTTTCCACCGCCTCAATCATCACCTGGTGCTGCAACTCAGGGCGAGCAACCTGCATCCTGCGAGCCCGGCCAATAGCCGGATGAGGGATGTCGCCATCCCCGGCGATCTCATTACTTGTATCTATTACTATCACCCTCTTCTCCAGCTCATCGGCCAGCACCCGGGCGATCTCGCGCAGGGCGGTGGTCTTGCCCACACCAGGACGGCCCATCAGCAATAACGAATGGCCCGAATCCAGCAGATCGCGCACCATAACCACCGTGCCAAACACAGCCCGCCCCACCCGGCAGGTGAGGCCCACCACCTCGCCGGTGCGGTTGCGGATGGCGCTGATGCGATGCAAAGTGCGCTCGATCCCAGCTCGGTTATCGCCTCCAAAGGCACCCAGCTGGTTCACCACCGCCGCTAAATCTGCCCGCTGCACCGGCTGACTGGCCAGGGCCACCGCCCGGCCTGGATAGCGGGCTTCCGGCACCCTGCCCAGGTCGAGCACCACCTCCAACAGGGAATCACGGGCCTCTGGCGGCGCCAGGGCCTGGCGTACTGCCACTGGCAACACCGCCAGCAAACGGTCGAGATCGTCGGTAATGCGCTGGGTGGCTATGGAGCGGCCTGCGGGTCTAGCCCGTTCTAGCGGTGATTGCGTTGCAGCCAGGGACGCACCAGCTCGCGCGCTAGCGCCAGGGCTTGCGAGCCCAGCTCCCGATCGCTGAGCAGGGACTGGCCGCGCTCCTGGGCCTGCCGCAGCAGCGGTTGCAGCAAGCTGCGGGCCACGCCACCGAAGGCCACGCCGGCCACCGCCAACGGGCCCAGCCGCTGGCGATCCAACAACCCCAAACTGCGGCCATTGGTGCCGCCGGCCAGCTGCAGAGGCCCTGGAGGCGCCAGAGGGCCCAGCTGGCGCACCAGGTTCACGGCGGCATGGGCCGTCCCGGCCCCCAAATCGCCCCGCATCGGCCGGCCATCGAGCTGCCAGATCGGCAAAAATCCAGCGGCGCGCACCACGGCATAGCGCTGCCAAAGTTCAGCCGCCAATTGGGACGGCGTGGGCGGAACAGGGGCCAAGTCCGCGGCGGCCCCGGCCGCCGACTCCAAACCACAGCTCACCGCCAAGCGTTGCAGCGGCACTCCAGAGCGGCGCAGCTGCAGTACCCGCTCGCCGAAAGCCTCGCCGCGACCAATGCAGGTGTGTAACTCCACCGCATCGGGCTGGATCTCTGCCAACAGGCTGGCCACCGCCTCGGCCGGCAGCAGCTGTTGGCGCTCCTCGATCAGGCCGAGGGGGCAAGCGGGCAGACAACGGCCGCATCCATAGCAGCGCTCCGCCACGACGCCGCCATGGCCCTTTGCCAAGCCGCCAATCGCCTCGGCGGGGCAGACCCGCTCGCAGGGCCTAGAGCAGTCGGGTGGACAGCGCCGCGGATCAAACCAGGCCTTGCGGAAATGGGGGTCAACCCCGTCGCTAAGGCTCACCATCAGCCACGGTCGGACAGGGCCAAAGGGATGACCAAGCCACTGCTCAGCCCGAACCACCCCTCTGCGGGCTGCGGCCACCACCGCCGGGTCGGCCGCCACATCCAGGCAATGCACCCCCGCCAGGGCATAGATCCCAGCCAGATCTTCAATCGCGGCCAAATCCTGGTTGCTGGCACCACCTATCCACTTAACCCAACAACCGCTCGCCAACGCCGTTGCTGGGTCTAGCCCAGGCCCATCAACCGCAGCCCCGACAACCTCAAACCTCTCAGCCATAGACCCTGCAACCACAAGCCCCTCAGCAATAGCCCCAGCAACCCCAGGCCCCTCGTCCCCAGGCCCCTCGTCCATAGGATCCTCGGCCATAGGCCCCTCAGCCATAGCCCCGAAAACCATAGGCCCTGAAACCACAGACCCGTCAGCCACGACATGGTCACCAGATGCCTAGAGGATTAACATAATGCTGAAAACACAATACAGGCGCAAGACGATCATACAATATAACAATAACAATTAAGGCGCCTCGAAAATTGCCCATTCCGCTCGCCAGAGCGAAGAGCAAGCCTGTCGCCGCAATACTGCTTGCAGTGCGGCATCGATGGAACTTGGTATTTTCCAAGGTGTCCATCAGATGGCTGCCAGGCCACAGCAAGACAATGTCCAAACAATGACTAATTAACGCCAAAATACTAGCCAAATACTGAGCAAAAGACTGATGGGCGCCAGGAAATTGTCCATCCAGCCCTTGCGCGTTAGATGGCCACCAAGACGCCGCCATGGCTCTCAGGTCAAGAGAGCAGCGAGATCTAGCATTTTCGAGTTGACCTGATGGCATTAAATACCTAAGCGTCAACCAGAATGACAGCCAGCACCGCTGATCAACAAGTGTTTAAATACTTCTAAACGCTTCTGGGCATCGGCGACCACAGCGGGCAAGCGGGCAGCAGCAAAGCGGCGAAAGATGCCCCGCTCCACAGTGCCACCCCAGCGATGCAGGAAATATACCTCCTGGCCACGGGCGTCGCGGGGGGATAAATTATAACTATTAGGCAAAGTTTCCACCTGGATTTCGCTACTAAATATTGCCCTCACCAGTGCCAGTTGATCCTGGCGAGCGAAGCGGCACCACTGCTGATGCCAGTGGTCAAAAAGGCTGTCAGTTGCCTGCTCAGATCGCCACAAGATCAGGCCACTATTGAAATGCGTGGCATCACCACCCACCGCATCCAAAGTAAAAACTTTCTCCTCGTGGGCAACATGGTCACACAAGCTCACCAAAGGCAATCGATCGCGCACCAAGCCGACGGGAGCCCTATCAAGCACATGCCATAGCCCCCCCAGTGGCTGCATGGCCAACATGTCCGCATCCACATAGAGGCTGTTGCAGTATGGGCTCAACTTAGCCAAGCGCGTCTTAACCCAGCGGGAGGAAAAAGCATTAGAGCCTGGTGCAACTTGCGGCGAAACCAAGCACATGGCTATACAAGTACCCTCCAGACTTACAGAGTCCAAATCCGGCAAATCGGAGAACACAGTGATCGGGAGATCTGGCTCGTGCTGGCGAAGCGCTAGAGCCGAAATGAGAGCCGCTTCTAAATAATTAAAACTGCCAGACCCACAGAAGAGGGCGCCACGATCAGCTTTCATAATCAATTAAACAAATCTTCACCGGGTCAGAAGCAATCATCCCTACACTAGACACAAAGTAACAGATCCGCGAACCATAATTTCCCGGACCCCAGACGTCAAGCACCCAAACCTTAACCCAAGGAGGCCATCCACACACCAGCCACCGGATAGCAACTGCAGCCCACAACACCGTACGACGCCCAGCAGCAACACTGAAAGCAAATGCACCAAAAGCAAGCAAATTCGAATACTCTAATACGGGAATAAATCTAAAGTGAATAGTCGCCGAGCCCATTAATCCTGGCAGCCATTGACTGCTCTGGGAGCCATTGGCTGGCCCAGGGGCCATTGCGTATTCAGGTAACATTACTGCGCCAGAAGCTATTGGCGGCCCTGGAAACCATTGACTGCACTGAGAGCTATTTCCGCCCTGTAAGCCATTGCAGCACTAGATGCTATTGCTGTCCTGACCGATATTGACTGACCCGAAATTCATCACAACCCCAGAAGCCATTGGCAACCCCGATAGCTATTACAGATCTAGGAGCCACTGCAACCCTGGTAACCGTTGGCGGCTATTGGCTATTAGCAGCCTTGCTGCCGCAATGGATCTAGCTGGCTGGGCGACGAAATTGCGGTTTTTCATAGCCTCCATAGCGGCGGGAAGCCATTGACTGCGCCACGAGCCACCAAACCCTAGCCCCCAAGCCTTGACACAGCTGCCGCCCTAGGTTCCACTGCTGCCTGCCCTAGCCTCCATTGCCGCTCCAGGAGCTACTACCGCCATCAGTCCCATCGCAGCCCTAGCTTCCATTGCCGAGCTGATAGCCATCGCAGCCCTAGCTTCCATTTCCACGCTGATAGCCATCGCAGCCCTAGCCTCCATTGCCGCTCCAGGAGCTACTACCGCCATCAGTCCCATCGCAGCCCTAGCTTCCATTGCCTCGCTGATAGCCATCGCAGCCATCGCAGCCCTAGCTCCATTGCCTCGCTGATAGCCATTGCAGCCTTTGGTTCCATCGCCGCTCTGGTAGTCATTGCCGCCCTGGTAACCATCGCCGCTCTGGCAGCTATTGGCGGCACCAGGAGCCATTGCCGCATTTGCAGCCAGTTACTGGCCCATATTTTCAGCCAGTGACTGGCCCATAGGACCAGAGCGGCATTGCC
>DGYA01000043.1:8985-62464 GCA_002396505.1 Cyanobacteria bacterium UBA5018 | reverse complement strand
GGCCGCCCAGCTGAACCCAGCGCACGAAGTCGCCTTGGGCCTCGGGGCCCCAGAGCAGCAGCAGGCTGTGGCCCATGGCGTCAGCGGGGGTGCTGACGGCGGCGGTAAGGAAGTTGCAGCCCTCCAGGTAGGAACTGGCGATGCCGTGGGTGTACCAGGAGGTGGCGAAGGTGGTGCCGGTGAGCCAGCCGCCAAGCGCCAGATAGGCGGTGGGGAACAGCAGCAACCCGGACCAGCCAACAAAAACAAAGCGGTCGCGCTTGAGCCAGTCATCGAGGACGTCGAACCATCCCCGTTGTGGCGCGCGCCCTAGAGCGATCGTCATGAGAGCGGGCTTAATGAAGCGTTACGTTGCGATCGTAGGCGGTTGCGGCGCTTGCCGTGCAAGCCCAAGCGGATGGATTGAGCAGAAATGCCTACAGCAAGCCCTGACCTGGGGCTCGGAACGCCAGAGTGGGTTGGTCTCAGCGAGCTTTCATGTACGTCGTCGAGCTCTCGATCCGGCTCAGCCCGATGCCCGTTGCCGTGCAGCGCAAGGAGCTAAGCGATGCCCAGGCCCTCTATGCCGAACTGAAGCAGGTGCTGGAAACCGGCAGCCCCAGGGTGCTGGACCTCCATTGCGAAAAGGAGGAGCACAAGCGCATCAGCCTGCTCAGCAGTGAATTGGTAGCGGTGCAGGTTTACGAGAAATCTGCCGCTGGCGGCGGCGGCAAGCGTCCTGGCTTCAGCCTCGAGAGCTGAGTTGGCTGGCTTGGCCGCCGCTTCCCCTCTCCGCGTTGAGCGACTGGCGTTCAGCTGGCCCAATGGCTGCAGGCCCCTGGAGAGCTGCAGCCTGCAAATCCCGCGCCCAGGCCTGTGGATGCTGCTGGGCCGCAATGGCAGTGGCAAAAGCACCCTGCTGCGTTTAATTGCCGGTCTGCTGCAACCCAGCGCCGGCAGCATCCAAATCGCCGGCCGGGCCGCCCTGGTGTTCCAAAACCCAGATCACCAACTGCTGCTGCCCAGCTGCGGCAGCGACCTGAGACTGGGCCTACCCGAAGACCTGAGTGCGAGGGCGGCAGCGGCGCGGGTGAGGCAGCTGCTGGACCAGGTGGGCCTGGCTGGCCTGGAATCCAGGCCCATCCACACCCTCAGCGGCGGCCAGAAGCAGCGGTTGGCGATTGCCGGCGCCCTGGCCAGGGGCAGCGAGCTGCTGCTGCTCGATGAACCCACCGCCCTGCTCGATCCCGACAGCCAGCAGGAGGTGCTGGACCTGATCCACCGGCTTTGCCACGCCGGGGAGCGACCGCTCTGCGCCCTCTGGATCACACACCGCCTCGAGGAACTGCAGCGCTGCGACGGGGCGGCGCTGATGGAGCGGGGTCAGGTGGGGGACTGGCAACCGGGGGCCTCCCTGGCTCAGCGGCTGGACCCCTTGCAGGCCGGCGGGGCCAACAGGTAACCTCTGAACACCGCATTCCTCGGTAGCTCAGCGGTAGAGCGATCGGCTGTTAACCGATTGGTCGCAGGTTCGAATCCCGCCCGGGGAGTCTTTCAATTTTCTGTAGCAGCCCTTTGGGCTGCTTTTTTTTAGCCTGCTGTTTTGAGGCGGCTTCCTGAAGCGACTCAGCTGCCTGAAGCGGCGCTGCTTTTTAACTAGCCAGGCCGGCAATTTTTTGCATAAATCTGCAGAATTGCGTTTTTGCCACCTCCAAAGCCCATCTGCGCAGATAACCGGCCAGCCAGCCAGGCAGCCAGCCATCCAGCCATCTAGCTAACTAGGCAGCCAAACAGCCTCGGCGCCAACAGCCCGCAGATGGGACGGGGAGGGGAGCGGCCCCGGGGATCACAACAAATAAATTAACTAAAAAATTGAAACAGCCGTCCAAGCTCTCTAGTTCGTCTCGGCGATGACGCTGCACATCTGCGGTGAATTGCTTCCAGCGACTGCCAGCTGGTCCCTCTATATGGATGCGAATTCCCCCCTCCCCAGGCAGCCGGGATCACGGACGGGCTGGCCCCGATCGCAGCGGGTGACCGGGGCCCTGCCGAGGCGTAACAATGCCCAGAGCATGCATCGCCAGTGGTCCTGGTGGATCCATCACCCGCATCCATGAAACCCTGTGTTCTGCTGATCGAAGACGATGGCGACATGCGCCAGCTGGTGGCCCGCCACCTGGAGCATGGTGGCCTTGACGTGCACTGGGCCGAAGACGGCATCAAGGGCCAAGCCCTGGCCATGCAGCTGCTGCCGGACGTGATCCTGCTCGATCTGATGCTGCCCAAGGTGGATGGCCTCACCATCTGCCAGCGGTTGCGCCGCGACGAGCGCACCGCCCGCATTCCAGTGCTGATGCTCACCGCCCTGGGCGATACCAAAGACAAGGTGAGCGGCTTCAACTCCGGCGCCGACGACTACCTGGCCAAGCCCTTCGATCTCGAAGAGCTGATGGCCCGCGTCAAGGCGCTGCTAAGGCGTTGTGATCGCCCCCCCCTGGTCAACAGCCAGCAAGAAATCCTCAGTTACGGCTGCCTCACCCTGGTGCCCGAGCGCTTCGAAGCCATCTGGTTCGACCAGCCGGTGCGGCTAACCCACCTGGAATTTGAATTGCTGCACTGCCTGCTGCAGCGCCATGGCCAAACGGTTTCTCCGCCGCTGATCCTCAAGGAGGTGTGGGGCTATGAACCCGACGACGACATCGAGACCATCCGGGTGCATGTGCGCCACCTGCGCACCAAGCTGGAACCAGATCCGCGCAAACCACGCTTCATCAAGACCGT
This sequence comes from Cyanobacteria bacterium UBA5018, assembly GCA_002396505.1. GTDB lineage: Bacteria > Cyanobacteriota > Cyanobacteriia > PCC-6307 > Cyanobiaceae > UBA5018. The sequence goes on along the minus strand of DGYA01000043.1, from coordinate 59,704 downwards.
CTACGGCGCCGGCTACTGCCTGGAACTGCCCAGCGACGAGCAGCTCGCCCAGCTAATTCCGCTGGTGCGTCAAGCCCGCCCCGAAGCCAGCTGAGCTAGATCCAGCAGCGCCACCTCCCAGGCCAGCCTGGGCTGCACGTAGGCCCGCAACTGCTGGCGCAGCCGCTCCAGCCGCCGCAAGGGCAGGGGATCCGCATAGCGGCGCCAGAGGGCGAGCTGCCACCAATCGATCAACCACAGCTGCTGCTCGCCATCGAGCAGCTCGCTGAGTTCCCGAGCCAGCTCCAGGGCCGCCAGGGGCTCCGGCGCCAGGCCCATAAGCCGCTCTCCCATGCCCAGGGGCAGGGCCCGCCACTGGCGGCGATGGCGCAGCAGGGCCCCTGGCGAACCGGCCGCCAACTCCAGCAGCTCCGCGGGATCGGCTTGCGCAGAATCAGGCTGGTGTTCTGACTGGAGGTCTGGCTGGTGGTCGGCCTGGGCGTCGGCCTGGGCGTCGGACTGGGGGCCTGAGAGGGGGCCTGAGAGGGGGCCTGAGAGAAGCGGCCGCTCTGCCGCGCAGCGTTGCAGCACCGCCTGCAGCGGCCCAGGGGCCAGGCGCATGAAGGGAATCTGCTGACAACGGGAGCGAATCGTGCCCAACAGCTGCTCCGGCGCGGCAGTGATCAACAGAATCAAGCCAGCACCAGGCTCTTCCAGGGTTTTGAGCAGGGCATTGGCGGCGCCCTCCGCCATCGCCTCCACCCCCTCCAACACCACCAAACAGCCCGGGGCCTCCACCGGCCGCCGGGCCAGGAAGCGCGAAACCTCCCGAATCTGCTCCAGGCGCATCTGGGGCAGCGTGCGGCGATTAACGCCCAGTGCCTCCGCCTTGGAGGCGGGGATCAGCTCCCCCTTATCGCTGTAGGTGGGCTCCATCCAGAGCAGATCGGGATGGTTGCCCTCCGCCAGGCGCCGGCGTTCATGGGCACTGCCACCGGGCCCAGCCAATACGCCCTCTAAAAACCGCAGGGCCGCCAAGCTGCGCCCCACCCCCTCGGGACCGGCCAGCAGATAGGCGGGCGCCAAGCGTCGCTGCACGATCGCCGCCTGCAGCAGGGCCACCGCCCGCTCCTGGCCCAGCAGATCGGCGAACAGCTCAGCCATCGCCCAGCAGCCCCCCAGGCAGCACAATCCCAGGCAGCTGCCGAGCAGGCAAGCCAGGCCCTGCCCCTAACTGCGCCAGAGCCTGCTGGCAGGCCAAACTCACGGCCGCCTCTGGTGCCGTGGCATCGATGCGCCACCAGCGGCGCTGCTCGGCCAGGGCCGCAAAACCGGCCGCCACCCGAGCCATGAAGGTCTCGCCGGCCGCCTCGATGCGGTCGGCGGGCCGATGGCCCCGGCGCCGCAGCGAATCGGCCAGGGGCAGGTCTAACCAGAGGGAGAGATCGGGCTCCAGCCCAGAGGTGGCCAGCTGTTCCAACTGGGCGATCAATCCAAGATCGAGGCCGCGGCCATAGCCCTGATAGGCGGCCGTGGAACCGGTGTAGCGATCGCTAAGCACCCAGTGGCCCGCCGCCAGGGCCGGGCCGATACGGCGCTCCACGTGCTGGGCGCGATCGGCGGCATAGAGCAGCAGCTCGGCGGTGGGGCTAGGCGCCGCGGCGGCCGGAGGCTCGAGCAACAACTGGCGCAGGGCCAAGCCCAGGGCCGTGCCGCCCGGTTCGCGGGTCACTATCAGCTCGGCGCCAGGCGGCAGCAGGCCACTGCCGGGCAGCCAGGCGGCCAGGGCCCGCAGCTGGGTGGTCTTGCCGCAGCCATCGATGCCCTCCAGCACCAGGAAGCGTCCCCTGGAGCGGAGCTGAGCCTGGGGCTCAGGCGCTTGGCTACTCATTTTGAAGCAACAGGGCATTGACCACAACGGTGATCGAACTGATGGCCATCAACAGCGCCGCCAGGGGAGGGGTGAGCAACAACCCATAGCCGGGCAGCAACACCCCGGCGGCGATCGGCAGCACCACCAGGTTGTAGCCAAAGGCCCAGAACAGGTTCTGGCGCACCTTGGCCATGGTGCGGCGAGCGATCACCAGGGCCCGCAGCAGCCCATCGAGGCGCTCGCCCAACACCACTAGATCAGCTGTTTCCTGGGCGATTTGGGTACCGGTGCCCACGGCTACCCCCAGGTCGGCGGCGGCCAGGGCCGGGGCATCATTAATTCCGTCGCCCACCATCGCCAGGGGGCGGTGCTGGCGGTCTTGGCCCAGGCGCTCCAGCTTCTGCTCCGGCGTCAGCGACCAGGCCAGCTCGTGGGCCTCCAGCCCCACCTCGGCGCCGAGGCGCCGCACCGCCGCTTCTCTATCGCCGCTGAGCAGCCCCAGGCTCATACCCTCAGCCCGCAGGGCGGTCAAAGTAGCTGCGGCATCTGGCCGCAGCGCATCGGCAGCGGCCAACAGCCCCAACAGCTCTGGCCCCTGGCGCACCGCCAGCCAGGTGGCGCCGTCGTCGGCCGGCGGCCCCGGCTGGCCAGCCAGATCCACCCAATCGGGTCGACCGACCCGGGTGAACTGGCCCTGCAACCAGCCCTCCAGGCCGGCGCCAGCAACACTGCGACCATCACTGACCGGCAAGGGGGCCAGCCCCTGGCGCTCCGCCTCCTGCAGCACCGCAAAGGCCAGCGGATGGCGGCTGCCGGCCTCCATGCTTGCGGCCACCTGCAGCAGCCGCTCAGCCGTCACGCCGGGCTGGGGCCGAATGGCGCTAAGCACCGGGCGGCCGAGGGTGAGGGTGCCGGTCTTGTCGAACAGCAGCTTGCGCAGGCCGGCAGCCATCTCGATGGCGTCGCCGCCGCGAAACAGCAGCCCCGCCCGGGCCGCCTGGCCGATGCCCACCGCAATGGCCGTGGGGGTGGCCAAGCCCAGGGCACAGGGGCAAGCCACCACCAGCACGGCGATGGCCAGCTGCAGGGCAAGAGCCATCGGCGAAACCGCCGGCCCGAGCGCCCCTGGCCCAATCGCGCCCTGAGCCATCACGCCCTGGGCCATGGCGCCATGAATAAGACCCAGGTGGCCCTGTTGGTGCCCAGCCGCCACCAACAGGGCGGGCCATTGGCGAGCGCCCCACAACCACCAGAACAAAAAAGTAACCAAGGCCAGGGCCAACACCACCAAGGTGAAGCCCCCGGCCAGCCGATCGGCCAAGCCCTGGATCGGGGCCTTGCGGCTCTGGGCCCGCTCCACCAGCTGGATGATGCGGGCCACGGCACTGTCGCGACCGCTGCGGCGCACCTCCAACACCAGGGGGGCCTCCAGATTGAGGCTGCCGGCAGCCAGTTCCGTGCCCGGCTTGGCCTCCAGGGGCAAGGGCTCACCGGTGAGGGCCGAGATGTCCAGCGCCGAGCTGCCCTCGCGCACCAGGGCGTCCACCGGCACCCGATCGCCCGGCAGCAGCCGCAGCCGATCCCCCGGCCTCAGCCCCCCCACCCGCACCGGCCGCGGCGGCTCGTCACCCAGCAGCAGCAGGGCCGTATCGGGCTGTAGCTGGGCCAGTTGCTCGATGGCGCGGCCGCTGCGGTAGCGAGCCCGCTCCTCCAAGAAACGCCCCAGCAACACAAAACCCAGCAACATCACCGGCTCGTTGAAGAAGCAGGGCCAGCCCGCCGCCGGCCAGAGCAACCCCAGCCAGCTGGCCAGATAGGCACTGGTCACCCCCAGACCCACCAGGGTGTCCATGCTGGGCAACCCCTTAAGCGCCCCGATGGCGCCGCGCCAGAGGATCTGACGGCCCGGCAGCCCAAGGGCGAGGCTGGCCACCAGGGCGTGGAAGGCCTGGTGCGACAGCAAGCTGGTAAGGGCGGCCGGGGGCAGCTGGCCCGCCATGGCCAGATGGCCCAAACCCGACACCAGCAGCAGAGCCAGGGCCACCAGCAGTTGGCGCCATTGCTGCCACCAGTGGCGCTGCCGCAGCCGCTCCCGGCGGGAGGCCGGCGCCTCCTCGGCATCGCGAACTCGGGCGGCAAAACCCAGCCCGGCCAAGGCCTCCGCCAGGGCATCCGCCAGGGATTGAGCACCGGGGTCGGTGGAGGAGGCGGCATCGAGCTCCACCCAGGCGGTGCGGCTGAGCAGGTTGACGCTCGCCTGGCGGACGCCGGGCTGGGCCAACAGCTTCTGCTCGACAGCCCTGAGGCAGCCGCCGCACTTCATCCCCTCTATATCCAGCAACAGCACCGCTGGCGGGGCTGAATCGGCCACAACCGTCAAGGCTTTGCCCAGCCCAAGGGCGTCAAGGTTAGGCAGATCGGCCAGGATGGTCGCCAACAGTGCCCCCATAGCGTGCCCCGCTCCCAGCGCAACGACAACTTCATCGACAAGAGCTTCACGGTGATGGCAGACCTGATCCTCAAGGTGCTGCCCACCAATCGCCGCGCCAAAGAGGCCTTTGCCTATTACCGAGATGGCATGAGCGCCCAGGCCGATGGCGAATACGCCGAGGCCCTGGAAAACTACGAGGAAGCTCTAAAGCTGGAGGACGACCCCAACGACAGGGCATTTATTCTTTACAATATGGCCCTGGTATTCGCCAGCAATGGTGAACACAGCAAGGCCCTAGACTTTTACGGCCAAGCCCTGGAGCTAAACAGCAAAATGCCCCAGGTTCTCAACAACATTGCCGTAATCCACCATCACCTGGGCTCCCTGGCCGAAGAGCGTGGCGAAGCCGACAAGGCCGATCACTGCTTCGATCTTGCGGCCGAATACTGGAGCAAAGCGATCCGCCTGGCCCCCAACAATTACATCGAGGCCCAGAACTGGCTGAAAACCAGCGGCAGGGGCAGCGTCGACGTCTACTTCTAATCAGGACTAGCCCAATCAATAGCCTATAATCGGCTTTAATTTCAAGTTAAAGCCTTAAATCTTGAGCGATATCTAGCCGCCTATCGCAATTCAAGTGTTTTTATAAGTTTGTCACCTATGCCGTGCCCTGCTGGGTGGGATTAACCCCTAGAGCCGCCACCAGGGCTTCGGCCACCGTGGCCGCCTCCAGCAGCTGCAGGCCCAGTCCCGCAGCGCCGAGACCACTGCCCCGGGGCACCACCGCCCGGGTGAAGCCCAAGCGAGCCGCTTCGGCGAGGCGCAGCTCCAGCTGACCCACGGCCCTCAGTTGCCCCCCCAGGCCCAGTTCACCGATAAGCACCGTGCCGGCCGGCAGGATCAGGTCGCGGAAGCTGGCCACCACGGCCGCCGCCACCCCCAGATCCGCGGCGGGCTCCTCCACCTCCAAGCCACCGGCCACCGCCAGATAGCAATCAAAACGGGAGAGGGGCAGTCCTAAATGCTTCTCCAGCACAGCCAGGATCTGGTGCAGCCGATTGACGGCGATGCCGGTGGCCGTGCGCCGCGGGCTGGCGTAGCTGGTGGTGCTCACCAGGGCCTGCAATTCCACCACCAGGGGCCTGGTGCCCTCACAGGCCACGATCGTGGCGGTGCCACTGCAGGGCTCGTCGCCACCGAGAAACAATTCACTGGGGTTGGTTACCTCCACCAGCCCCCGATCGCGCATTTCAAACACCCCCAGCTCGTGGGTGGCGCCAAAGCGATTCTTGACCGCCCGCAACAGGCGATGGCTGGCGAAGCGATCCCCCTCAAAGGTGAGCACCGCATCCACCAGATGCTCCAGCACCTTGGGGCCAGCCAGCACCCCTTCCTTGGTGACATGGCCCACCAGCAGCAGGGCCGTGTGCTGGCGCTTGGCGATGCGGGCCAGGGCGGCGGCGCAATCGCGCACCTGGGCCACCGAGCCCGGAGCACTGGCCAAGCCGCCGTCGTGCAGGGCCTGAATGCTGTCGATGATCGCCACGGCCGGCCGCAAGCTCTCCAACTCCTGCAACACCAACTCCAGATCGGTTTCCGCCAACAGCTGGCAGTCGCCAGCGGCGGCCCCTGGCTCGTCGGCCAGCCGCCGCCAGCGCAGGGTGACCTGCTGGGCCGACTCTTCGGCGCTCACGTAGAGCACCGACGCCCGCGCCGCCATCGCCCTGGCGCTCTGCAGCAGCAGAGTGGATTTGCCGATGCCCGGATCGCCACCGAGCAACACCAGGGAACCCGGCACCAGGCCACCTCCCAGCACCCGATCCAGTTCGCCATAGCCACTGCCCAGGCGCTGCAGCGGCCGCTCCGCCACGGCGCCGATGGGGGTGGAACGCCGCGCTTGGGGCTCTGGCCTGGCGGTGCCGGTCTCGGCCTGGGGCCGGCGCCGCCTATCGGCCGGGGCGGCGATCAGCTGCTCCACCAGGGTGTTCCAGCTACCGCAACCGGCGCAGCGCCCAAAGAACTGGCGGGTTTGAGCTGCGCAATTGCTGCAGACGTAGGCGGTGGCGGACTTGGCCAAGAGGCGAACCGGCGAGCTGGTGGATAGAGGGGCGAATAATGGAGCGGGCAGCGGGTTCACGGCCGGATCGCCAGGATTGCCCCAAGCCGTATTTATGAAGAATGATGGCGTTCCGTTAACAAACGCCCCCTCAGGCCTTTTCAGTAGAGCGAATCTGAAGTAGCAGCAGCGCTGCGGCGATGACGGCTTCCGTTCCCGCGAAAGAAACGATCCTCGTGGTCGACGATGAGGCAAGTATTCGTCGCATCCTGGAGACCAGGCTGACGATGATCGGCTACCAGGTGGTGACCGCCTGCGATGGCGACGAAGCCCTGGAGGTGTTCCACAACATCCGTCCCGACCTGGTGGTGCTCGACGTGATGATGCCCAAGCTCGACGGCTACGGCGTCTGCCAGGAGCTACGTAAAGAATCGGACGTGCCCATCGTGATGCTCACGGCCCTGGGGGATGTGGCTGACCGCATCACCGGCCTGGAGCTGGGGGCGGACGACTACGTCGTCAAGCCCTTCAGCCCCAAGGAGCTCGAAGCCCGCATCCGCTGCGTGCTGAGACGGGTGGAGAAGGAGCAGGTGGCCGGCAGCGCCAACTCCGGCTTGATCGCCGTGAGCGACCTGCGCATCGACACCAACAAGCGTCAGGTGTACCGCGGGGATGAGCGCATCAGGCTCACCGGCATGGAATTCAGCCTGCTGGAACTGCTGGTCAGCCGCAGCGGCGAGCCCTTCAGCCGCGGCGAAATCCTCAAGGAGGTTTGGGGCTATACACCAGAGCGCCACGTGGATACCCGGGTGGTGGATGTGCATATTTCCCGGCTGCGCTCCAAACTGGAAGATGATCCCGCCAATCCCGAGCTGATCCTCACGGCTCGCGGCACGGGGTATCTGTTCCAACGCATCGTCGACACCGTTGCCCCCGAAGGAGCCTGAAGCCAGCGGCCGCTCTCCGCGCCGCGCCAAGCCCGGCCGTTCCATCCGACGGCTGGTGATCTGGTATCGCCGCAACGCTGCGGTTACCTCCCTGGTGGGCACCGCCACTTCGGCGGTGTCCAGCGCCGGCTCCATGGCTGGCGCTGCCGTCTCCGGCGCCGGCAGCGTCGCTGGCGCGGCCACCAGCGTGGCCGGATCCGTACTGCAGCCCCTGGTGCTCGACCCGCTACGGCGCCTGCAGGCAGGCCATGGCGGCGAGGTCCCGGCCATCCAGGACAGCGAGAGACTTTGGCTGGCGGTGGACGGCATGGGTGGCGACCACGCCCCCGGGCCGATCCTGGAGGGCTGCTTGAACGCCGTGGAGCTGCTGCCCCTGAAGGTGCGCTTCGTGGCCGAAGCCGAGCCGCTGGCCCGGGCCGTGGCCCAGATGGGACTGCAAGAGCAACTGGACGCGGCGATCGCCAAGGGCAGGCTGGAGCTGGTGCCCAGCGGCCCCTCCGTCGGCATGGACGAGGAGGCCACCGTGGTGCGGCGCAAGCGGGACGCCAGCATCAACCTGGCCATGGACCTGGTGAAGCGCGGCGAGGCCACCGCCGTCTACTCGGCCGGCAACTCTGGAGCCGTGATGGCCTCGGCCATCTTTCGCCTCGGTCGGCTGCCGGGCATCGACCGCCCCGCCATCGGCGCCCTGTTCCCCACCAAGGATCAAACCAAGCAGGTGCTGGTGCTGGACGTGGGCGCCAACATGGACTGCAAACCCGAGTGGCTGCTCCAGTTCGCCCTGCTGGGCAACATCTATTGCCGGGATGTACTCCAGGTGGCCAAGCCGCGCCTGGGCCTGGTGAATATCGGCGAGGAGGAGTGCAAGGGCAATGACCTCTGCCTGCGCAGCCACCAGCTGCTGGCGGCAGAGCAGCGCTTCCAGTTCGCCGGCAACTGCGAGGGCCGCGACATCCTGTCGAGCAACTTCGACGTGGTGGTCTGTGACGGCTTCACCGGCAACGTGCTGCTCAAGTTCCTCGAAAGCGTCGGCAGCGTGCTGCTGGACGTGATCAAGGAGGAGCTGCCCCGGGGGCGCCGCGGCAAAGTGGGATCAGCTTTCCTGATTGGCAACCTGCGCCGAATCAAGAAGCGCCTGGATCACGCCGAGCACGGCGGCGCCCTGCTGCTCGGGGTGGACGGGGTGTGCGTGATTGGCCATGGCAGCAGCAAAGCCCTCTCGGTGCTTAGCGCCCTGCGGCTGGCCCACTCCGCCGCCAGCCATGGCGTCATGGAAAACCTCCATGCCCTCAGCCTGGACAGGGCCCCCAAAGCCACTGGCACACCAGCCACCTGTGGTTGACTGAGCCCACTACGGGCCCAACCTCTGTGTCGCTCGGAACCCACGCCCCAGGTGCCGCCGGCATGGAGCGGCTGGGCATGGCCCTGGTGGGCTGTGGCAGCGCCCTTCCCGCCGCCAGCGTCAGCAATGACCAGCTGAGCGGCCGGGTGGACACCACCGATGCCTGGATTCGTAGCCGTACCGGCATCACAGCCCGGCGGGTGGCCAGTGCCGAGGAATCGCTCACCGTCTTGGCCTCCAGGGCGGCCGCGGCCGCCCTGGCCCACGCCGGCTGGCAGCCCGAGGATGTGGACCTGATCCTGTTGGCCACCTCCAGCCCCGACGACCTATTCGGCTCCGCCCCGCGGGTGCAGGCGGCCATTGGCGCCAGCCGCGCCGTGGCCTTCGATCTCACCGCCGCCTGCAGCGGCTTCCTATTCGCCCTGATCACCGCCTCCCAATACCTGGCCAGTGGCTCCATGCGCCGGGCCCTGGTGATCGGGGCCGATCAGCTCAGTCGCTGGGTGGACTGGGACGATCGCAGCACCTGCGTGCTGTTTGGCGACGGCTCTGGCGCCGTGGCCGTCGAGGCCTGTCCAGGGGAGGCCAATGGGCTGCTCGGTTTCAAGATGCGCTCCGATGGCAGCCGCAACAGCTGCCTCACCCTGGCCCAACTCAACCAGTACGAACCGCTGTTGGAGGGTTTGACAACCCAAAGGGGCGGCTTCTCGCCAATCCAGATGAACGGTCAGGAGGTGTACAAATTCGCCGTGCGCGAGGTGCCGGCGATCCTGGCCGAGCTGCTGGAGGCCACCGCCACCGACGCCGCTCAGCTCGACTGGCTGCTACTGCATCAGGCCAACCAGCGCATTCTCGACGCCGTGGCCGATCGCTTCGCGGTGCCCCACGAACGGGTGCTCAGCAACCTGGCCCACTACGGCAACACCTCGGCGGCCACGATCCCCTTGATGCTCGACGAAGCCGTCAAGGACGGCCGGGTGCAATCGGGCCATCTGCTGGCCAGCAGCGGTTTCGGGGCGGGCCTGAGCTGGGGCGGTGCCCTGCTGCGCTGGACTGGCCCCCAGGCCTGAATGGCCTGGGCTCAACTGGCCTGGGAAATTCTCAACGGCCCTGAGCCCTAACCTCCTGGCAATTGGTATCGATGGTGGCTGCATGGGCATCGCCTGGGTCTTTCCTGGCCAGGGCTCCCAGAGCTTGGGCATGGCCAAGGGGGTGATGGAGCTGCCGGGCGCCAAGGAGCGCTTCGCGGCGGCCTCCGAGCTGCTGGGCAGAGACCTGTTGGCGATCTGCAACGGCGAAGCCCAGGGGGAGCTGGTGGATCTCAACGACACCCGCAACACCCAGCCGGCCCTGTTCGTGGTGGAGACCCTGCTGGTAGATGCGCTCCGGGCCCAGGGGCGCCAGGCCCAACTGGTGGCGGGCCACAGTCTCGGCGAGTTGGTGGCGCTCTATGCCGCCGGCGTCTTCGACGCCTACACCGGCCTGCGGCTGATCCATAGCCGCAGCACCTTGATGGCCAGTGCTGGCGGCGGTGCCATGACCGCCGTGATCGGTTTCGACCGGGGCGAGCTCGAGGCCCTGGTGGCCGCCAACGACGAGGTGGTGATCGCCAACGACAACAGCAGCGGCCAGGTGGTGCTCTCCGGCAGCCCGGCAGCCGTGGCCGCAGTGAGCGGTGCCCTGCGCTGCAAGCGCGCCCTCCCGCTGGCGGTCAGTGGTGCCTTCCACTCCCCCTTCATGGCCGAGGCCGCCGCGGCCTTCGCCGCCGAGTTGGCGGCGGTGTCCTTTGCCGATGCGGCGATTCCCTTGCTCAGCAACAGCGATCCCAGCCCCGAAACCAAGGGAGAAGCCCTTAAGCAGCGACTGTGCCAGCAGATGACCAGCGGCGTGCGCTGGCGCGAAACCATGGATCAGCTGACGCAAGCCGCCATCGACACAGCCGTGGAAATCGGTCCGGGCAGCGTGCTCAGCGGCCTGATCAAGCGCAGCTGCCAGGGGGTGGGCACCGCCCAGATCTCCACCAGCGCGGATCTGGGCCTGTGAATCAAGCGATCAGCCGCCCGGCCGAGCCGCCGGCCCTACTGCGCACCCCCAGGCCCAGCCTCACCTACTGGATTATCAGCAACCTGCTGGTACTACCTATCTATCGACTGTTGCTGAGGGGCGCCACCGCCGGCAACGTCAATGTGCCGATGGAGGGAGCCCTGGTGGTGGTGGCCAACCATGGCTCCCATCTGGACCCACCGCTGCTGGGCCATGCCCTGGGCCGTCCGGTGGCCTTCATGGCCAAGGCCGAACTGTTCCGGGTGCCGCTGCTGGGCCGGATTATTCGTGCCTGTGGCGCCTACCCGGTGGCCCGCGGCGCCAGCGATCGCGAGGCGATCCGCACCGCCACCGCTCGCCTGGCGGAGGGCTGGGCCACCGGCGTGTTCATCGACGGCACCCGCCAGGTGGATGGCCGGGTGAATACCCCCCAACCCGGCGCGGCGCTGCTGGCGGCCCGCTCGGGAGCGCCGCTGCTGCCGGTGGCGATCATCAACAGCTATCGGGTGCTGGGCAGCGGCAGCCGCCGGGCCCGGTTGCTGCCGATCCACATCCGCATCGGCACCCCGATTCCAGCGCCCGCCTCCCGTAAGCGGGCCGACCTGGAGCTGGCCACCCGCGCCTGCCAGGAACAGATCAACGCGCTGCTGGATCAGGGCCTGATCCGCGAGCCGCGCCTGGCCCCAGCAAAGGGGGCAGGCGCTCTGCCGCCCAATCCCTCAAATCCCGACCGGTAAGCACCCAGAGCAGCGCCCGCAGCCCGTCCCCCCAAACCTTGCGCCGCGATTCCGGCAGGCAGCGCTGACCACAGGGCACCGCCACGGGCGTGAGCTCAATGCCACGGCTACCGGCGACAATCCTGCCCACCAAAAGAGCTCTGGGCATGTGATCGCTGCTGGTGACCAGCAGCAGGTGGCGCACCCGCGCCCGGCGCAGGTCCGCCACCACCGAGGTGAAATTACTGAGCGTGTCGTGGGCGCGGTAGTCGAGCTGCACCCGCCCCCTGGCCAGGCCCTTTTGGGCAAACAGCCAGTGGGCATATTCGGGATTGCTGCCGCCGCTCACGATCACCGGCAGACCAAGGCTCTGGGCCAATTCGGCGGCTCGACGCTCCCGGGCCACATCGCCACCAAGCACCAAAATCAATTGCGGCGGCGGCGGCGCTGGCCACCACCAGCCCCGCGACAGCCACAGCAGCCCGGCGGCGGCCCCCAGCAGCAGCAGCCCAGACCGCCGCCGGCCCCTGGTCCGCAAGCGGGGGTCTGGGGGTTTCTGACCACCTCCGCTGATGCCACCGCCGCTGGCATCAGCGGAGGTGGTGCGACGCCGCCGGGGCACCCTGGGGGGCGCTGCCCTCAAATCCCCTGCACCGGCGAGGTGGGATAGAGGGGCAGCACCTCTGACCAAGCTGCAGGCAAGCGCCGCTCGGCGGCCCTGGCGCCAATGGCCAGCAGGGTGTCTAGATCATCTGGAAACCGCACCGCCGCCGGCAGCTGGGGCCCGTCGGGCAGCGCCACCCCTGGGGCGAACAGCCGCGGCGACCGCAGTTCCACCAGCCCACTCAAACCGCCCTGATCCGGTCCATAGAGCGCCGCCACCAGGCCCCGCCGCGGCAACTCCTGCACGATCCAGGTGGGCGTGGTGATCCGATGGCGGGCGGCGACCAACTCAAAACTGCTGACCCCATGCAGGGGAATAGCCAGCTGCTGGGCGAGGGTGCGGGCCAGCACAACGGTGAGGCGGGTGCCCGTGAACCCGCCCGGTCCGGTGGCCACCACCAAGCGCCCCAGCCGGTGCCACTGAGAGGCGGGCAACAGCTGCTCCACGCAGTCCAGCAACTGGTTGGAGAGGGATCGCCCCAGCGGAAAACCAGCCGTGCGCCGCTCCGCCGGCTCGCCAGGACCGAGGGGCTGAACGGCCACCCCCAGCACCTCGCTGGAGCTATGCAGGGCCAACAGCCAACTCATCTGGGCAGCGCCTGGTGGGGCCGCAGCCGTAGCCAATGGCCCGGCTGGGCCTGAAAGCTCTGACATGCCCGCACATCCCACTCGACGCCCACCTGATCGTGGGGCAAATCCACCACCTGCACGTGGATACGCGGCTGCTGGGGTTGGAAGTCGGGCGCAGCGCTGAGATGGGGTACGCCGTGTTGGCGCTCCACCGCGTGGTAGGCCTGGCAACGGTCCACCCAGTGGCAATCGACGCAGATGCACATGCTGCAGCAGCCACGCCAGCGACCCATTCTGGCGGCTGGCCTCCCCGTTGACCAGCTGGCGAAGGCCCTGCGCTTGCGTTTGGCCCCGGCAGGCTGGCCCCTGCCCCTGGCGGCCCTGCCCGCCGGCAGCGTGCTGGTGGGGGGCGCCGTGCGGGACGCCCTGCTGGGCAGGCTGGCCCTGCGGCCAGACCTGGATCTAGTTGTGCCAGGCAACGCCGTGGCGCTGGCTCGAGAGCTGGCCCGGCAGCTGGGGGGAGTGGTGGTGGTGCTGGATGCGGAGCGGTCGATCGCTCGGCTGGTGCTGCAGGGCTGGACGATCGACCTGGCCCGCCGCATGGGAGCAAACCTGCAGCAGGATCTGCTGCGCCGTGACTACACCGCCAATGCCATAGCTCTACAGCTCACTGCGACTGGAGACGGCCCGGAACATCCGGAGGCCGCCCTGCTGGACTGCGGTGCTGGCTTGATGGATTCCAATGGTGGCCTGCTGGACCCCAGTGGTGGTCTTGAGGATCTGGCGGCGGGCCGCTTGCGGGCGATCAGCGAAGCCAACCTGCTGGACGATCCGCTGCGGTTACTGCGGGGGGTGCGGCTGGCCTGGGAGCTCGGCTTCCGCCTCGAAGCCACCAGCCTGGGCTGGATCTGCCAACACGGGGCCCGGCTGGGGCACGTGGCGGGCGAGCGGGTGCTGGCGGAACTGGAAAGGCTGGCGGTGGCCCCCCTGGGAGGCGGCGGCCTGGCCCAGGTGGTGGACACCGGGCTGCTGGCCAGTTGGTGTGACGAGCTCTCCCCGGCGGGGGCGCCAGCCAGCTGCGAAAAGCCGGCCAATCAGGGGGCAGCAGCCCGTCAAGGGGCGCCAGCCAGAAGCGGAGAGCCGGTGATTTTGCATCAGCATTTGGCCAAGCTGCGGCTGGAGGCCGCTGCGGAGCGGGGGCTGAGCGAGGCCGAAACGGCCTGGGCCCTGCCTTTGGCAAGGCTGGCCTGCATGCTCGATGGCCAGAGCCTGGCCCGCCTGAAGTCGAGCCGCCGGCTGCAACTGAGCTGCCAACGCCTGCGCCACTGGTGGCAGCGGCTAGGGGCCCTGGGGGGCGACCCCGATGCCCTGCCAGAAGAAGAGCGACTCAGCCTGCAACGCCAGCTGGAAGGGGAGCTGCCAGCCCTGGCGCTGCTGCTGGATGCGGGGTGGGCGCCCATCGCCCTGGCCAGGTGGCGAGATCCAGCCGACCCGCTGTTCCACCCCAGGGCGCCGCTGGATGGGGCCAGCCTGCAGGCACGACTGGCCCTAAAGCCCGGCCCCCGACTGGGGCAGCTGCTGGAACACCTAACCAGGGAAAGGGCCTTTGGCCGGCTGCCGGCCGAGCCGGGCGAGAACGTGGCCGAGACCCTGGTCGAGGCCCGCCACTGGCTGGCCAAGGAAGCGGTTCCTCGCCATGGTTAACTGCGTGATGCATCGGCGTGATTCTTCGCGAGCCGAAGTCTTCTCTTTTCTCTCCCAGCCCCCCCGTCATGAGCATTCGCCTTTACGTCGGCAACCTGCCGCAAAATTTTGATGCCAAGGAACTTGACGCCCTGTTCGAAAGTGTGGGGGCGGGGGTGCGCTTCAAGGTGGTGAACGATCGCGAAACCGGCGTCTGCCGCGGTTTTGGCTTCGCCAACGTGGACGATGCCAAGCTCGCCGATACGGTGATCGAGCAGCTCAATGGCCGTGATTTCGGTGGCAACCCCCTGCGGATCGAGATTTCGGAGCGCCGCGACAGCCGCCCCGGTGCCGGTGCCGCTCCCGCAGAGCGCCGCGGCGGTGCTGCTCCAGCCGCTGCCAATCGCAAGTCGGTGAACAAGGTGGTTCACGCCGACTCGGTGGACAGCGAAGCTCCAGATCCCCGCTGGGCCGGTGAACTGGCCAAGCTCAAAAACCTGCTGGCCAACCAGACAGTTGGCGTCTGAACCCCAGTGAACCAGGGACTGCAACAGCTGAACTGGATCTGGCACGGCCAGACCATCAGCGCCGTGACATGTCCCCCCCAGAACGGCCGCCCAGACCAGGGGGCCGTTCTTTTATTGCATGGCTTTGGCGCCTCCTGGCGCCACTGGCGCCACAGCATCGCCGCCCTGAGCGCCGCAGGCCTCCGCGTCTATGCCATGGATTTGCTTGGATTCGGCGGCAGCGCCAAGCCCCGCTCCCAGTTGCCAGGAGAGCCCGCCAGCAGCGGCTCGGTTAGCTACGGCTTCGACCTCTGGGCCGAGCAGGTGGTGGATTTCAGCGACAGCGTGATCGGTCCGGGCCCGCTGCAGCTGGTGGGCAATTCGATTGGCGGGGTAGTGGCCCTCAACGCCGCAAGGCTGCTGCAAAAGCAGGGTCGCCCGCCCCTGCAAGTGGTGCTGATCGACTGCGCCCAGCGGGCTTTAGACAGCAAACGGCTGGGCGAACTGCCTCTGCTGCAGCGCTGGAGCCGTCCCCTGCTGATGGCCACGGTGCGCCAGCGCTGGCTAATCGGCGGCCTGTTTAAGTTGTTGGCCAGGCCCCAAGTGGTGCGGCAGGTGCTGGCCCAGGCCTACCCGAGCGGCAACAATGTGGACCAGGAGCTGCTGGATCTACTGCTGGAGCCAAGCCGGGATCCCGGAGCGCAGGAGAGCTTCAGGGGTTTTGTAAATCTGTTCAACGACCGCCTGGCGCCGGAGTTGCTGGCCGGGCTGAATCTGCCGGTGCGCATGCTCTGGGGAGAGGCGGATCCCTGGGAACCCGTGGCGGAAGCCAGGCGCTGGGCAAACATATACCCCTGTATTCGCGAATTGGTGGTGCTGCCCGGCCTGGGCCACTGCCCCCAGGACGAGGCGCCGGATCAGGTGAATCCGATTTTGTTGCGGTGGCTGACCCCAACCGCCGCCCCGGGCCCCAATCCCCAGACGCAGCCCTGAGCTGAACCGCCAGGCCCCTGCAGGGCAAGGGACTGGCATGGCCAGTTTTTTGTAGCGACCTGCCCATAGATAGTTGCCGGCAGACAGCCAAGGCAGCAACTATGCGCAGCTGCCCAGGCGCATATCCGCACAGCTGCGCAACAGCAGCAACATGCATCTACAGCAATCTATATTAAAGCTGATATGCATCTACGCAGATAAATTCCGCTGCAGTGCACAGGATAACCGAGCGTATATGCCTCGGCGTCACCCTGGCCCATGAAGAGCAACGACAAGTTGATAAGCGCTGAAACTTACACCCTGCCTACCAATCCGAAGAAACTCATCCTTACCGGCAGGGATTCATTGAGCGCAGCTGTACTCAGTGTTGCCGCTGCCACCGCAACTACCGGAACCCCGGGCCTAGGGCATAGATCTACGAAGCTACTGGCAACCGATAGTGTCCCCCGAATCTGCAATTGCCTGACGTGCAAGCGGATCAACTCGGTGGTGGATGGCGAAATACCAGAATCAATAGCCAAGCCAGCTCCGGCTGGCCTGGCGACGGCACTACCCAGCAGCGTGGACCTCGCCTCCACCTTCAAGCTGCACAGCAATCCCACGGCCAGCAAAACCATCTATCTGGATTTCGATGGCTATGTCACCACAGACACCTACTGGAACAGCTACAAAGGGCTCTCGTCCATCGCCACCCCAAAATATGACTTTGACGGCAATATCAACATTTTTAGCAATGCCGAGCTGGAACGTATTCAATTCATCTGGCAGCGAGTTGCCGAAGACTTTGCCCCCTTCAACATTAATGTAACCACAGAAGATCCCGGTGCCGCCGCCCTCACCAAGGGAGATGTGGCGGGGGACACCACCTGGGGCACTAGGGTGGTGATCGGAGGCAGCTGCTACGACTGGTTCGGCATCGGAGCCGGTGGGGTTTCCTATGTGAATGTGTTCGGCAATGGTTCCGCCGGCCCCTCCTTCGTCTTCAAAGAACAGTTGGGGAATGGGAATGAAAAAGCCACCGCCGAAGCCATCAGCCATGAAGTTGGTCATGCCCTTGGTCTTATCCACGACGGTACCAGCGGCGCGGGCTATTACACGGGCCAGGGAAGTCGCAACACCGGTTGGGCCCCGATCATGGGCGCTGGCTATTACCAGCCAGTCACCCAGTGGAGCAAGGGGGAATATAACAACGCTAATAACAAAGAAGACGACCTGGCGATCATCAGCAGCAGCACCAATGGCGCTGGCTACCGCGCCGATGATTACGGCAACAGTGCAGCCAGCGCCATGGCGCTGAGCGGACTCAGCTTCAGCCAATTCGGCAGCATAGAAACCAGCTCCGACAGTGATTGGTTCAGCTTTGACACAGGCGCGGGCACAGGCACAGGCACAGTCAACGTAGCCTTATCGATCACAAACGCCTGCCAAGCCTGGATCAACAATGGCGGCGGTAACTTTTCCAGCGCCCTGCTAACCAATCGCAGTCCAAATCTTGACATTGCAGCAGATTTATACAGCAGCGATGGCAGGCTGGTGGCAACCAGCTCTCCCCTGGCAAGTCTTGCCGCCAGCTTCAACCTCAACCTCATCGCCGGCATTTATCTGCTCAAGGTGATTGGTGTCGGCTTTGGCGATCCGCTTAGAAATGGATATAGCAATTATGGCAGTCTTGGCCAGTACCTGATTAGCGGCACCATCTCAGCAAGTCCGCGTAGCGACAACAACAGCCTCAATGGCGGGGACGGCAACGACAGCCTCAATGGCGGGGACGGCAAGGACCTCCTCAATGGCGGCGCCGGCAACGACACCCTCAATGGCGGCGAAGGCATTGACACCCTGGTCGGCAGCACCGGTGACGACACCTACATCGTAGATAGCACCACCGATGAGATCAGCGAGGAAGCCAATGCTGGCACCGATACCTTGAAGGCCAGCCTCAGTTTCTCCCTGGCCGCCATCGCCAACCTGGAGAACCTCACCCTCACCGGCAGCGCAAACATAAACGGCATCGGCAACAGCCTCAACAACCTGATCAGCGGTAACAGCGGCAACAACAGCCTCAATGGTGGAGACGGCAACGACACCCTCAATGGCGGCGCTGGCAACGACAGCCTCAATGGCGGTGCCGGCAACGACACCCTCGATGGCGGCGACGGCATCAACAGCCTCACCGGTGGCGCTGGGGACGACAGCTACATCGTGGATTCCAGCACCGATCTGATCACAGAGGCCGCCGGCGAAGGCACCGATACCGTCAACGCCAGCGTCAGCTTCTCCCTGGCCGCCATCGCCAACGTGGAGAACCTCACCCTCAACCTCAACCTCAACGGCAGCTCAAACATAAACGGCACCGGCAACAGCCTCAACAACCTGATCAGGGGCAACGGCGGCAACAACAGCCTCAATGGCGGCGCCGGCAACGACACTTTTAATGGCAGCGACGGCATCGACAGTCTCACCGGTGGCGCTGGGGACGACAGCTACATCGTGGATTCCAGCACCGATCTGATCACAGAGGCCGCCGGCGAAGGCACCGATACCGTGAGGGCCAGCGTCAGTTTCTCCCTGGCCGGCATCGCCAACCTGGAGAACCTCAGCCTCACCGGCAGCACAAACATAAACGGCACCGGCAACAGCCTCAACAACCTGCTCAGCGGCAACAGCGGCAACAACAGCCTCAATGGCGGCGCCGGTAACGACAGCCTCACTGGTGGCGCCGGCAACGACAGCCTCGATGGCGGCGCCGGCGCCGACAGCCTCATCGGAGGCGGCGGAACGGATACGTTCCGCCTGGCCGCTTTCACCGATTCGCTGGTGACCTCCATCGATGTGATCACCGATTTCGCGATCGGCACCGATCTGCTGGATGGCCCCACAGCCGTGGCAGCCGCCAACATTTCCAAGCTCACCACGGGGAACGCCTTCAGCGCCGCCAACCTGGCAAGCGCCCTCAGCAGCAACAACTTCATCGCCAATGGTGGCTCGCTGCTCGCCTTCACCAATGGCACCTACCTGGCGCTGAATAACAATGTGGCCGGTTGGGATGCAGCCACCGACGCAGTGATCCGCTTTAACTTCACAGGGAACGCGGCCAATCTGTCCATCATTTAAGGTAATCTTAAAACCGCAATTTAGTCGAAGCTTACAGCTGATCAGCGCTGCGGTATCGGGCCAGATAGGCCGTGGCTCAGATTTTCAGAGCTTTCCCCTGGCGCCGCCAGCAACTCCTATTGCCTGAATGTCAGCGGGCCTGGGCAATCAAGTAGCTGAATGGCAGATCCAGCAACTTGCCAGCCTTGGGCACATAGGCCCGTTTATTAAATACATCGTAGTCGTGCTTTTCAATCACATCGAGTATGCCTCGATAAAGGCGCAGGGAGGCCCAGACCGGCCAGCGGGCATCGGGGGCCAGCCAGCGCACCCCAGCCTCGGAACGGGCAAACCATTGGCGCGCCCGCTGCAGCTGAAAACGCATCAGGGCGCGCCAGTTGTCATTGAGGCTGCTAGAGAGCAGCTCGGCTTCCGAATAGCCGAAACGCTCAAGCTCATCGAGCGGCAAATAGATGCGCCCGCGCTGACGATCCTCACCCACATCGCGCAGAATATTGGTGAGCTGATTGGCAATGCCTAAGGCCACCGCCGCTTCTGAGGTATTGGGCCGCTCACTCCAGGGCGCCGAGGTGTAGGCGGCATCAACTCCCATCACCTCCTGGGTCATCAGGCCCACGGTGCCAGCTACGCGATAGCAATATAGCTGTAGTTCCTCGAAGTTAGCATAGCGAGTCTTGGCTAGATCCATCCGCATTCCCTCGATCATGTCGAGATAGGCCTGCAGCGGCTGGGGATAGCGCTCAATCGTGTCCACCATCACCCGATCCAGCCCATCGCTCACCTTGCCTTGGAACAACTCGCGGGTGCGTTGCTCCCAGCCATCCAGCCGCAGAGCCAGCTCTGCCACCGGCCTGGCCAGGGCCTCCGGACTGTCCATCAATTCATCGGTGCGACGACACCAGACGTAGATGGCCCAGATCGCCCTGCGCTTGGCCGGCGGCATCAGCAGGGTGCCCAGATAGAAGGTCTTGGCCCAGGCCTCGGTTTCCCGCCGGCAGGCCTCATAGGCCTCCTCCAAGCTGGGGATGGCGCCCAGCCGCTGAGCCCCAGGCTGTGGGCTGGCGACCACCATGGTCAGACCGCCACCGGCTTGGCCTGGGCCGCCTGCGGGGCGGCCAGGGGAGATGCAGAAACCGCTGCGGCGCAGAGTTTGCCGCTGAGCACCGCGCCTTCCATCGAGGCCAGATAGCGCTGCATCGTGTAATCGCCGGCCAGAAAGAAATTGGCGATTGGGGAGGTCTGGTCCGGGCGTAGTTGCTGGCAGCCAGGCACAGTCTTATAAACAGAAAGCGGCGTCTTCACCACCTTAAACTTGCGCAGCTTGGCCTGGTCGTCACTGCCAAAGTGCTGGGGGAACAACTTCTCCAGCTCCGACAAAGTTGCCGCCACGATGTCCTCGTCGGAACGGTGGATCCAATCCTTGGCCGGTGCGAATACCAATTCAAGCATCGAACGATCGGGATCGGCATACTCCTTGCAAGTGTTACTCATGTCGGCATAAACGCTTAACAGCGGACTGCGACTGAACAGCAGATGATCAATATCGGTGAGCTTGCGATCGAACCATAGATGGATATTGATCACTGGCACCCCGTTTAGGCCCGACAGCTTCTGGAAGAAGGGAATACTTGCCCAGGCCTCTGGCAGGAGCAGCTTGAAAGGATCCACAGGCAGGGCACTCACGTAGGCATCTGCCTGCAGTGAATAACCCTGCTTTCCTTTTATACCGCCGATCCGAAAACCACTGACACTGGCGTCTGGGGCCAATTCAATCTGGCGCATCGGCGAGTCCAAATGCACCTCACCGCCGCGGGCGACTACGTAATCGACAATCGGCTGACAGAGGCGCTGGGGCGGGTTGCCGTCAAGAAAAGCCATCTGCGAACCATCTTGCTCCTGCAGGAAGCGATTGAGCGCAGTGAGCACAACCGTGCTGGAAATCTCATCGGGATCAATAAAATTAAGCGCCTTGGCCATAGCGATGAATACCTCATCATTCACCCGCTCAGGAATATTATGCAATTTCAGCCATTCTGTCCAAGAATATTTATCGCATTCCTCCACGTAGCCCTGGCCCCGCAACATGGCCGGCACCAGCCCCAAGCCAAAGGAAATCTTCTCCGGCCAGGTGAGCAGGTCATTATTGCCAAGTATGGCCGCAAGGCCATTGAATGGCGCCGGCAGATCTGGAAAATCGAACCGGCTATAGGTACCCGGCGTCTGCCGCTGATTAAAAATCATCGAATGCGACTTCCACTGCAGCCGGTCTTCGATGTCCAGCTCCTGGATTAGTTGGCGCATGTTGCGATAAGCGCCAAAGAAGATGTGCAGACCAGTCTCGTACCAGTCGCCATCCTCGTCCTGCCAGGCAGCCACCTTGCCGCCCAGCACGTCCCTGGCCTCCACCACGATCGGGGTGTGGCCGGCATCCACCAGGTACTTAGCGCAAGAGAGCCCGGCAAGACCGGCCCCGGCAATGGCGACCCGCATGACAGACCCAACAACCAGCCGCAACCTTAAAGGGAGCCCCAAAAAGAAAGCCAGCGGCCACCAGAAAATCGGGCGCCTCAGGCCGGCTGGCAGCGGAAACCAGCATTGGGCTTCCTAGAGTCTGGTTACCGGGGGCGCGCGATCCCCAAGCCCATGACCTGCCGCAGCCCATGGCCGACACCCTGCTGAAAGCGACCACCCGTCACATCCGCCTGTTCACGGCCCGGGTGGAGGAGGGCAATCTGGTGGCAGACCCCAGCCAGCTAACCCTGGATGTGGATCCCGACAACGAGTTCATCTGGGAGCCGGCCGAGCTGGCGACCCTGCACCAGAAGTTCCAGCAGTTGGTGGATGGCCAAGCGGGGGCAGACCTGAACGACTACAACCTGCGCCGCATCGGCTCTGAACTGGAGGGCACGATCCGCCAACTGCTCCAGGCGGGCAAACTCCGCTACAACCCCAACTGCCGGGTCCTCAACTACTCGATGGGCCTGCCGCGCACTCCTGAAAGCCTGTGAACCGCTCCCGCGGCGACGACGACGACCAATCCAGCCCCTGGGCCGGCAGCGGCCGCCGTCGCTACGAATCCCGGGCGGCAGCAGGGCCTGGGGGCCGCCCCGGAAGCCGGCCTGATAGCCGCCCGGGAAGCGCCTCTGAGGGTCGCTATCAAGGCGACTACGAGGCTCGCCGCCAATCGGGCTACGAGCGGGGCGACGAGCCCGGCTACCAACGGCGCCGGGAGCGCCCCGACGCCGAGCCCGACGGTCGTCCCTGGCTGGGCAGGGGAAGCGCTGGGATTCGCGGTGACGGTGGCGGTGACGGCGGTGGCGGTGGTCTTGGTACTGGAGGGCGAGGTCCTGGAGGGCGAGGTACTGGAGGGCGAGGTACTGGGGGGCCAGGTCCTGGGGGCCAGGGGGGCAAGGAGAATGGTCCTGGCGGCAATGCGCCCATTCCCTTCAACATCGGCACGATTGCCGTGTTGGCCGGCGTGTTGGTGGTGGGCATCGGCATCGGCACCGGCCTGTCCAGCACCACCCAGGGCAACCAGGGCAACATCGCCAGCTCCCAACAACTGGACATGGCGGTTCCCGATCCAGAGTTCTGCCGCCAGTGGGGTGCCAGCGCCTTTGTGATGGACGTGGAGGTGTACACAACGATGAACCCCAGCTCCAGCTTCGTGACCCAGCCCACGCTCAAGCCCGGCTGTGTGATCCGCCGGGAAAACTGGAGCGTGCTGGAAAAGGAAGGGGCGATCACCCCGCAACAGATGCGCCAGTGCAAACAGCGGATGAATACCTTTGCCTATATCGGCTCGGTGAAGGACAAGCCGATCGTGCGCTGCGTCTACCAGACCGACATCAGCGAGAACAAATTCGTCACCAAGGGCATTGCCGATGACGCGGCCGGCGTGACCCCTGAAGCCGATCAATTCTGAGCTCCCTGGCCCCGCAGCTAGCCAGGCCACTCTGGCTGGAGACGGAACAAGACCCCTGACCTAGCGGGCCTCTCTAGGCCTTCTAGCGGGGCACTCCAAGCTGGTCCCCAGAGCTAGCCCCTCTCGATCGCTCCCCCTCAGGCGGAGGTCGCCAATTCGCCGCTGGCTTCCACCTGGGCTTGGGCCTGGATCAATGGCCGCCGCAGGGGGCTATCGGGGCTGGCGAACACTGGCAACACCTCCTTGCGAAAAGCATCGGCTGCCCGCGAGCAGTAACGGGCGGGATGGGTGATCAGCTTCAGCTGGCGGCGCACCAGCAAATCGGCCACCTGGGGCCGATGCAGGCTGCCGGCGGAGAGCTCCCGCTCAATCGACACCACCGGCAGGAAGGCTGCCCCCAGGCCTGATTGGACAGCATTTTTAATCGCTTCGAAGGAGTTGAGCTCCATCTCAATCTTGATCCGGCCCAGATCCAGGCCAGATCTGGAAAGCAGTTGATCCACCATTTTGCGGGTGGTGGACTGGGCATCGAGGCAAACGAACCCCAATCGGTAGAGATCGTCCTTGGTGAGCTCGGGCAGCCGCGCCAGGGGATGTTTAACCGGTAAAACCAAGGCCAGCTCGTCGCTGGCATAGGGCACCACCTGTAACAGCTCGTTGAGGTCGGCGGGTAATTCTCCGCCAATAATCGCCAGATCGATCTGGCCGTTAGCGACGCTCCAGCCGGTGCGGCGAGTGCTGTGCACCTGCAACTGCACCGCCACATCGGGATACTTCTGGCGGAACAGGCCGATCATGCGGGGCATCAGGTAGGTGCCCGTGGTCTGGCTGGCTCCCACCACCAGGGAGCCGCCCTTGAGGTTTTGCAGATCCTCCAGGGCGCGGCAGGCCTCTTGGCACTGGCTGAGGATGCGATCGCAGTAGCTGAGCAACAGGTGACCTGCTTCGGTGAGCTGGGCCTTGCGGCCGCCGCGATCGAACAGGGAAACACTGAGCTGCTTTTCCAGGTTTTGAATCTGCAGACTCACCGCCGGCTGGGTGACATAGAGGCTGTCGGCAGCCTTCTTAAAGCTGCCCTCGGAGGCAATCGCCCGCAGGATGCGCAGTTGATCGAGAGTGAAGGGCAGATCGGCCATGGCCTGAGTGCAGGCAAAAACTCTAGGTGGGTCCTCGGTTGGCCAGAATCGCCAGCTTCCACTGCCTCTAGGGCCCGATGGCCAGCCCCCTGAGCCAGCCGCAGGGACTGCACCACAGCAGCGGCGTCGTGTTGGCCCTGCTGCTGGGCTTTGCCCTGATCCATAGCGGCGGCGCCTCGCTGCGCTACTGGGGTAGCGCCCGCATTGGCGAGCGAGCCTGGCGGCTGCTGTTTGCCGCCATCAGCATCCCGGCGGCAAGTCTGCTGATCGGCTATTTCCTGCAGCACCGCTACGACGGCATCCGCCTCTGGAACCTGCAGGACCAGCCCTGGATCGTGCCAGTGGTCTGGGCGGGCACGGCGGTGAGTTTTTTCTTCCTCTACCCAGCCACTTACAACCTGCTGGAGATCCCGGCGCTGCAAAAGCCCCAGGTGAGGCTCTATGCCACCGGGATCATCCGGGTGACGCGGCACCCCCAAGCCGTGGGCCAAATCCTCTGGTGCGCCACCCACCTGCTCTGGATCGGCAGCAGTTTCATGCTGGTCACCAGTGCCGGTCTGATCGCCCACCATCTTTTTGCGGTTTGGAATGGCGATCGCCGGCTGGCCAACCGCTTCGGCGCCGCCTTCGAGGAGCTAAAGGCCAACACCTCGGTACTGCCGTTCAAAGCTCTGCTGGAGGGCAGGCAGCAGCTGGTGCTGGCGGAGTTCCTGCGCCCCTCGCAGCTGGGCATCGCCATCGCGATTGGCGTGATCTGGTGGTCCCATCGTTGGATCGGCCTGGGCGCCACCGCCTTCGCCCGCAGCGCGCTGAGCCACTGGCTGGGTTGAACCGCAATCCTCCACATGCCCATCGTGGAGTGGTACCGGCTGCCTACACTCCAATCCAACCCTCTCCAGCCGGATGCCCTCAGCCGCAGAACTCGCCTGGTTGATCCCGGTTTTGCCCCTGCTGGGGGCTTGCCTAAGTGGTCTGGGTTTGATCAGCTTTAACCGCACGGTCAACAGACTGCGCAAACCGGTGGCACTGCTGCTGATAAGCAGCGTGGGCGCAGCGGCAGTACTCAGTTTTGCAGTGTTGGCTGAGCAGCTTGGCGGGGCAGCCCCCGTTGAGGTGCTGTTCAACTGGGCCAGCGCCGGCAGCTTCAACCTGCAGATGGGCTTCCGGGTGGATGCCTTGGGGGCGGTGATGCTGTCCCTGGTTACCACCGTTGCCCTGTTGGTGATGGTGTACTCCGATGGCTACATGGCCCACGACAAGGGCTATGTGCGTTTCTTTACCTACCTGGCCCTGTTCAGCAGCTCGATGCTGGGCCTGGTGATCAGTCCAAATCTGCTGGAGATCTATGTCTTCTGGGAGCTGGTGGGCATGTGCTCCTACCTGCTGGTGGGCTTCTGGTACGACCGCGATGGCGCCGCCCATGCCGCCCAGAAAGCCTTCGTGGTGAATCGGGTTGGCGACTTCGGCCTGCTGCTGGGCATCCTTGGCATGTTCTGGGCCACTGGCAGCTTCGGATTTGAGCAAATCGGCAGCGGATTGCAGCAAGCCGTGGCCGATGGCAGCGTCAGCAATGGCGTGGCAATTTTGCTCTGCCTGCTGGTGTTCATGGGGCCGATGGCCAAGTCGGCCCAGTTCCCCCTGCACGTGTGGCTGCCCGACGCGATGGAGGGACCCACCCCGATTTCCGCCCTGATCCACGCCGCCACCATGGTGGCCGCCGGCGTTTTTCTAGTCGCCCGGCTGCAGCCCGTCTACGAGGCCTTCCCGGCGGTGAATCTGGTGATCGCCGTGGTCGGCACGATCACCCTGTTCCTAGGGGCCACCATTGCCCTCACCCAGATGGACCTCAAAAAGGGTCTGGCCTATAGCACCGTCTCCCAGCTGGGCTACATGATGCTGGCCATGGGCTGTGGCGCTCCCGTGGCGGGCATGTTCCACCTGGTAACCCACGCCTTCTTCAAGGCGATGTTGTTCCTGGGCTCCGGTTCGGTGATCCATGCCATGGAAGAGGTGGTGGGCCATGAACCGGTGTTGGCCCAGGACATGCGCCTGATGGGTGGCTTGCGCCGCAGCATGCCGATCACCAGCACCACCTTCCTGATCGGTTGCGTGGCGATCAGTGGCATACCGCCCCTGGCGGGCTTCTGGAGCAAGGACGAGATCCTGGGCCAAGCCTTCGGCAGCTTTCCAGTGCTCTGGGCGGTGGGCTTTATCACCGCAGGCATGACCGCCTTTTACATGTTCAGGCTCTACTTCCTCACCTTTGAAGGAAACTTCCGTGGCGGCGACACAGCACTTCAAGCGCAGCTACTAGCCGCAGCCGGTAAGCCAGTGGGTTCAGATGCCGAGCACAGCGACCACCACAAAGCCAGCCTCCCCCATGAATCCGGCTGGCAAATGGCCATGCCCCTGGCCGTACTGGCTGTGCCCTCGGTGCTGATCGGCCTGCTGGGCACCCCTTGGAACAGCCGCTTCGCCGCCCTGGTGGATCCCCACGAGTACGCCCACATGGCCAAATCCTTCAGCTGGGCTGAGTTTCTGCCCCTGGCTGGGGCCTCGGTGGCGATCTCGGTGGCCGGCATCAGCCTGGCGGCGTTCGCCTACCTGCTGCACAAACTGGATCTGGCCCAGGCGGTGGCCGCCCGCTTCCCGCGCATCAATGCCTTCCTGGCCAATAAATGGTATCTAGATGCGATCAACGACAAGCTGTTCGTTCAGGGCAGCCGCAAGCTGGCCAAATCGGTGCTGGATGTGGATTCCAAGGTGGTGGACGGAGTGGTGAACCTCACCGGCCTGCTCACCCTGGGCAGCGGCGAAGGGCTGAAGTATTTCGAAACTGGCCGGGCCCAGTTCTATGCCCTGATCGTCTTTGGTGGCGTGATCGCCCTAGTGGTGCTGTTCGGCTCCCTGGGCTGAGCGACATCCACCACAGCAGCTCACCACGCTCTGTGTGCCAACCCCCACGGGCGCTGTCCTTTGCCGGGTGGTATTTCTACACTCCTTAAAAGGTGATCTTTGTCCGTGGCCTTTCCCTGGCTAAGTGCCGCGATCCTGTTCCCGATCGGTTCTGCCCTGCTGATTCCCTTCGTCCCCGACAAGGGTGACGGCAAGCAGGTGCGCTGGTTCGCCTTGGGCGTGTCGTTGATCACCTTCCTGATCACCGTAGGTGGCTACCTCAATGGCTACGACCCCGCTCAAGAGGGGCTGCAGCTGGTGGAACGGGTGCAGTGGCTGCCCGAATTGGGGCTGGCCTGGTCGGTGGGGGCTGATGGGCTGTCAATGCCGCTGATCCTGCTCACCAGCTTCATCACCTCCCTGGCCTGCCTGGCGGCTTGGCCGGTGAGCTTCAAGCCGAAACTCTTCTATTTCCTGCTGTTGGCGATGAATGGCGGCCAGATCGCCGTCTTCGCCGTGCAGGACATGCTGCTGTTCTTCTTGGCCTGGGAGCTGGAACTGCTGCCCGTGTACCTGCTGCTGGCCATCTGGGGGGGCAAAAAGCGGCAATACGCCGCCACCAAATTCATCCTCTACACGGCGGGCAGCTCGCTGTTCATCTTGATCGTGGGCCTGGCCATGGCCTTCTACGGGGGCAACACCAGCTTTGAGTACTCGGTTTTGATGGCCAAGGAGTTTGGCACCAAGTTCCAGCTGCTCTGCTACGCGGGCCTGCTGATAGCTTTCGGGGTCAAGCTGCCGATTGTGCCTCTGCACACCTGGCTGCCAGATGCCCACGGAGAGGCCACCGCTCCGGTGCACATGCTGCTGGCAGGCATCTTGCTGAAGATGGGCGGCTACGCCTTACTGCGTTTCAACGTCCAGCTACTACCGGCCGCCCACGCCCAGTTCGCCCCTCTACTGGTGGTGCTTGGCGTGGTTAATATCATCTATGCGGCACTCACTTCATTTGCCCAGCGCAACCTTAAACGCAAGATCGCCTATAGCTCGATTAGCCACATGGGCTTTGTGCTCATCGGCATTGGCAGCTTCAGCCCCCTAGGCACCAGCGGAGCGATGCTGCAGATGATCAGCCATGGCCTAATTGGAGCCAGTCTGTTCTTTTTGGTGGGGGCCACCTACGACCGCACCCACACACTTCAGCTCGACGAGATGGGTGGTATAGGCCAGAAAATGCGCAAGATGTTTGCGCTCTGGACCATTTGCTCCCTAGCCTCCCTAGCCCTTCCTGGCATGAGTGGTTTTGTTTCTGAGCTGATGATATTTGTTGGCTTCTCCACAAGCGAAGCCTATACCCTCAGCTTCCGCATAGTAATGGCGGTATTGGCGGCAATCGGGGTGATTCTTACCCCTGTATACCTGCTTTCCATGCTCCGGGAGATCTTCTACGGTCGCGAGAACACCGAACTGACCTCCCACGCCAATTTGGTGGATGCAGAGCCCCGAGAGATCTACGTAATCAGCTGCCTACTGGTGCCAATCATCGGCATCGGCCTCTACCCTCGTCTAATGACCGACACCTACCGCGCTTCAATCGAGGCTTTGGTAGTGCGGGAAAACCTGGCGCTCAAGCAACTTTCGCTACCGCCGGCAGGCGGTGAACTGATCCGTCAGCAGCTCCTCAAGGCCCCCTTGTTGCCCGCTTGAATTAGCCTAGGCTTAGCTCTCGCCCTCCCCGTTCAGGCATGAAACAGCTGAACTTCCTGCTGATCTTCAGTTTTGGCCTCGCCATGGTGATGTTCACCCTGGAGAACACTGCAGCCACCACCGTTCAATTCCTGCCAGGGGTTTCCTTCACCCTGCCCCTGGCGGCCATGCTGCTGTTGGTGGGAGGACTGGGGGCCACGGCCGCCTGGGTATTTGCTGTTTGGAGCGGCGTGGTGCGCAAGGTGGAGGAGCTGCAGAGCCAAGGCGAACTGGAAGCTCAAGAAGTGCGAATCCGCGAATTGGAAACAGATCTGGAGCGCTACCGCGCCACAGTTGATGCCCAGCTGGCACTCCTACCTGCCGCTACAGACGATTGAAACGGCGCCAGTTAGACGCCATAGCTGCAACCAGCGCCCACAGGCAAGGGCAAATCAGTACCCAAATGCAATCCAGCGACCGAAGACAAGGGCTAACCAGCGTCCCAAGGCGGTAGGAAATCATAGCAGCCCCACATCCAGGCAATTTATGGATTTCCGATCATTTGCCGGCTTTCGCCCCTGGGATCGATAGTCAGCCTGGGGCAGACGTCTAAATGGCACCTCGAAAAAACACCAATGTCTATCGATGCCTTGCTCCTAAAAGCGTTACAGCGACTTGCCCGACCTTCGCTCAGGCGAACGGAATGGGAAATTTTTCGAGGTGCCCTAAATTGGGCCTAGCATCCACCAATCAGCGCAGCACCTACCATCGCCGGGCTGTTAGCAATCTTCACCCGCCAAAGCGAAGCCGCCTCGGGGAAGCCCAAATCTCACTGATCTGACATCGCAGGATCCATGGCTGAGCCAGGGCGCTGCTTGACTCAACCCACCGGGACGGCCAATTTACGAAGTGGTCTTAATAATGGGTGATTGGCTGTAATGTCTTTGCCCAGCAAGTTTTGCCAACAGCTTGCCAAGCCGAGGCACTTGCCTTGGGCTGGTGGGCTGGGCTGGGATCCACCAGCAGGGCTAGCTATAATTCGACACCACCTATAGCGTGGCCCTGGTAAAAGAAGTTACGGTGGAGCACACGGTTGGCTGAAAGGGGGGCCAGGCTGGCCATCCGCCTGTTGCAGGATGCCGCCGAGCGCGGCGAAATTGATCCTTGGGATGTCGATGTGATCGCCGTGATCGACGGTTTCCTCGACCAGCTGCACCAGCGGATTGCCCTGCCCAGAATCAAGGCGCAAGGGGGCAGTTTCGAGCAGGATCTGGCCGACACCAGCGAAGCCTTTTTGGCCGCCTCTGTGCTGGTGAGCCTCAAGGCCGAGCTGCTAGAAGCCAGCACAGTGGTAGCCAACTCTCTGATTGAGGACTGCTGCGACGCAGAATTGGAGGCGGCTGAGCAACCCTGGCTAGAACAGCAAGGCTTGGATCTGCCCCGCAGGCCTGAGCGGCACCTGTGGCGCCGCCCCGTAGCGCCCCCTCCCCTGCAGCGGCCGGTGACCCTGGGAGAACTGATTCGTCAACTGGAAGAGATTGCCGCCCAGCTGGACCAGGACCAGGGGCAGCCAAGACAGCGACACCGCCCCAAGCGCTATAGCGACAGAGAGGCCATCGACCAGGTGGCTGCCCTGGCCCACCGCGAGAAACTGCCAGAGACCACCGCCGCCCTCTGCAAGTTCCTACAGCAATGGGAACCGGCGCTCGACTGGACCAACTTCGAGCAACTGGTAAGCAGCTGGGCAAACGCCGTGACCAGCGGTGAGGTGGCCCAAGACCTCGACAGCGACCGGGTGGGGGTGTTCTGGGCCCTGCTGTTCCTCTGCCACCAGGGCAGTGTGGAACTGGAGCAGCGCGGCGGCTTGTTTGGGCCACTCAGCATAAAGCGCTGCGCGGCAACAGATCCAGGGTCAGCTCAGCCGCCGGCTCTGGAGCGGTTAGCAGCCTGAAAACATTGCTTAGAATGTAAGCACTGTCGGAATTGAGCAAGCGCCAATGAAGGCGATGATCTTGGCCGCCGGCAAGGGAACCAGGGTGCAACCGATCACCCACGTGATCCCCAAGCCGATGATCCCCATCCTGCAAAAGCCAGTGATGGAATTTCTGTTGGAGCTGCTGCGGGAGCACGGCTTCAACGAAATAATGGTAAATGTCTCCCACCTGGCCGAGGAGATAGAAAATTATTTCCGCGATGGCCAGCGATTCGGAGTGCAGATTGCCTATAGCTTCGAGGGGCGCATCGAAGACGGCGAATTAATCGGCCAAGCCTTGGGCTCTGCCGGTGGCCTCAAGAAAATTCAGAACTTCCAGCCCTTCTTTGACGACACCTTTGTGGTGCTCTGCGGAGATGCCCTGATCGATCTCAACCTCACCGAAGCAGTTAAGCGTCATCGGGAGAAGGGGGCCCTGGCAAGCCTAGTTACCAAGCGAGTGCCGCGGGATCAGGTGAGTAGCTACGGGGTGGTGGTCACCGATGACCAGGGCAGAGTGCTCTCCTTCCAGGAGAAACCGCCAGTAGAAGAAGCAGCCAGTGACATGATAAATACTGGTATATATATCTTTGAACCAGAAATTTTCGATTACATCCCCAGCGGTCAGCCCTTTGACATCGGCTCAGACCTTTTCCCTAGGCTTGCGAGTGCCGGGGCACCCTTCTATGCCCTGCCGATGGAATTTGAGTGGGTTGACATCGGCAAGGTGCCAGATTACTGGCAGGCAATCCGTAGTGTACTTCAGGGGGAAGTGCGCCAAGTCCAGATCCCTGGCAATGAGGTGCGCCCCGGAGTTTTTGCCGGCCTCAATGTAGCTGCCGATTGGGACAAAATTAAGATCCAAGGCCCTGTCTATGTGGGCGGCATGACCCGCATCGAAAACGGAGCAACAATAATTGGACCGGCAATGATTGGCCCCAGCTGCCAGGTATGCGAAGGTGCCACCATAGACAATTCGATCATTTTTGACTACTCCCGTATTGGCCCCGGGGTAAGACTTTTTGAAAAGCTTGTATTTGGCCGCTACTGCGTAGATCGCAACGGAGATCATTTTGATCTTCAGGAAGCGGCCCTTGATTGGTTGATCACCGACGCCCGACGCCAGGATCATGTGGCGCCCTCCCCGCAACAAAAGGCAATGGCAGACCTACTGGGAACCGACCTGGCCATCGGCCAAGTAGCATAATGACTGCCGCCGAGCAACCAATAATTAATTATCAATAACACTTAAGAAAACCCTGGAAAACCAGACCGAATTCTAATTGCTGCCAAAATATGCTAAAAGATGCCATGGGGCAGGGTGGCATCAGAAATCGAGGTTTTTCAGGGTATGTTTATTTGGCGGCAAATCCAGCCAGTTCAAGAATGGCTGGAATCCTCTCTTCTGCCTTAATCGCCATCAAATGCACCCCCTGGGCCAGATTCCGGTAGGTCTGCACCTGCTCAGCGGCTATGGCGATCCCCTCGGCAGCAGGATCGGCCGCTGAGGCCAGCCGATCGATCACCGCCTGGGGGATACTGACGCCGGGCACCACACGGTTAATAAACGCAGCATTCTTGGCCGACTTTAAGAGGAATACCCCGGCCAACACCGGCAACTGCAACGGCGCGGTGATCTCCTCGACGAAACGCCGCAGCGCAGCGGCGTCGGTGACCATCTGGGTTTGAATGAAGCGAGCTCCGGCGGCTTTTTTGCGCTCCACCCGCCGCCGCAGCCCGCTCCAACTAGGCGATTGGGGATCGGCCGCAGCCCCGGCAAACAGGGCTGTGGGGCCATCGGGCAAGTGGCCGAGCACCGGATCCACTCCCGCATTGAACTGGGTCACCAACTGCAGCAGCCGCACCGCCTCCAGCTCGTTCACCGCTCTGGCCTTGGGCTGATCGCCAGCCCGCACCGGATCGCCAGTGAGACAGAGCAGATTGCGCAGCCCCAGGGCATGGGCCCCCAGCAGATCGGCCTGCAGCGCGATGCGATTGCGGTCGCGGCAAGCCAGCTGGAGTACAGGTTCAATCCCGACATCCAACAGCAAACGGCACATGGCCAGGCTGGACATGCGCATTACTGCCCGGCTGCCATCGGTGACATTCACCGCATCCACCCAGCCAGAGAGCGCCCGGGCTGCCTCCAAGGTGCGGGCAGGGTCGCCGCCGCGGGGAGGCATCACCTCGGCGGTGATCGCGAACCGGCCCTGGTCTAGAGCCTGTTGAAGCCCCACACTCCCCCCACTGATGGGGTCATCATCCGACACCGCACTCCCTAAACTGAAGCCACCGCTCCGTCCCTGCCAGTGAACGAGCTTTCAGAGCGGGAGATCGAAATTGTCGAACTGGTGGCCCAGGGACTGACCAACCAGGAGATTGCCCACTCGCTCACGATCAGCAAGCGCACGGTGGACAACCACGTCAGCAATATCTTCACCAAGACCGGCGCCAAGAATCGGGTGGCGCTGCTGAATTGGGCCCTGGACCATGGCAAGATCTGCCGCGATGGCTTCAATTGCTGCTCCCTGGAGGGCCGAGACTGATCAAGACGGATCACGAACACTTCATCATCAAAGGCCAGGAGGAGCCGCCAGAAGGGTCCCCCAGGCGGGCTCAGGCGAGGTCTTGGGGCGATCCCAGCCCAGCCAACAACTGCTGGCGCCGCGAATCCGGCCAAGCGGCCAGGGGCTGCCAGGCCAGGGCTGCGTTGCTCAATTCTGCTCTGCCTGTGATCTCCAGCCCGCACCAGGGGGGCAGCTGCAACTTGCCCTGATCAGGGTCGGCGTCCTGCAGTTCCACCTCGGCGACCACCAGCGGCGCATTGTCCGCTTCGAACACATCCAGCACCCAGTCGCCACCGGGCAGGGTTAGCCCGTAACGGCACTTGCTCAGCTGGCGGGGCGCCAGGGACAACAGGCTCTCGGCATCGCCCGGGGGGATTGGATACTCAAACTCGTGACGCACCAAACCATCGGCGGAGGCGTTGGCCTTGAGGGTGAGCCAAGCCCGCCCATCCCCCAGGCGCACCCGCACCGTAAAACCATCCGGCCCTGCCGTTAGGTAGCCCTGGCGCAGCCGTGCCTGCCAGGCCACCTGGCTACGCCAGGCTTCGCTGGTGACCAAAAAACGGCGTTCGATCTCAAGGGCCATGGCCGGGGAATAGCTAATTTGACGCTGGCTCAGCGGAAGAGAGGCTGCCTGCCCAGTGCAATTTATGGCTGAGGGTGCGGAAGTAGGAAGGACTATGTTCCAACACCACCATCAAGGCCATATTGTCGCTGCGCTGCACCACCACCCGATCCCCCAGTCGCAAGCTAGTGGCATCGGTACCATCTTTCCACAGTTTCACGCTGCCACTGGTTTCCCCGAGGGGGGCCACCGAGAGCCTGGAGCGAGGCGGCACCACCACCGTGCGACTGGACAGGCTGATCGGACAGATCGGCGTAATCACTATCGCCTCCAACCCAGGGTGGAGGATGGGGCCGCCGGCTGCCATCCCATAGCCGGTGGAGCCAGTGGGGGTGGCCAAGATCAGGCCATCACCTCGATACTGATCCACCACTTCGCCATCAATCTCTAGCTCCAACTCACAGATGGGAGCAGCCTCTTCGAAACAAGGCTTCAAATAAATGTCATTTAGGGCACAGTGCGCCTCATCCAGGAGCGGAGACAGGACACTGCCCTCACGACGATGCACATTCGCATCCAACATCATCCGCCGCTCCAGGGCATAGGCGTCGTGGCGCAAACGCCACCAAAGATTTTCTGGCTGATCGCCCAGCTTTAGTTGTCGGTGTTCGTGGGTGAGGAAGCCCAGATGGCCGCCTACGTTGAAGCTAAGAATCGGCACGCCGTGAGCGGCCAGGTGTCTAGCGGCAGCCAGCACGGTTCCATCGCCTCCCAACACCAGGGCGAGATCGGGCAGCTCGCTCTCGCTGGCCAGCAGCCCCGGGAAGGGGTTGAGGTTTAAGCCACTGGGGGCGATAACAACGCTACAGCCATCGGCGCGCAGTTGATCTGCACAGAGGCGGGCCTGACGCTCGGCTGCCTGGCTGCCACTGCGGATGATCAGCCATACCCTATCTAAGAGCATGCTGTCTAGCGGCGTTCAGGGGTAATCATCGCGCAGATATCAAAAAAAAGCGGCCTTAAATTAAAAACTCCAAACAAATTGAATACAGGGCTACCAGCGAAGCAAATTGAATCGCTCCATATCAACTGTTTCGCGGTTGCGATAAAGAGAAAGAAGAATTGCCAGCCCGACGGCGGCCTCCGCCGCCGCGACGGTAATCACAAAGATGGTAAACACCTGGCCACGAATGAGCTGACCATCTAGATAGTCAGAGAAAGCCATCAGATTGATGTTCACTCCGTTGAGCATCAATTCAATGCTCATCAGCACCCGAACGGCATTGCGACTATTGATCAAACCCCAGACGCCAATGCAAAAAAGCAAAGCAGCCAGCACCAGATAGGCCTGGAGGGGAATGGAAGTGGGCAGATTAATAGTCATCGAACAGGTTCCTGAACAGGGTTTTGGACCAGCAGAGGGGTGCGAGCCTTCTCAATCAAGCCTTGATCGACTGGTGCTCCAGTGACGATGTCGCTGCTGAATACATCACGGCGAGCCAAGACTATGGCACCGATCATCGCCATCAGCAGCAGCACAGAAGCCAGCTCAAAAGGCAGCAGATAATCGCTGAACAGGTGCTCGCCAATCCGAATTGTGGCTTCCTCTCCCACAGGCGATGGACCAGGCAGGGCCCAGGGTGTGGTGAAGGCGACGCGGATCAACAGGGCCAGCAGACCGCCGCAGACCAGGCCAGAAAGCACACGCCTCAAGGGCAGCCCTGGCACAGCCGCCAAATTCTCTTTCTTGTTCACGAGCATGATCGCAAACAAGATCAATACATTCACAGCACCCACGTAAACCAGCACCTGAGCTGCAGCCACGAAGCTGGCATTGAGCAACAGGTAGAGACCGGCCACAGACAGAAATACCCCACCCAGCAGGAAGGCGGAATAAACGATATTGGGCAGCAATACCACCCCTAATGCCCCTAGCACCAGGGTAATCGAGAGAATTGAAAAGCAGATAAGCTGAGTGAAAGAGGCGATGGTCATCAGCCTTGCTCCTGGGGGGCAGCGGTGGTGGTCGACGCGGGGGCGGCAGCCTCGCTCTCGGCCCAGCTATCCAGCAGCGCCTGGGGCAGCTGGCCGGCCCGGGGGGAGGTATCTGGCACGCCATGGGGATCCATTTCCCCCTTGGGCAGATAGGCCAACTCTCGCAGGGCAATCACCGCCGGATCACTGGTAACGCTGGTGGGCAGGCGCCCCAGGGCGATGTTGTCATAGTTGAGACTATGGCGATCAAATGCGGCCAGCTCATACTCCTCGGTCATAGAGAGACAATTGGTTGGGCAGTACTCCACACAATTGCCGCAAAAAATACACACCCCAAAATCGATGGAATAGTTGCGCAGTTCTTTCTTCTTGGTGGCCTTGTTCATCACCCAATCCACCACGGGCAGATTGATCGGGCATACCCGTACGCACACCTCACAGGCAATGCACTTATCAAACTCGTAGTGGATGCGTCCCCGATAGCGCTCGGAAGGGATCAGCTTCTCGTAGGGGTACTGCACCGTGACCGGGCGGCGCCGCAGGTGGTCGAAGGTGACAGCTAGCCCCTGGGCCAGGTACTGGGACGCACCCACCGCGTCGCGGGTGTAATCGGCAACTTTTTTGAGGAAACCAAACATGGGCGGTGAGTGGAGAGCTGACGGGTAACGGTGATCGTGAGCACCATGATGGCTCGAATTTGAACCAAGCTGTCGGGGTCACCCCCCGAACACAGCGGGGAAGGCCAACTTCAAGGCGGCGGTGACCAGCAGATTCACCAGGGCGATCGGCAACAGAAACTTCCAGCCCAGATCGAGCAGCTGGTCGATGCGCACCCGGGGTGTGGTCCAGCGCAACAGGATCGCCAGGAACACCAGCAGGTATGCCTTAAGCACGGTCATCACGATGCC
This sequence comes from Cyanobacteria bacterium UBA5018, assembly GCA_002396505.1. GTDB lineage: Bacteria > Cyanobacteriota > Cyanobacteriia > PCC-6307 > Cyanobiaceae > UBA5018. Next base: position 23,142 of record DGYA01000043.1, on the reverse strand, counting down.
CACCGAGGCGGTGATCAGCTGCACCAGGGGGGCGTCGATCGGCTGGTGCAGCCATCCCGCCAACCACTCCACCGGCAGCGGGAAGCCCCAGCCACCGAGGTAGAGCACCGACACCAGCAGGGCCGAGAGCACCAGGTTGATGTAGCTGCCCAGGTAGAAGAGGGCGAACTTCATGCCTGAGTACTCGGTCTGGTAACCGGCCACCAGCTCCTCTTCGGCCTCAGGCAAGTCGAAGGGCAAGCGCTCGCACTCGGCCAGGGCACAGATCCAGAAGATCACGAAGCCCACCGGCTGGCGCCAAATATTCCAGCTGAGGATGCCCGCACCGCTCTGTTGATTAACTATGTCTACAGTGCTAAGAGAATTGCTCATCATCACCACCGCCAACACGGCCAGGGCCAGGGGAATCTCATAAGAGATCGATTGGGCCGCAGCCCGCAGGCCGCCTAGTAGAGAATATTTGTTGTTGGAGGCATAGCCGCTCATCAGCAGGCCAATCGGCTGAATGCTGCTGAGCGAAATCCACAGGAAGATGCCGATGCCCACGTTGCTGATCAGCAGATGCTGACCAAAGGGCACCACCAGCCAGCTGAGGATCACCGGGATCAGCACCAGCACCGGGCCGAGGGTGAACAGCAAGCCATCGGCCCGAGCCGGGATAACGTCCTCCTTGAACAGCAGCTTGAGGCCGTCGGCGATCGGCTGCAGCACCCCCAGGGCTCCGGCGTACTCAGGGCCGATGCGTTGCTGAACCGCCGCAGAAATTTTGCGCTCCAGCCAGACATTCACCAGAACGCCAACCACTGCGGCCACGAGCACCAGCAGCATTGGCAGCGGCAACCAGAGCAGATGGGCCGCCCCGGGACTGAGACCGAAACCCTGGAATGCGGCCTCAAAGCTGGCCTCAAGGTCGAGGCCGGGCGGAACCGCAGCCAAGGTGGTGACGATGGGGGCGGCCAGGAGGCAGTCGGTGGTGATCACCATGCCGGTGGGGACAGTGGGGGCAACTTAGGGCGCCAGAGCCTCAACGTGACTGCACCGGCAGCCAAGCCCGGCCGGTGGAGCCCGTGTAGATCTGGCTGGGGCGGTAGATGCGATTGGCTCCCAGCTGTTCCTTCCAGTGGGCCAGCCAGCCGGCGGTGCGGGCGATCGCGAAGATCGGCGTAAACAGATCTTCGGCAATACCGAGCTTGCGGTACACCAAGCCCGAATAGAAGTCGACGTTGGGGTAGATGCCCTTGGGGCCAAGGCGCTCGGCTGCCGCCGCCTCCAGCTTGCGAGCCAAGTCGTAGAGGGGATCATCCCCGAAAGTATCGAACAGCTGCTTGGCCAGCTGCTGCAGAATCACGGCCCGGGGATCCTTCACCTTGTACTCCCGGTGGCCAAAACCCATGATCTTCTGCTTGGCGGCGATGGCCCGATCCAGCCAAGGCTCCACCTGGTCTTCGCTGCCGATCTCCTCCAACATCGCCAGCACATACTCGTTGGCGCCACCGTGCAGTGGACCCGCCAAAGTGCCCACGGCAGAAGCCACTACGGCATAGGGATCGGTGAGGGTGCTGGCGGTTACCCGGGCGCTAAAGGTGCTGGCGTTGAGACTATGCTCAGCATGCAGAATCAAGCAGGCATCGAAAATTTGCGCCGCCAGCGGATCCGGCGCCCGCTCGGTGAGCATATAGAGAAAGTTGGACGAAAAGGGCAGATCGTCCCGAGGCTGGATCGGATCTTGACCCTTGCGAATTAACTGAAATGCCGCCACCATCGTGGGGATTTTTGCAATCAGCCTCACCACCGCTTGATATATGTATTGAGGGTCATCTAGGGCACGACGGGAATAAAACAGCCCCAGGGATGCCGCACTGCTCTGCAGCGCGTCCATGGGATGTCCCGAGGCGGGGAAGCACTTCATCATGTCCCGGATGCGGAAGCTCACCCGGCGGTGCATCTGCACCTCATGCTCGAATTCCGCCAGCTGATCGGCATCGGGCAGCTCTCCCCAAATCAGCAGATAAACCGTCTCCAGGAATGTGCTGTGGTTGGCCAGGTCTTCGACGCTGTAGCCGCGATAGGTGAGTAAACCCTGTTGACCATCGATGTCGCAGATGGCCGAATGGGTAGCCGGGACCCCCTCCAGGCCGGGCCGAAACGAGAGCTCCCCCGCGCTTTGGGGGGCTGTCGGGGTCGCCGCCATAACTAAAAATGCCGCTTATGTTCTAATCGCAAACCTAGGCCCATCCATCGATCCCGCAAAGGCCCCCTGGCTGGGTCCCGCAGCTGGGGTTGGCGCGCAGCTACGGGCCAGGGGTCAGGCTGAGCAGCAGCCGCGGGGTGAGCAGCAGCCGCAGGCTGGGCAATGGCGTGAGCACGATCAAGGCCAAGCCAGCCTTCTTCAGCTGGATCGCAGCGGCGGGGGCCCCCAACAGCCGGCAGGCCAATTGGCCCAGGTCGGGCTCATGGCCCACCAACATCAGCCGCGGGCAGCGGGATGCCAACACCAGGGGTAATGGATCGCCGCCGGGGGCCAGGGCCCCATCCAGCTCCAGCCGGGACGCCAAGCCCGCCGCCACGGCGATCTCGGCCGTCTGGCGGGCGCGGACCAGGGGACTGCTGAGCAGCCGGTCGGCCCCCAGCCCCAACCGCAGCAGCTGCTCGGCCACGTCGCGGCTGCGGCTCCGCCCCAACGCCGTGAGCGGCCGCTCGCCATCGGCCTTGAGATCGGCACTGGCATCGTCACTGGCATCGTCACTGGGCTTGGCCCTTTCCGCGGCGATGCCATGCCGAAACAGGAGCAGTTCCCTGGGGCGCTCCCCAGAGCTCTCCCTTGCCGGTGGGTCGCTGGCCATTGCGTCGCTGCTGCCCATTGCGTCGCTGCTGCCCATTGCGTCGCTGATTCCCATGGCTCAACCCAAATCCAGGCGGGCTGTCAACTGCAGGCCATCGGCCCCGGGGGCCAAGGCAAGGCTGAGCCCCTGCACGGCATCCGCCAGGGGCGCACCGGCCAGGCCAGACAGCAGCCGCCAGCCACTCCACTGTTGCAACATCCGCCTCGCCTGGGGGCCATCGACCGCCAGGCGGGCGGCGGCAGGCCGATCGATGGCCTGCAATTGCTTGAGGCGGGCGCGGGGCTGCCGCCGCGATTCGGCCTGTTGCTGCAGCCGATCCAGGCCATGGGCCCACCAGGCCAGATCCGCATCCACGGCGCGCACTCCCACCAGTTCGGCCTGCAGCTGGCGACCATCGCCAGCCCCCCTGCGCCCAGGGGCGGGGGCGGCCAGATGGGTCCACACCGTCGAGGGGCGGCCATCGGCCAGGGTCAAGGGCGCGGCGATCAGCTCGTGGGCCGCCAGGTCCGGCTCCAGATCGTCGGGGGTGGGCTCCCCGGCGGCAGTGCCCAACAGCCAGCCATCCCTGCCTTCCGCCCAGAGCAGGGGGCCGGAATCGGCGGCCATCACCAGGCCGGGCAGGGGGCCGCTGGCCGCACCGAGGCTGCGATCCCAGAGGGGCTGGAGCAGGTCCAGCAACTGGCGGGGATCGTTCAGCAAAGCGAGGCTGGAGGCCTCGCCGCGCAGATGGGCCAGCAGCTCCGCCCCGGGATCACTGGCGCCCTCTGCAGCGGGATCGCTCGGGAGATCGGCAGCGGGATCGGCCCCGGCCAGGGGGGCTGGAGTATTGGCGGCCCTGGCGACGGCCAGCTCCACCGCCAGGCTGGCCCCATCGGGGCGCAGGGAGGCGATCAGGCCGGTGATGCCCGCCTCGCTGCCCAGGTCCTTGGGAATGCCCAGCCAGGGGGTCAGGGCCGGCGGGCGAGCCACCAACAGGGCCATGCCCCTGCCCAGATCGGCTACGCCGCGGCGGAAGGCAGCGCTGGAGGCGAGGTTCAGAGCATCGATCTGGGACACATCCAGGGCCTGCTCCAGCACCCCCCGGCCGGAGGCGATCAGCACCAGGTCGTCGTCGATCAAGGCGGTGGCGATAGGTGTGGTCTTGGCTCCCACCAGGGCACCGCGACCGCTGATCAAGCCCATGCCGCGGTAGCGGCTGATCTGCAGGTCGGTGCCGGCCAGGCTGCGGCTCTGCCAGAAGCGCTGCAGGAATCTGCGGGCGCCCTCGCCATCGCGACTGCGCAGGCTCAACAGCCAGCCAGCGGCATCGCCCTCGCCCTGATTCGAGCCGATCAGGGCGAAACCGATCTCAGGACCGAGCCAGCTGGCCAGCTCGCTGGGGTAATCGAGGCCGGCGGCCGCAAAGCCGCCATCCCTGAGCTGGGCCACGGCCTCGGCGGCGACCCGGCGCTGGCGGGGGGCAACCACGGCCCGGGCATAGCCCAGGGGCTCCTCGCCATCGGTGAGCAGAAACAAACTCAAAGGCGCCTGGCGCGGCACGAAGCGAGCGGCCAGCGGCACCACCAAGGGGCGATGGCTCAACTGCAATGGCGAGCGGTTGAGCACCAGCCACCAGGCGCCGCCACCGAGGCCCAGCAGCCCCAGGGCCAGCGACAGTAAAACCGCCAGGAACGGACGGGCCTTCATGCGCCCCAAGCAGGATGGCCCCATCCTGCCCGCTACCCCGGCTCAGCCGCCCCATGACCAACCCCCCAGCCACCCCGATCGCCATCGGCGTCGGCGACCTGCAGGCCCGCCTGGTGGCGGGAGAAGCCATCCAACTGGTGGATGTGCGAGAAGACGCGGAACTGGCCATCGCCCGGTTACCCCACCCAGTGGTGCATCTGCCGCTAAGCCGCTCGGCCGACTGGCTGGAGCAGCTGAACGAACTGCTGGACCACGACCGTCCCGTGGCGGTGCTGTGCCATGCCGGGATGCGCAGCTGGCACTTCGGCTGCTGGCTGATCGAACAGCGGGGCTATGGCCAGGTGTGGAACATCCAAGGCGGCATCGACGCCTGGAGCGTGGAGCTGGACGCCACTGTCCCTCGCTATTAACTCCTCGCTATTAATTCCTCGCTACTAGCTTTCCTCGCTACTAACAAGCCCCGCCCATAGCTCGCCTCTCCCCTAGCGCCCATCGCCCCTGGCTTGCAGGGCCAGCAACCCAGGGGGAGCCAGCGCCAGGGGCAATTGGTTCAGCCAAGGGCAGTCAGCTCCAGCCAAAGACAGTCAGCTCCAGCCAATGGCAGTCAGATCAAGCCAAAGGCAGTCAAGCTGGGCCAAAAAGCTGGATCCAGGCAGCCAGCTCCAGCTGCGGTTGCCGCCAAGCTGAAAATTAACTAACAATATTGCTGCACTACCCCCTCGCTCCGCTCCCAAGGCGCTACCCCCCAAGACATCTCCCCCACCCAGGCCTCGCTCCGCTCGCTAGTTCAGCCTCCGCTCGCAGCCCTAGATCAGCTCACCCATCCGCGTCCGTTCCCTTCCGCCACCTTGTCCTCCGCCCGCCCAGCCCCCTCCAACCGCGACCGCAGCGCTGAGGCAGGCCTGTCCAACCGCCAGCGGGAGGTGCTGCGACTGGCCGTGCGCCACTACGTGGACACGATGGAACCGGTGGGCAGCAAGACCCTGGTGCTGCGTTTCGGCCTGCCGGACAGCCCCGCCACCGTGCGCTCGGCGATGGGGGTGCTCTCCCAGCGGGGTCTGCTCACCCAACCCCACACCTCCGCCGGTCGCATCCCCAGCCAAGAGGGCTACCGGCTTTATGTAAATCAGTTGCTGCCGGCCCCCGGCGCCGTGGCCCTGCAGCTGGAGCGGGAACTGGCCGGCTTGAGCCTGCAGTGGGCGGCGCTCGACGACCTGCTGCTGCACCTGAGCCGACGCCTGGCCGAGCTCACCGGCCTGCTCAGCCTGATCACCCGGCCGCGGCCGCCGCTGGCGCAGCTGAGAGCCCTGCGCCTGGTGCCGAGCGGGGAGCGGTTGCTGGTGTTTTTGGTGCAGGGGGCGGTGACCACCAGCAGTCTCAACCTGCGACTACCGAGCCTGGCCGCCGCCCAGTTGCCGGCCTTGGAGCGCTGGGCCAACCAGCGGCTGGAGGACAGCGGTGGCCAATTGCCCTGGAGCCAATTGCCCGCGGAACTGCGCCTCAGCGGCGGGCTGCTGCACCAGGCCTTAGACAGCCACTCCCAACTGCAACCGCAGAGCGGTAGTGACACCTGGGCGGTGGGGCTGGGGGGCCTGCTGGGCCAGCCGGATTTCAGCGACGGCCAGTCGCTGCTGCCCCTGGTGCAGCTGATGGAGGCAAACCCCCAGCAACTGTTGGGACCAGGGGAGGCGATCTGGATCGGCAGCGAACATCCGCAGCGAGCCCTGGCGGACTGCGCCGTGGTGCAGGCCAGCTACCGCAGTGCCGATGGCGGCCAGGGCACGGTGGCCCTGGTGGGCCCGATGCGCATGGCCTACGCCACCGCCCGGGCGGCGGTGCGCTCGATCGCCCGGGTGCTGGAGCGCCTGTTGACCTAACCCCCGAGCCCGCCCAGTTATGCCAGCCGACCGCCCAGCCGCTCGGCCACGGTGTTTACGTCCTTGTCGCCGCGGCCGGAGAGGTTGAGCACCACCTCGGTGCCTGGGGCCAGCTGGGGACAGAGCCATTCCAGGGCGGCGAAGGCATGGGCGGTTTCCAGGGCCGGGATGATCCCCTCCAGCTCACTCACCCGGCGCAGGGCATCGAGGGCCTGGTCGTCGGTGACGGCGGCGTATTCGGCCCGGCCAATCTGGCGCAGATAGCTGTGTTCAGGCCCCACGCCCGGGTAATCCAGGCCGGCGCTGATCGAGTGGGCCTCCTGCACCTGACCCTCGGCGTCCTGGAGCAGCAAACTCATGGCGCCATGCAGTACGCCCACCCGGCCCTCGGTAATCGTGGCGGCATGGCGGCCGCTGGCCACCCCCTCGCCGGCCGCTTCAACGCCAATCAGCCGCACGCTGGTATCGGGCACGAAGGCATGGAATAGCCCCATGGCATTGGAGCCGCCGCCAACGCAGGCGATCAGCACATCGGGCAGCCCCCCGAAGGCCTCGGCGCACTGGGCCTTGGCCTCCTGGCCGATCACGGCGTGGAAGTCGCGCACCAGCATCGGATAGGGATGGGGGCCGGCCACCGAACCGAGGATGTAGTGGGTGGACTCCACGTTGGTGACCCAGTCGCGGATGGCTTCGCTGGTGGCGTCCTTGAGGGTGGCGCTGCCGGCCGTCACCGGCTCCACCCTGGCCCCGAGCAGGCGCATGCGGAACACATTCAGGGCCTGGCGGCGCATGTCCTCAGCGCCCATGTAGATCACGCAATCCAGGCCGAAACGGGCGCATACCGTTGCCGTGGCCACGCCGTGCTGACCGGCACCGGTCTCGGCGATGATCCGCCGCTTGCCCATGCGCAGGGCCAGCAGCGCCTGGCCGAGGGCGTTATTGATCTTATGGGCTCCGGTGTGGTTGAGGTCTTCCCGCTTCAGCCAAATGCGAGGCCCGCCCTCTGGCCGGGCGTAGTGGGCGGTCAACCGCTCCGCTTCGTAGAGGGGAGTGGCGCGGCCCACGTAGGTTTTCAACAAGTGGTTCAGCCGGGTGGTGAAGGCCGGATCGGCCCAGGCCTCGGCGGCGGCCCGCTCCAGCTCGGCCAGGGCCGGCATCAGGGTTTCCGGCACGTACTGGCCGCCAAAGGGGCCAAAGCGGCCGCTGGCATCGGGCCGCACGGCTGGTTGCAGGGCCGCCAGACCGGCCTGCAGGGCTGGATGGGTAAGGGTCACGGGCGGCTACATCGCTGGGTGCCAGCGTAGGCAGACAAGGCCACCGACCCGCCTGGCCTGCCCTGATAACTGGCCTGCCCTGATAACCCGCCTGCCACGATGGTTCAAAGCGAAGGTTCCAGGGGAGCGATCGGCCGATGGCCAAGGGCGGCTGGCAGGAATTCAGTAGTGCCGAGAGCCTGGCCCGGCCGCAGGCCACCCCCAGCGCCACGGCCAAGGCCCAGCAACGGGTGAGGGTGCAGCGCACCAAAGCGGGCAAGGGCGGCAAGTTGGTAACGGCGATCACCGGCCTGGCCATCCCGGAAGCCGAGCTCAAGGCCCTGCTCAAGCAGCTGAAGGCCGAGGCCGGCACCGGCGGCACCGTGAAGGAGGGCGTGATCGAACTGCAGGGCGACCAGGTGAGCACCGCCCTGGCGGCCCTGGAGCGGGCTGGCTTCCGGCCCAAGCAGGCCGGCGGCTGACGCGGGGCCAGCGCTTGCGAATAAACGGGGCCAGCTCCTGGAGATGGGCCACGACTAGGCAGAGCAAAGGCATGTGATGGCACCAGCAATAATCACCTGTTCCACCTCCGCAGGCCAGAGATATGCCAACCATCGCCACACTTATCGTGGCTCAACACAAGAAGAACGCGACTTGAAAGCAGCGTAATTCAATATCATTCTAGCCGTCCTTAAGGCGGAATTGGCTACAGCAAATTACCTTTATCGCAGGCAGCCGTTTAGGAAAACTGCCGGCTGGGGAGAGTCGCTGCCAAGGGAAACGAATCAGCTTCAGGGATAATGGAGTCGCTCAGCCCACCTCTGGCTCGCCCCTGCGCCGCAGACGATGACCTCCAGCCCCGCCCCCAACCCCGCCTATGGCGAGCTCACCAGTCGCGGTGCAGCCACCAACATCGCTTGGCACCACTCCACCGTGACCCGGGCCGCCCGCCAGCACCAGCGGGGGCACCGCAGCGCCATCCTCTGGTTCACGGGCCTGAGTGGCTCCGGCAAGAGCACCCTGGCCAATGCGGTGAACTCGGCCCTGTTTGAACAGGGGCTGGCTTGCTATGTACTCGATGGCGACAACGTGCGCCATGGGCTATGCCAAGACCTGGGCTTTTCCGATGCCGATCGGGTGGAAAATATCCGCCGCATTGGCGAGGTGGCCAAGCTGTTTGTCGATGCCGGGGTGGTGGTACTCACCGCCTTCGTTTCTCCATTCAAGGCCGATCGCGACCGGGCCCGCCAGCTGGTGAGTGAGGGCGACTTCATCGAGATCCACTGCGCCGCCGATCTGGCGGTGTGCGAAGAACGGGACACCAAGGGGCTCTACGCCAAGGCCAGAGCCGGCCAGATCCGCGAGTTCACCGGCATCTCCAGCCCCTACGAGGCCCCGGAGCATCCCGAATTGATGGTGAATACCGGCAGCAAAAACCTGGAAGAATCCGTGATCCAGGTGCTCGCCTACCTGGAGAGCCAGGGCATCATTCCCCAGCCTGATTAGCATAATTTCCAGCCTGATTAGCATTATCCAGCCAAATCAATAGGCGGAGCGGTGGGTGCACTGATTGGCGCACCAAGGGGCTCAGGGAGTGGGGAACTGGGGAATTCAGCTTGATCCTCACTCTCATGGCGGCGCAGCTGGCCCCCCCAGGCATCGAGGTAGGTCTTGGTGCAGCTAGCTAGCGGCACCGCCAGCAGCAGGCCGAGCAATTCGCCCAAGCCCAGCAGGCTGCCGAGCCTGGCCCCGATCGGCAGGCTGATCAACAGCCAGGCGGGCTGCAGGCCCACGATGCTGCCCATCAGGCGGGGTTGGATCACCTGGTCCACCACCTGGCCCACAGAGATAGCCGCCACCAGCACCTCCAGGCCCTGGCGGGGATTTTGCAGGGCCAGCAGCAGGCTCACCAGCACAATCGTAACGGCGCTGGCATAGGGAATCAAGGTGGTGAAACCGATCGCCACAGCAAACAACACGCCGTAGGGAATGCCCACCAGGGTGAAGACAATTATCTGCAGACCGCTGAGGATCAAGGCCAGCACCACCTGGCCGGCGAAGTAACCGCGGAAGGTGCGATAGAGGGTGCCAGTGATCAGGCCCCGCACCCCCGGCGGCAGCCATTTGGCCAGGCCGGCGGCGATCCGCTCGCCCCCCAGCAAAAGAAACACGGTGAGCACCAGCACGATTACGGTGTTCACGGTGAGGCCCAGCGTGGCCCCGAGCAAACTGAGCACCTGCTGGCTGAGCTGGCTAGCCAATTTGCTGGTGCGGCTGATCAGATCGCTGCTGAGGTCGCCGAAATCGGTGGGCAGACCCTTGGCCACAGCCCACTGCTGCAGCTGGCTGAGCAGGCTTTCACCCTGGGACAGCCAACCGGGCAGGGTGGTGATCAGCTCATCGAGCTGGGTGATCAGCCGCGGCAGCAGCCACAGCACCGCCAGCACCACGCCCCCGAAGGCCACACCCAGCACCAACAAATTTGCCAGGGCTCGAGGCAGGCCCTGGTCCACCAGCCAGCGGCTGGGCAGATCCAGCAAAAAGGCCAGCAGGGCGGCGGCCAGAAACAGAGCTGGAAAGGGCGCCAGCGGCAGCAGCAACTGGCGCAGCACCCAGAGATTGAGCACCAGCAGCGGCAGGGCCAGGCCGAACCGCAACCAGGGGGGCAACACCAATCGTTCGAGCATCGTGTAATCCCTCAGGCCATCTGGGCCAGGTAGGCGGTACTGCCCAACTGCTGCAGCCGCTCATCCTTGGCCCGCACCTGGCCGTGCAGCTCGGCCCGGTAGGCGAGCAGCTCGGCGGCCAGCTGGCTATCTGCCAGCGCCAGGATCTGCACCGCCAGCAGGCCGGCATTGGCGCCATTGCCGATCGCCACCGTGGCCACCGGAATGCCAGCGGGCATCTGCACGATCGAATGCAGCGAATCCACCCCCGAAAGCGCCTTGCTCTGCACCGGCACGCCGATCACCGGCAGGGTGGTGAGCGAGGCCAACATGCCGGGCAGATGGGCGGCGCCACCGGCGCCGGCGATCAGCACCTGCAGGCCCCGGGATGCAGCCTGCTGGGCAAATTGCAGCATCTCCAGGGGCGTGCGATGGGCCGATAACACCCGCACTTCGCTGGCCAGGCCAAAGCGATCGAGCATCGCCACCGCCGGTTGCATGGTGGCCAGATCGGAGTCGCTGCCCATCACCACCGCCACCTTTGCGGGCTGGGGGGCCGGGGCACTGGCGGCGCCAGCGGAGGCGGGGGAGGCGCTCAAGGGCGGCGGGGCACTCAGGATGGAGCCATTCTCCCCCTGGGCCCGGGATGCGCTGGATCAGCAACGTTCGCCTGGCTGGAGTACCCGGAAGCGGCGAGGGGGGCGATGGGGCAGCGCCGCGCTGGCGGCTGGCCATCGACGACGACCAGAGGATCAGCCAGCTGCAGCCGATCGCGGCGGGCACGGCCGCCGCCGGCGAGGACTGGCAGGGGGATTGGCTGAGCTTGGCGGGGGTAGACCTGCAAATCAATGGCGGGCTGGGGCTGGCCTTCCCGGAGCTGGGCGAGGCCCAGTTGCCCCAGCTGGAGGCGTTGCGGGAGCTGCTCTGGCGCGATGGGGTTGAGGCCATCTGCCCCACCCTGGTGACCTGCGGCGTGGGGGCCCTGAGGCAATCGCTGCAGGTGCTGGCGACGGCGCGGCAGCAGCGGCGAGCGGGCCATTGCCAGCTGCTGGGGGCCCACCTGGAGGGGCCCTTCCTGGCGCCGGCGCGGCGAGGCGCCCACCCCCTGGCCCACATATGTGCGCCCAGCCTGGCGGCCCTGGCCGAGCGCATCGCTGGCTTCCGCGGCGGGCCTACTGCCGACATCGCCCTGGTGACCCTGGCGCCGGAGCTGGAGGGGTCCGCCGAGCTGATCGCCGCATTGAAGCGGCGCGAAATAGCGGTGAGCCTGGGCCACAGCGACGCCAACGAAAGCCAGGCCCAGGCGGCCTTTGCGGCGGGGGTGACCATGCTCACCCACAGCTTCAATGCCATGGCGGGCCTGGGGCACCGGGCCCCCGGACCGATCGCAGCCGCCCTGCTGCGGGGCCAGGTGGCTCTGGGGCTGATCGCCGATGGGGTGCATGTGGCCCCCTCGATGGCGCTGCTGCTGATGCGGCTGGCGCCGGAGCAGCTGGTGCTGGTGAGCGATGCCCTGGCGCCCTACGGCCTGGGGGAGGGGCGGCACCGCTGGGACGAGCGGCTGCTGATCGTGGCCGACGGCAGCTGTCGCCTGGAGGACGGCACGTTGGCGGGGGTGACCCTGCCGCTGCTGGAGGGGGTGCGGCGGCTGGCCAGCTGGGGGGCGCCGCCGGAGCAGGCAATTGCGGCGGCGACCCTGCATCCCCGCCGGGTGCTGGGCGAGAGGCGCCCTATGCAGCAGCAGCTGCTGGGGCGGCCCCTGGTGGAGTGCCTGCGCTGGAGCGGCAGGGGCGCGGAATTGAGCTGGCGCCGGCCCAGCGACAGCCTTGGCAGCCCTGGCCACCCCGGCTGAGCTGGCGAGAGCTGGCTTGCCCCCTGCACACTGCCTAGGATCCGGCGCAATTCCCCACCGCCGATGGCCCCTGAACCCCAGCTGGATCCACTGGTTGATCCCAGCCCCGCGAGCCAGGCCACCGCGAGCTCCAGCAGCGACCAGGCGGATGCGGAGAAAGCCGAGGTAAAAGGCTATTTCGAAACCACTGGCTTCGAGCGCTGGAATCGCATCTATAGCGATAGCGAAGATGTAAACAAGGTTCAGCGCAATATCCGTATTGGCCATCAAAAAACCGTAGATAATGTATTGGCCTGGCTGGGGGAGCAGGGCAATTTGGCGAGCCGCAGCTTCTGCGATGCCGGCTGTGGCGTGGGTAGCCTGAGCATCCCCCTGGCCCAACTCGGCGCCGGCCGCATCGCCGCCAGCGACCTGTCGGCGGCGATGGTGGCCGAGGCCAGCCGCCGCGCCAGCGAGGCGTCGATTAGCAGCGATCAACTGCAGTTCAGCAGCTCCGATCTGGAGAGCCTCAGCGGTAGCTATGAAACGGTGATCTGCCTGGATGTATTTATTCACTATCCCCAACAACTGGCGGAAGGGATGGTGAATCACCTGGCCTCGATGGCCGAAAAGCATTTGATTGTGAGCTTTGCCCCCTACACGCCTCTGCTGGCCCTGCTCAAGGGCATCGGCCAACTGTTCCCCGGCCCCAGCAAAACCACCCGGGCCTACACCCTGAGAGAGGCGGGCATAGTGGCCGCCGCCGAGGCCGCCGGCTTCCGGCCCGTGCGCCGCAGCCTCAACCAGGCACCATTTTATTTCTCTCGCTTGATCGCTTTTGAGCGGGCCTGAACAACAAAAACCTGATCAGCAACAGCCTGATCAGCAACAACCCAAACAGCAGCAACAAGTTGGCTTCATTGGCCTTGGCGCCCTCGGTGCGCCGATGGCCACCAACCTGCTGCAGGCGGGTTTTGCGCTCACAGTGCACAACCGCAATCGCCAGCGGGAAGCCCCCCTGGCCCAGCAGGGGGCCCAGCGGGCGGCCACCCCGGCAGCGGCTGCCGCCGCCGCCCCCCTGCTCTGCCTCTGCCTCAGCGACGACAACGCCGTGCGCCAGGTGTTGATCGAGGGTGAAGATTCCGCCATCCACGGCCTGGCCCCCGGCAGCCTGGTGATCGACTTCTCCACCATCGCCCCCGCCACCAGTGAAGCCCTGGCAAGTGAGCTGGCGCAGCGGGGCGTGGCCTATATCGATGCCCCGGTAACCGGCGGCACCGAGGGGGCCAAAGCCGGCACCCTCTCAGTGTTGGTGGGCGGGGCCGCCGAGGATCTGGAACGGGCCCGGCCGCTGCTGGCCGCAGTGGGCAGCCGCATCAGCCGCTTCGGGGCGGTGGGTGCGGGCCAGCGGGTGAAGGCAGTGAATCAAGTGCTGGTGGCGGGCAGCTACGCAGCGGTGGCGGAAGCCATGGCCCTGGGCCAGCGGCTAGGACTACCGATGCAGCAGGTGTGCGCAGCCCTAGGCGATGGCGCAGCCGGCTCCTGGGCCCTGAAGCACCGGGCCGCCAACATGCTCTCCAATAATTATCCGCTGGGCTTCAAACTGGAACTGCACCGCAAAGACCTGGCCATCGCCCTAGCCGCCGCCGCCGAAACCGGACTGCAACTGCCGATAAGCGAAAAAGTGGCGGCAATCGAAGAGGCGCTGATGGCGGCGGGTCATGGGGAGGAAGATGTGTCGGCGTTGGCGCGGTGGTTTATGGGGTGAGGGGGTGGTTTTTGCTGGGGAGCGTGGGGGTTGGTTAGTGGGCGCTTGAGATAAGGCTGGCCTTGAGTGTAAGACAGATACACACAAACTAAAGCAAGTTACTGATTGCCACTGCCCACTCGAATGACTAGCTAGAAGGCAAGTATCATATTCGCCGAGAAGGCGGACTTAATCAATGACCAAAGACAATAAAATATGGTTTCACACATAAAGCCTAAGCCTAAGCCTAAGCC
>DGYA01000043.1:0-8677 GCA_002396505.1 Cyanobacteria bacterium UBA5018 | reverse complement strand
GCCTAAGCCTAAGCCTAAGCCTAATTTCCTTTGGCCCAAGCCACGACACCAGCGCTCCCGCGCAAGCATTTACACAAAGGCAAAGCTCACGGCAATAATCATATCATTATAATCTAGATCCCCTCCGCCAGGGAGATCTTCGAAGCCAAAAGTGTTGTCCGCAAGCAAGCGGACATGATCGATGCCATCGCTATTGGCAGCAATAAAGGGAAAGTAAACGAGAACATCATTGCTTGAATTTGAATCCAAGATCTGCTCAGGGGAGCCATTAGCAACGATAAATGGCGCAAAGACTGAGCCTCCTTGCATTAGACCGCTACTAGTTGTGGTAGACTGGTTGGCGACTTGTAGGTCTATTCCGGAAACACGGTAACGAAGAGCAGCTTGCGTATAGCCCGAATCGCCTGGCTTTAGGGTTGCTCCCGTCAAAGGATCAGTGATGGTCCCCAAGGAATCTGTGATTTTGTAGAAGCCGACCACATTGTTATAGCCAGCTTCTCGATTGACAATGAAGCTAGCTCGAACCTGCCTGGCGGGGTCAACACCGCTCAGATCAAGCACTTCTCCTTGTTTTTCATCCTGGAGTTTTGAGCCTAGCGACATAGGCTCATCTATCACTTCAATTTTAACCCGTAAATCCCTTATTTTGCCGTTGCCCAGAGAGTCCTTCCATGAAAGCATGAATTGATCCGGGCTGGATTGATTGACGGCAACATGGCGAATACTGGAGAGGAAAATACTGGAAGTAGCTGATGCTCTCTGGCTGGCAGCATCAAGGGTATCGCTTTCGAGGAGTATAAAACGAAAATGATCATCTGAATTCAATTCCAGCACCCTGTTACCAGACAATGGATTGAAGCCCTGAGGAATATTGTAGATGACGGAGAACACATTTTGGGCTTTGGACAGGGCTACTCGAGTGTAAGCCAGATCACTTGGATCCATGCCATTAATTCTCCCTTGCAGATCATCAACAGTGAAAAGGGCTAGGTCATAAGGGGAGTCAATTTCTGCGCCAAAGAGGCTGATCTTCAGCCTCAATGTGCTATCTGATCCACCGCTCAGAGTAAAGCTATCATCACCTGCGGTTGATGTCGCATGAAGGAGCCTTGAGGCATCGTCATTGCTGATGGCGCCACTCACGGCGGTGGTGGTACCGACCGTATAGCCATCGCCGGGAATTAGGGTAAGCGAGACGGTTTCATCTGGCTCGATCAGCCTATCTGCAATCGAATCCAGCGTGAGGATGACGGTGTCTTCACCAGCGGCAAAGGTAATGGTTTGGCTTGTGCTGACACCGTCGATCCCGGAGTAGTCAATACCCAGGGTGGCAGTGCCTGCCACGGCATAGTTGATGCCTAGGGGTGAAACTGTGGAACCTTTTCTGGTAAAGGTGAAGATCAGAGCATCACTTCCATCTTCCAGTACCGCGGCCAGTGGCGCTACGGCCATGGTGATCACCGGCAGGCTGATCTCGGACAAATCATCGTTTGTAATCGTTACCGTGGCAGACCGTCTGCCTACAGTCGCGGACTCGCTGATGCTAACGATAGACACGATTACGCTCTCATCGGGCTCGAATTCGGTATCGCCCGAAATCGTGAGCTGAACGACCTTCTGCATCTCGTCAGCTTCAAAGGATACGTTTTCCGACGCCAGAACGCGATCCTCCTCATTTGCCGTCCCGGTCAGTGAAAGTGATACAACTACTGCTTGGCCAGAAATATCGCGACGAACTATGACGTTGACTGCGGTCGTGCCGTCGTCCCCTTCAGAAACGGCATTCACAGATGCAGTCACCGAGTAGATGGGCAGATTGATGACTTCGAGGATGGTTTTGACGATCTCGGATGCATTAGCAGCCTGGAAAGCATCACCATCGGTTTCTGCGGCGATCTCCTCGAATTCACTGATGGTGGCGCTGTCCTCACCGATGGCAACAGTGAAGATCTGAACCAGGACTGGCTTGACAGCTCCCGTTTCAGCATCTGTTTGCATGACTTCAAAAGTCGTCATGGCGACTGATTCGCTGAGCGCCATCGCAGATAAAGCAGCCGGCGCCGCATAGAGATCTGTCCGGTCGACCATCCTGTCGCCAAGGTTGCGCGCCAACGCGTAAACTTGCGGGGCGAGATCAGAGTCCTTTGCAGTTGCGTCCCCAAAAAGTATAATCTTTCGCGCTAATGCTTCGTCGCGCCATTTACCAGCCCTCCCGTCGAGCGCACGCAGCAGGCCGCCGAAGGTCATCTCGGGCAAATCCCCGCCGCCACCGACGGATATGCCATTGATGGCGTTCAACGCTGCAGTTTTCCTGTCCTTGGTATCGGTCTGATCTGTGAAGGTAAGGATGGTATTAGTGCTGGGATCGTTGTAGCCAACCACGGCTATGCGCGAGTTCAACAAGCCGCGGCGAGGATCGAACACAGCATCGATGATCGAGCTCGCCTGCACCTTTACGCTAGCTATGTCGTCAAACATACTGCCGGTTGTGTCGATGACGAAGGCGACGTCCTGGCCATCGACAGCCACGACTTCGATGATCGAACCGCCGTCATAAAGTCTCTCCTTCGATAGACGAAGGCCTGCCCCCCTCGGGATAACAGCGTTTATCGAAACATCGGTCCTGAAAATACCGAAAAGACCGCTTTTGGTTTTGAAGGTAATCGTTGTGTCACCACCCTTCTCGTCCTTAAGTGTTTCTTCGTCGACAGTCGCGCCAGACACTCCGATGCGATCGCCTAACTCAAGGTCAACAATAGTGTCCCCGTCCAAGTCTTCCGGCGACCCAAGGAACATGTCCTTGCCCTCGCCACCGGCCATCGTGTCGTTGCCACCGGCGAACGGCCCGTCGTTGACATCGCCTTCTAGGATGTCATCGCCACGGAAGCCTTCAAGCCAATCGTCACCATCGCCGCCAATCAGCCAATCGTCGATGGACAGTATGCCGCCGCTCTTGATGTTCGTAAGCGTATCGGTCGAGGGATCTGCACCTCGACCAAGAATGAGCTGGCTGTCGTCTGGTGCAACGAAATTGTCGACTAGCTTCCGAATGTCGTCTGGCTGGTCGGAGTAGTTGATGACGATCCGACTATCGCGCGTTGTTTCACCGTAAAACCGCGAAGACAAAATCGTAGCCACTGAATGAGCATAGCCTATGGAGATATCATGTTGAGCGCCAAAAGATTCACTAAGTCCAAGGTCAAAGACTCCACCGTCATTAAACAACATATAAATATTATCGACTGCGTTTGCACCCTTGAACCCAGCAATTGAATACACGATGTCGCGATCATGGCCTATGTTGAGAACGCGGCTGTCGTTGCGGAAACTTGCTTGGGGCGAGGCCACCGCGACGGCTTCATAGGAGATGCCGGGAAGGGTGTTGTCCGGATAGGCGTCCATATAGCGCTCTACCATCGCACCACCGAGGCTGTGCCCTGTGACAAGCACACGATTTACCGAAACCTGTGAGGCGATAAATGCGTCAAGCGACTGGAAGAGATTTTGAAAGGCAAGAAAGTGGCGCTGTTGCCCGATCGGCCCCCAATCCCCCGAGTCCCCCGCCACAAATGGAAAACCAAATTCCGCAGTGCCGCGAAACGCAAGCGCGATATCACCCGAACCGTTGGAAAAAACAGCAGCCTGCGCAGTGCCCGGATAGATGACAGGGAGAAGGTCTGTTGGAAAAGAATTGGCTTCATAGAAATAGCCATTCTTAAGGAGATCCGAGACCATGCCAAATTCAACAAGGTCCGCGGTAATGGGGAACCATCCATCCGCCAAATCGTAATTCGATGAACTAAAAGAGATATCATAGGCCGCTGAGGCGAGTTGAACGAGATCAAATATCTCATTACTGGTTAAACCCGGATGGGCGAGTTTTCCGCCTGCGTCGTTGACAAATTCCCTCATTTGTTTGGTTAAAAAGGTTTGCAGATTACCTGACTAGCGACCGCAAAGGTCGTAAACCCGGAACTCTTCGCCTGCGTGAGTGCGGGCTACTAGCGTTAATGCGCAACTCTCGGCCCCAATGCGTACAGACTGCGCGACGGCATTGGCAGTGAGAAGCTGTGTATTGCCGTCCTTTAAAAGGAAAACGTCGCCACTCTCGCCCTCGGCGACGATGCCGCCGCGTACTGGATGAAGCGTCACCCCGAAGGATCCGGCACCGAAGCCCCGTGAAGGGCGCGCGACCGAAAGATCCGGCAAAAGAAACGGTTGGACCGTACCCTCGTCCGCATCAATGAGAACAGCACTTTCGGGAATCGCGCTGCGCGTGTGATGCGCTAGAAAAGTGCCTGCCTGTACACCACGGGTGACAACAAAGCGTCCGCTGCCATTTGGTGATGCTCCTCTCGCCCCAAGATCGCGCCTCATCCCGTCTGCAGAGGTGATGTAAAATTTAGTCGCACGAGTATAAGAATTGTAGCATATTGAAAGCTGTTCCCGTCTCCCTGGTAGCCATTCATGAAAAAGTATTCGACCTTCGCCACAACTAAGTGCTTCTGACGGGACAGGGCAAGAGGCTGTGGCGTTTTGCATAACAATTTTGCCGGCTCGATAGCTGACTAATAGAGGATTTTTAAACCGGGAGAGCACTATACCTTCGCTTGCCTCGCAAACTAGCGTGACGCCTTCTATGTTGTACTGCTGTCTTGCGATGACAGATCTTTCTTCTAGATCAAATGCAAAAATCTCAAAGGTGGATAGTCTGTATCCATAACCGGCATAGAGAGCCACGGCTCCTTCTTGAGCTGTTGCAAAAAATGGTACACCTAGACGCGGAGACAAAGGATAGATTTGGCGCGGAATGCTCATATGCATGCAACCCTGTAGCGTGCCTGCAGCCACCATGGAGATCGCTCTAATTCCACAAAACTTTTTTGGCTTGTCTGCAAGATATTGGAAAGAATAAATATAACTTCTGATCCACAATGAGACTTCACAGAGCATGAGCACAGTCGCCAAGAGTCTGTATGAGTTCTAGCTTTCCTGCGGTATAATTGAGCAATCTGAGGGTGCACTGGAAAAACCTCGCTGGGCCGATGGCTTTCGCTGACCTCGTTGCAATTGGCGCTTCCATGGCCGCCGACTCAAGCACCATCAGAGCCATATTTGCCGGCTTTCAAGATACTTTTAGTTTACTCTAAGAATTTTATGGATGGTTCCTCATGTCGACCGCGTTCGAGGGAATTCGCAGCATAACCGACGCAGAAACTTGCAAATCTTTGGATGAGATCACGCCTTCTCTCTGGCATTTGCCCATTCCCTGTTCATCGTAAACAACCTATATCTGAATCCGCATACATGCTATGTCTTTCGCCACAAATAGTCTCCTGGGCTGGTCGCTCCGAACGTTAAAGCTCAGTGTCGTGACACTTCCGGCACGTCCGCAGCATCGCCGTGTTGAGCAACTTGTTGGTAGAGAAACTCGGGAGCCAGGTCGGCTCCATTCGGCCAGGTGACAGTCTCCAGTTCTGAATTTACCGACGCCTGGAAGAAGAGATCAGGATTCTTCAGTGCTTCGAACATCGGTCCCCATAACTCATTGACCAGCTCGATTGTTCCAACTATGCTATCCGGAAAGCGTACCCAAAGGCGGAAACCATCCAGTGGTTTCACTTCAACAACTCTTGGGATCATGAGAGTTACTCCAATGGAGGCGCAGGGCAAGGGCGCCGAGCGCTCCTTCGATCACTTGGCCATCATATATACGAATTGAAGCTTGTTCATCGCCGTACTTCGCATGAAAATGTGGTGGTGCATGATCATTGTAATACATGGCAATAATGATTCCGAAGAAGCGGGTTAGCTCTGGCACGCGTCTTTCCCCTGGCCTGAGGAATCATTCTATGCGAGATGGAATACTTGGCGCCCAACCAACCGTCGTTCCGTCGATTCCGCAACCCCCCGCATCAAGCAAGCCCTCCTATTCAACAAGGCGGGGCTTCATGGGCACGAACCAAGCCAATCCCTGCTGGAGCTCAATCGAGCTCGCCGGCCTGAACCCTCTCCCGGATGCGGCGCAGCAGCTGCCTGATCTCCTCTTCTGCGGAACCGAAGCCGCCGGAGTGTCGCATTCTCCTCGCCTCGAAGAAGAGGGCGCAGCGAAGCTCGGTGAGCGTTTTTGCTGTGCCGTCGTTTGCAAGATCTGCACAGGCTTCGAAAGATCCTGCAACCTCGTAGCCGTTGATGCTGTGGGCGAATCGTTCCCAGTCCGAAAGGTTCCCATCAGGATCAGGGATTCGGGTCAACGTTAGCCGATCGTTCGTGAATTGCCCGTCTTCCACATCTTCATCTTCGTCATCTTCCGCCTATAGTTCCTCCTCGACTTCCCCTTGCTCCTCGCCTGACTCGTCTTCCGTTGCGCTGACACTATCAACCTCGACGGCTGCCCTCTCCCTGAGCCCCTCCCACAGCCCCGCCTGGTTCAGCAGCAAGTCCATAAGGTTCAACTGCAGGGCGGCGTTGTTCAGGGCCTTGCTGGCCATGGCGGGGTGGGCATCGAGCGCGTTGATGATTGCGTTGGTGAGCTCGCTCTGCAGCTCGGCAGAGTTGGCGAACTGCTCCTTGCTGCTGCTCGCCGCCTGTTGCTGTAGCAGTTCGGATTCGAGCAGCTGGCCCTTAAGAACGTTGTTTACGTAAACCAGCTTGTCGGAGTCAGTCAGCTGGCCCTCGTAGAGATAGTTGAGCCTACAGATTATGGCATCGAGCAGGGTCTTGTGTTAGTTCTGCACCTGCCCGGTGCCGGTTTCTGAGATGGGCTGCAGCTTCATAGCCGCCGCAGCCGAACTCCACCAGGGGCAGTAGCCGCTTGCAAAAAATCGAGCGCTTCTCCACAGCCCTGCTGCCGTAGTCGAAAATCTGGCTACAGGGTGAGGGCGTTCAACTCGTGTTCTGCTTCCTTGCTGGCTGCGGCATCCTCCAGCTGCTTGGCGAACCATCCGGAAATTCCGATTTGTTGCGCTCAGTACAGCAACTCCGCCAGCCAGGCCTGGCCGCTGGGTTTGTTGGCCGGGTTACGGGAAATGCTCATGCTGTGGCGTCTGCTTGACCATCCGCCTGCAATAGCTGGAAGGCGAGGCCCTCCCGCTCGAACTGACGAAAATCCTGGTCGAAGCTGATCAGCGAAACGTCGGCAGCGATCGCAAAGGCGGCCAGGTAGGCATCCATCCAGCGCTTCGGTGCGGCCTGCTCGATCGCCCCCAGCTGGCACCAGGGGCGCCCCAGTTCGGGGGGCTCATCGATCACATCCACTTGCGGTAGCGCCAGGAACGTCTGCAGCGCAGCCCAGGCATCGCCGTTGGTGGCCTTGGGCACGCCGTAGGCAGCCGTGATCACCGGCGTGGAGGCCAGGCGCAAAAAACTCTGCTGGGTGGCGCGGCACCACAAAGCCGGTTCGATGGCCGTGGCCGTGGTTACCACCCGGCGGGCGGCTCCATGGGCCGGGTGCGCAGAAAAGGCGGCGGCCAGCCACACATTCACATCAAGCAGGCAGGCCGGCACGCTGGCGGTCCTCCTGGCTCAGGGCGTCCTGCTCTAGCCGCAACGCCGTAGCCAAGTCGAGGGGCTGACAGCTGAGTTGGGGATCAGGGCGAAACAGCGGTAGCCCATCGGCGTCCAGCTCCAGCACCCCGCGGCTGACGGCCAACGGAGCGGCAGGCGCGGGGTGCAGGCCTTGGCGGATGTACTCGGCCACCAGCTCCTTGATCGGACGCCCCTGCTGCAGGGCTCGCTGCTTCACCTGTCGCATCAGGTGATCCGGGAGGTCAAGAGTCGCCTTCATCGCTCCGCCCAGCTGGGAACCCAGTTTATTGATTTGCTGGGTGATGCCGCCCGCACCCTCAGCTGCTGCGCCTTCAGCTGCTCAGCACCGCCACCACCACCGCTGCGATCGCGAGGATCACCGCGCCCATCACCAGGCCCGCCGCCACATTGCCCTTGCGGATCTCGGCCCGGTAGTCGGTGGGCGATAGCGCATCAAACAGCTGCACCCCGGCATAGATGAGGATTACTCCCAGGAACGACCAGCCGATCGTCAGCAGCACCTGGAGCAGCGGTTTGACCATCGCCTCAACCAACAAGGAGCCCCAAGCTACGGAGCTGATCCGCTGGCCCCGCTGGTGCAGCCTGCTGCCGCTGGTGCCCCTGCTGGTGTTGGCCGCCTCCGCCCTTGAGCCAGAGCGGCGGCTGGTGATCGCCCTCAGCCCCGGACAGCCGGCCCTCAGCGACCCCTTCCCGCTCACAGGCGGCCCGCTAGGCAGCCCCCTGATCAGCCAGCCTGCAGGCCAGGCTTCCCGCCAACAGCTCCCTGGTATTAGCGGCCGAACTGCTCGATCCCCGGGGCGCCGTGGCCCTGCAGCTGAACCAGCAGGCCTGGCGTCAGAGCGGCAGCTGGCAAGAACAGGGCGAAACCGGCAGCTGGGAGGAAAACGAAACCGAAGCGCAGCTCTCATTCCGTCCCCAGCGCAGCGGCAGCCACCGCCTGCGGCTCACCGCAGCAGAGCTACTAAACGAGGCCAATCAACCTCTGCAAACAATTATTGAAGTTCAGGTCCAGATTCGCCAGCACAGCGTCGATGCACCGCTGCTCTGGTTCACAGCAGGCATAACCCAGGCGATGGCCTCAATCCTGCGCTCCTCCGTCTACAGCCAGGGCTGATTCAAAGTGTGTCAC
>DGYA01000110.1:2291-2789 GCA_002396505.1 Cyanobacteria bacterium UBA5018 | reverse complement strand
AAGCTAATTTAGATTTGACCAAAGCAATAGAGTTAAAGCCTGATAAAATTACAATGTCTTTAATTTATTCAGTTCGTGGTCAAGTTAGCTATTTCAAGAATAATTATCCCTAGACATTGACTGGTCTTGATTAAGTTATTGGGCTGAATCCACGTCTTTTAATTGCTTACTGCTTAAGATGTGGGGTTCATCTGGTGCGGTGACTACCAGCAAAAAAGATGATGCCCCTGCCGCCCCTGCGGCCGCACTGTCGTTCAGCCCCCCTGTTCCCAGCGCTCTCTTACTAAATAAAGAGGTCTGCGCTTCACCTCCTCGAACACCCGGCCCAGGTATTCCCCCAGCACCCCCAGGCCGATAAGTTGCAGGCCGCCGAGGAACAGTACGGCGGTGATCAGGGAGGCGTAGCCGGGCAGGTCGATACCAAACAGCAGCGTGCGCAGCACCATCCAGGCGCCGTAGAGCAGGGCGAGGCAGGCGATCACCAGGCCGCCGCCGCTG
>DGYA01000110.1:396-2079 GCA_002396505.1 Cyanobacteria bacterium UBA5018 | reverse complement strand
TGAAGGAGGTGATGCCATCGAGGGCCAAGTTCCAGAGCTTCCAGTAGTTCCAGTTGCTGCGGCCGCCATGTCTGGCGTCGCGGTCGTAGTCGATGGAGGTTTGCCGAAAGCCCACCCAGGCGAATAGTCCCTTCATGAAGCGGCTGCGCTCCGGCAGTAGCGCCAGGGCATCCACGACGCAGCGGTCCATCAAGCGGAAATCGCCTGTATCGGCTGGGATGGCGGTGCTGCTGAGCCGCCCCATCAGCCGATAGAAACCAAAGGCGGTGAGCCGCTTGGTGCGGCTTTCGCCAGCTCGCCGCCGGCGCACGGCATACACCACATCAAAGCCCTGCCGCCACTGCTCGAGCATCGCGGCGATCAGTTCCGGTGGATCCTGTAGATCCGCGTCAAGCGGCACCACCACATCACCCTGGGCCACCTCCAGCCCAGCGGTGAGAGCGGCCTCCTTGCCAAAGTTCCGCGACAGGCTCAGCACCGTGGCCCGCAGGGCGGGCCGTCGCTCCAGCTCTCGGCGCACTACGGCCAGGGAGTGATCCCGGCTGCCGTCGTCCACCAGCACCAGCTCCCAGGGGATGCCGAGCTCCGCCAGGTGTAGTTCCAGATTGGCCAGCAGCTGTGGCAGGTTGGCCGCTTCGTTGAGGAAGGGCACCACCGCACTGAGCAGGGGCTGGGCGGGGCGGGCGGCTGTGCTCAGCGCGGCTGTACTCAGCATGGGCGGGATCGTAGTTGGCTTATCGGCATTCGCCGATTGCTCACCGGAACTCGCCTGATCGGGATTCATTTGATCGCTACTCGGCTTATCGGGAGCTGCCGTAGGAGAGGGCCACCTCCCATTGCCCCTGGGGCAGGGAAACGCTGATCCAGCCGTCGCCGTCGCGGGCACCGTCGGGTAGCGGCGGGCTCCAGGCGGCGGCGGGGGACTGGGCCGGGCGCACCTGCACGCGCCAGCTCGGATGGGCCCACTGCATCAGCCGCAGGCTGCCCATGCCTTTGGCTTCCACCTGCACTGTCCGCTGGCGCGGGCCATGGTCGATCAGGCGGGCGCTGCCATCGCCATTGAACCGGGCCCATTGTTCCTGGGGCCAGGCCGGCAGCCAGAAGGTTTGCAGGCGCCGGTTCCAAGACCGATCGGGCACGCTGGCGGGGCTGTAATCCGGCACCCCGGCCAGGGCGACGCGGCCATCGGCCAACGGCGCAAAACGTTTGGCTAGTTCGCCTCCCACCTCCAGAGCGCTGACGCCCTCGGGGCAGGGCAGCAGCGGGTCGCAGGCCAGCAGCCGGCGCAGGGCGAGGCGTTCGGCCCCGGATGGAGCGTGGCCCACCAGGTTGGTGCGAAACCGCCAGAGGCCATCGAACCAGCCGGCTAGGGCGCCAGCCACCAGCAGCCCGGTGCAGAGCCGGCGCCCCAGCGCCATTTGGTTGGCGCGGTTGGGGGCAAGCCCTGCGGAGGTGAGCCACAACAACGTGCCCAGCCAGCCAGGCCCCAGCCAGCGCCAGGGGAACTGAATCCGCTGCAGCGGCGTCACCAGCCCATAAAAGGGCTCACCAATCGGCAGCATCAGCGCCAGGCTCAGCAGGCCCACCGCGAGGCCCCACCAGCCCAGCCAGTCGGCCCTGGCGCCCCAGCCGAGCCAGCGGGCCGCCAGCAGTAGCCCCAGCACCAGCGCCTGGATCCACAGC
>DGYA01000110.1:0-221 GCA_002396505.1 Cyanobacteria bacterium UBA5018 | reverse complement strand
GCACCAGCGCCTGGATCCACAGCAATTGCGCGAAGCTGCCCGCTTCCGCCGCTCCGGCAAGCAAAAATTCACCCGGAAACAATCCAGCCGGGATCGGCGCCCGCAGCTGCGGTAACAGCGCCAGGGCCGGCCCCCAGAACAGCGCCGTGCCGAGCAGCGCCAGCAATGCGGCGAGGCCCCAGCCCAGTAGCGGCCTCCAGGCCCGCCCTGCCGCCAGCGCC
>DGYA01000086.1 GCA_002396505.1 Cyanobacteria bacterium UBA5018 | reverse complement strand
TAGGACTTGTGTCGGTCAGCCAGCTCCCTTGGTGCTCAACGATCCGAGCCGGTTGGAGGCGGGGCTGGAGTTCCCCGGCCTCGTGATTGATCCGCGTCGCATTTGGCAAGCCTGACGAATCCTCTCTACAAACGGGGAGAGGTAGCCGTGGCCATCTCCATGGTGGGCACTGTGTCAATTGCACTGTGACAATTGCACGGTAAAAATTCCACGTTAAAGATTGTACGGTGAGAATGGTGAAGATCTCAGCCGCGAGTGATGGCGGCATCACTGCCTCCCCTGAACCCCCTTAGCCTGAGATTGCTCCTCTCGCAGGGCTCCCATGCTCACCCTGCCCCGCAGCCTCACCCTCACCCCGGCCCAGTTCGCTGAGGTCTGCGCTGCCAATCCGGAGGCGGTGCTGGAGCTCGATGCCCTGGGCCAGCTGATCGAAATGACCCCCACCGGTGGCGTTACAGGTGCCCGCAACACCTGCCTGCTGGCCCAACTCCAGGTATGGGCGCGATCCTGCGGCACCTACAAGGTGTTCGATAGCTCCACGGGCTTCCTGCTCCCGGATAGTTCAGTGCGCAGCCCCGACGCCAGCGTGGTGCGGCTGGAGCGCTGGCAGGCGTTGAGCGAGGCCGAACGGGAAGGTTTTCCGCCCCTCTGCCCCGATCTGGTGGTGGAGCTGGCCAGCCCGTCGGATCAGCCGGAGGTATTGCGGCAGAAGCTGGCGTCGTACATCAGCAATGGAGCGCGGCTGGGCTGGCTGCTGCTGCCGCGGCGTCGAACAGTGGAGGTATGGAGTGCTGACCCCTCCAGCCAGGCGGCTCGCTTCACCGTTCTGGCAGCTGCCTCCCAGCTGCAGGCAGCTGCGGAGTTTCCCGGCTTGGTGATCGATCTAGAAGAGATCTGGGCTGGCTGAGTCACAGCCGCTGAGCCTTATCTGAACACCCTTGAAGGAGAGGCCATGGAGGCGATCTGCTTTGTGCGGAGCCCACCTACCTGCGCCAGCGCTCATAGGGGATGGGCAGCACCAGGGATGTGAGCAGGTAGAGCAGCACTGTGCCGATCACGGTTGCTTCCTGCTGTGGGAAGGCGCCAGAGGCGAGCAGTAACGCGATGGCTGGGTGTCGGCACACCGTGGCAGAGGCCAGCGCCCGGCGGTTGCCGGGATCGGGCCCGCCCAGCAGCCCCCCAACCAGCAGGCCAAAAGCGATCACAACAACGGTGACTATCACCGTGCCCTGGCCGATTACCCCAGGGATCTTCTGGCCATGGGCGATCAGCAGCGCTATCGCACCGATCAAGATAAGAAAGCTGCCCAGCCGGTCGGCAAGGGCGCCAAGTCTTGGGGCGACGTTCGGGTAGAAGCGGGCGAGGCCGATGCCTAGGGCCAGGGGGATCGCCACGGTTACCAGAAGCACCAGCTCCATGGCCAGGGGTTGCAAGACGGTTGCCACCCCGAACAGCCGATAGGTGATCGCTATCATCAACGGCACCACCAAGAGGGATAAGCCGGTGGATAGCAATTGCAGGCCGATTACGTAATCCGCATGGCCACCCACTGCGGCTCCCTTCTTGGCCCAGGGAGGCAGCACGGGCGATACCGAAAAGCCCAACAACACCGCGCCAACACCCTCCCGCAGCGGCAGGAGCCACACCAGCGCCAGCACGAAGGCGGGCAGCGCCACATACATCGCCAGCATGGCGCGCAGGGCCAGGGCAGGTCGCCGCAGCAACAACAGCGGCTCCTGCAGGCGCGCTCGCACGCCGATGTCAACCACGAGCAGCACCACGCCCAGCAGCAGTACCAGCTTGAGGATGGTCTCAGGATTCACGGGCTCTCTACCCCTTTAGTTGAAGCAAGCCAACCCACGAACCGGAGCTAACGCCCGCACTGTTTGTAGTCGCTGCCCTCGGCATCACATCCGCTCCAGGGTGGGAATTCCCAGCAATCCGAGTCCCAGTTTTAGGGTATCGGCGGTGAGGCGGCAGAGGGCCAGGCGGGAATTGCGGGCCTCTGGCGGCGCCTTCAGCACCGGCACCTGATCGTAGAAGCGGTTGAATACCTGACTCAACTCAAACAGATAGCTGCAGAGCCGGTTTGGCAGCAGTTCTTCCTCCACTTCTGCGATCACCGCATCGAAGCCCAGCAGGTGGCGCACCAGGGCCCATTCCTGTGGTTCATGGAATTGCAGTTTGCTAAATAGGCCGGTGATTTGGTTGCTATCTCTAGTATTGCCGGCATCGCCAGTATTGCCCGCATCGCCAATAACGCCGGCATCGCCCCCCTTGCGGGCAATCCCGGCGATTCTCACCAGCGCATAGAGCAGATAGGGGGCCGTATTGCCCTGCAGGGCCAGCATCCGAGCGAAGCTAAACTGGTAGTTGGTGATGCGGTTTTGGCTGAGGTCGGCATACTTAACCGCCGCCAGACCCACGGTGTTGGCCACCTGTTGAATAAATTCTTCGCTCTCGCTGCGCTGCTCCTCCTGCAGGCGCCGGCGCAGGTCGGCCTCGGAGCGCTCCACCGCCTCGTCGAGCAGATCTTTGAGCCGCACGGTGTCGCCGGAGCGGGTTTTCAGTTTCTTGCCGTCCTCCCCCTGCACCAGGCCAAAGGGCACGTGCTCCAGGCGGCCGTCCGCTGGAATCCAGCCGGCCCGGCGGGCCACCTGAAACACGCCGGCGAAGTGGCTGGCCTGGCCGGCATCGGTCACGTAGATCACCCGGCGGGCAGCATCACCGGCGGGTGGCGCCGCGAAGCGATAGCGAATGGCCGCCAGATCGGTGGTGGCGTAGTTAAAGCCCCCGTCGCTCTTTTGCACGATCACCGGCGGCAGCTTGTGGGCGCTGCTCTCCTCCAGAAAGACGCACTGGGCGCCGCCATCGCTCACCAATAGCCCGCTGGCCTCCAGATCGGCCACCACCGCCGCCAACAGCGGATTGTAAAAGGATTCGCCCCGCTCATTTAATGAAATATCCAGTCGGTCGTAGAGCTGCTGGAATTCCCGCCGCGATTGGGCGCATAGCAAATGCCAGGCCTTGAGGCTCACCGGATCGCCGCCCTGCAGCCTCACCACCTCCTCGCGGGCGGTGCTCTGGAAGGCCTCATCGCTATCGAAGCGCTGCTTGGCCTGCCGGTAAAAGGCCACCAGGTCGCCAAGGTCTACGGCGTCGGCGGTGCTCAGCGCCTCGGGGGCCACCTGCTTCAGGTGGGTAATCAGCATGCCGAACTGGGTGCCCCAGTCGCCCACATGATTGAGCCGCAGCACCTGATAGCCGCGAAATTCCAGAACCCGCGCCAGCGAATCGCCAATGATCGTGGAGCGCAGGTGCCCCACATGCATTTCCTTGGCGATGTTGGGGCTGGAGAAATCCACAATCACCGGCGCCAGCCCTCTGCCCTGGGCCTCCGACTCCTCGGCGGCGCTGCTTACCCCCAGGCGCGGATCCTGGAGCCGGCTGGCTACCTCCGCCGCCAGCCGCTCGGGCTTGATCGTGAGATTGATAAAGCCCGGCCCGGCGATTTGGGGCCGCTCGCAGAGGTCGCTGAAACCGGCGGCGGCCTCCAGCTTCTCCACCAGGGCCGTGGCAATTACACGCGGCTGCATCCCCAGCCGCTTGGCCAGGGCCAGGGCGCCATTGGCCTGGAAATCACCGAATTCCGGCTTGCTGGCTGGGCCCAGCTGCGCATCCAGGGCGCTGCCCTCGGCCTCAGCCGCGGCTGCCGCAGCGGGGAAGGCCTGCCCTAGTGCCACCTTTAGGCGGTCGTTGAGCTCGTGGAGTATCGAAAGCATGTAGGCGAGCGATCAAGGCGGCTGGCTTCCACCGGGCTGGTTCTCAGGCAGCTAGCTCTGCGCGAACTGGCTTCCAGGGAACTGGTCGGTGGGCCCGCAGGCGCGGGGTCAACTGCCTTGATCATCCCTCCCGGGGGGTGGAGGCGCGCCCATGGGGCTGCTGAGCTGGCGGTTCAGGCCGGCTGCAGGGCGATGCCGCGGCTTTGAAACGCCTCCCACACCGCCAGCCGCAGGGCGCTGGTGATCGAACCGCTGCTCAGGGGATCGGCGATCGAAAAGGACAGCTGATACGTAAATGTGGCGGGTCCGAATTCCCTGAGGGTGGCCAAGGGGGGCGGAGTTGCTAAAATCTTTACATCAGCCTGGGCAATTTCTTCTAAAAGTTGCAGGATTTGCCGGGGCGGATGGCGGTCGGCTATCTGTACCGCCAGGCTGCAGCGGCGGTTGCGGTCGCTGCGGGTGAAGGTGGTGGTGGTGGTGGTGAAGAAGGTTTGATTGGGAATTACTAGTTCCGAGTTGTCGCCGCTGCGCCAGAGGGTGGCGGCCCGCAAACCCAGCTTGCGCACTTCGCAGGGCTGGCCGTCGATGATCAGCACCTCCCCGGGGCGCACGGAGCCCTCTAGCAGCAGCCACAGGCCACTGATGAAGTTGGAGAATATCTCCTTCACACCAAAACCGAGGCCCACCGATAGGCCACCGGCCACCGCCAGCAGCCCGGTTTGATTAAAGCCCAGGTAGCTGAATGCCCAGTGTATGCCCGCCACCAGCAGGGCATAGCGCACCACCAACTCCAGGGCGCGGCGGCTGCCAGTGGAGATGCCAATGGTTTTTTGGGCCAGCCAACCCAGGGCCACAGAGGGTAGATTGGAGCCCACTAGTAATAGATAAAGCACTACAGCCACCTGAAACAGGCTGCCGAGGGTGAGGGAGCTGTTAAACCAGGTGACCATCGGCAAGGCCGCTAGATCACCCAGATAGTCCACCTCATTTATCAGTGTTAGCAGCACCAGCAGTAGAAAGCATGGCCGCAGTATTCGACTGCGAAAACGCTCGAACACCTGCGCCTCTAGCCTGGGCTCCAGCAGCAGCTTTTCCAGTAGATCCAGTCCCAGACGGGCGGCGCTGATCTCCACCAGCAGATTTAGTAGCCCATGGGGTAATCCCGCCAGCTCGAATAGCAGCGCCAGGGCGCCCATGGCAATTAGCACTACGCCCGGGAACGACACTAAGCCAGGGAAAGACAATCGCCAGCGGCCCAGCGGCAGTTTTTTCAGCGCCAGTAGCACCAGCAGGGCCGGCAGCAGTTGCTGCAGCACCGCTGGCCGTTCCAGGTAGCCAAGCCAGCCGAGGCCCTGTTGCAGCAAGTTGTCGATCATCGCTGTCTCAACTTCTCAATCAGATTGTCAGTGGCGGCAGCGGGGCTGATCTCCCCCACCATCATCGGCGTCAGTTCGCGGCTGAACACCTGGCGGATTTGTTGCTGTTTGCTTAGCGACAGCGACAGCCTTTGCAGCGGGGCATCCTGTTGGAACTGCCGCTGGGCGGCCACCAGGGTTTTTAGTAATGCGGAGCTGGCCACCGGCGGGGGGGCGTGGCGATTCACCGGCAGGGCTTGGGTGTCGGAGAGGGACATGTAGCGCTGCATCAGCGGATTGAGAATCAATTCCGCCAGGGTCTTGGCTGCTTGAAATTGGCGGGCTGAGGAGTTGGGCCCGAAGCCCAGCACTCGCATCCGGGAGTTGGGGCTCGGCCCACCGCCAGGACCACTGGGCAGCAAGGCTATCCCTAGCTTCCCTCCCAGGCTATTGGCGAGGCTCTTGAGGCTGAGGCTGGAGCAGGGGATCCAGTCAAGCTGTCCCCGTTGAAGCGCCTTGGTGAGCTCTAGATCGTTCGCATAGATATTTACCTGGGGATGCATGGCTGTCTGCTGTAGCCACTGCATCCAACCCAGCAGGGCCTGGCGCTCTGCCGGGCGCAAGCTCTGCTTGCTTGGGCTGAGTAGTGTCGCCAAACTCTTTTCAGCACCGAGGGCACCGGCAGACCACCAAAGGCCCGCTGGATCAAAGCTGATGCCGATGCGGTGGCCGCCTGCCGCCAGGCTGAGCAGATCGCTAACGGTGTTGGGTGGCTTGGCGATGCGGCTGCGGTTGTAGCAGCTCAGTTGCGGTGACCAGACGAGCGGCAGGGCCGCCAACCCCTCCGCTGTTTTCACCCGGGCTAGGGCCGTGGGCTCGATTGACTCCGCCAGCGATCGGCTCAGGGGGATGGGCCGAAGCAGGCCCTTTTGCTGCAGGTCCATCGCCTGGTTGGCATTGACGATCACCAGGTCGGGGCCGAGACCGTGGCTGTTGCGGCGCTGGAGTTGCTCGAAGATGCCAGCCTCTGGAATTACCTGTAGTTCCAGCTGAACATTGGGTTCCAGTTCTCTATAGGCATCAATTACAGGTGCCCAGAGTTTATTCAGTTGCTTGCGGGAGACAACCTCCGCCGCATCGCTGGGCGGCACCAGATAGATGAACAGGGTTGAGCGGCGCTGTAGTTGCTGACAGCCCTGCAGTGTCAGTCCGGTGAGCGCAGTTGTCAGTGCAGCTGTCAGCGCAGTAGCCCGCGCAGTAGTTATCGCGGTGGTGATGACGGTAGTAATAACTGCAGTCGTCTGCGCAGCCAGGTGGTTGCACAGCCAGTTCATGGGCTGGCCTCGAAGCGCATGCTCAGATCCAGCCAGGGGCTGCGGGTGATCGGGGCACTGGTGGAGATCAGGTCGATGCCGGTGGACCCGTAGGCCCGCAGTTGCTCCGGTTGGATGCCACTGGCCTCCAGCACCACCGGCCTGCCCCGTTGCAGCGCCAAGGCCCGCAGCCGCGGCACCAGCTCGATCAGTTGCTGCGGCTTGAATTCATCCAGCAGCACCCCATCGGCACCGGCCGCGATGGCGGCTTCGGCTTCGGTTGTCGTTTCCGCCTCCACGATCACCTGCGCGGGCCAGGGGGCGGAGGCCCGCACGGCCGCTACGGCCGCTGCGATGCCGCCTGCCCAGGCGATGTGGTTTTCCTTGAGCATGGCGGCGTCGTCCAGGCCGAGGCGGTGGTTGCCGCCGCCACCACAGCGCACCGCGTACTTTTCCAACAGGCGCAGGCCCGGCGTCGTCTTGCGGGTATCCACCAAGCGCACGCCGCAGCCCTCCAGCTCTTGCACCAGGGCTGCGGTAGCGGTGGCAATGCCAGATAGATGCATGGCCAGGTTGAGCGCCGTGCGCTCTCCGGCCACCAGCGCCGCCGCCTGGCCCTGCAGCCTTAGCAGCTGCTGGCCGGGGATCACCGGCTGGCCCTCCGCCACCAACAGCTCCAGCTCCATTTCCGGATCGAGCAGGCGGAACAGGGGTGCCACCAGCGGCCCACCACAGAAGATGCCCGCTTGCTTGGCCAGCCAGTGGGCTCGGCCATGGCGCCCCAGCAGCGCTGGGGCCGTCAGGTCTCCCCGCCCCAGGTCCTCCTCCAGCCAGGCCCGCAGCCAGGTATCCACGCAGGGCAAGGCGGGGAGTGACAAGGGCGAACACTGTTCAGAAGGGTAATTCTGACAGCTGGGCCAAGGAGGTTTTATATGGCTATGTAAATTGCCGGCAAATTACCGGTTGCTTGCGGCCGGAATCGATGGCGAAGCGGGGAAGCTATGGATAGCCGCCAAATCGCCTGTCTTTTTGCATATATTTGTTGCCTGTATTTGTTGCATGTCCTGCCGTCTGGGATTGATTGCTGCCCAGATTGATCGCCACCCAGTCGGGTAAGTCGACCTGGTCACAGTTTCCCAGGGTTTTTATGTCTAGGAGTAGGCCTGAGAGTTTGCGGAAAAACTATCTTGCGAGGCGACTTTTCGCTGGTGTCGATTAATTTCTCGTTGAGCTCAGCTTATTGAGTGCCTAAATAGGTGCAAACGGCTCAATTTCGGCGCTTCTTCTCTTTATTATGACCCTACTTGCCGATGCAGAAGCGGGCGAATACCCGATCGAGCACCGCCTCGCTTACTTCTTCTCCGGTGATTTCGCCAAGGCTGCGCACCGCTGCCCGCAGGTCGATGGTCCAGAAGTCCCAGGGCAGGGCCTGTTGGGCCGCCTCCTGGCTGCGCTCCAGGGCACTGGCTGCCGCCGCCGCCAGATCGCGCTGGCGCTCGTTGAGGGCCACCTGCAGCCCCTGTAGTTCCGTTGCGCCGCAGCGCTGCAGCAGGGCCGTCACCAGGGCTTCGCGGCCCGCGCCATTTAGGGCGCTGATCGCCACCTGGGCCGGTGCCGCCAGATCGCCCGCCGCCACAGCGCCGGCGGCCAGGCCGGCCGCATCGGCCTTGTTGCCCACCAGCAGCAAAGCCGCCCCCGCAGGCACCTGCAGCAGCAGCTGTTGATCCTGCTCTGTCCAGCCCCGACTGAGATCAAACAGCAGCAGCACCGCATCGGCGGAGGCCAGGGCCTCCTGGCTGCGGCCGATGCCCAGCTGTTCCACCAGGTCATCGGTGGGCCGGATGCCGGCGGTGTCCAGCAGGGTGAGCGGCACGCCGTTCAGTACCAGTTCGCTTTCCAGCAGGTCGCGGGTGGTGCCCGGCAGATCGGTCACGATTGCCCGATCCCGGCCACTGAGCAGGTTGAGCAAGCTCGATTTGCCCACATTGGGGCAGCCCACAATCGCCACCCGCAGCCCCTGGCGCAGCAGTTGCCCCTGGCGGGCCTCCGCCACCAACCTCTCCAGGGCGGCGCGCACCGCCGCCAGCTCCGCCAGCACGGCGTCGGCGTCGAGGGGCGGCAAATCCTCCTCGAAGTCCACCCGCGCCTCCAGCTCCGCCAACTGATCCAGCAGCCGTTCGCGCAGGCCGCCGATGCGTCGCTGCAGGCCGCCATCGATGCCGGCCATGGCCAGCTGGGCCGCCCGGCGACTGCGGGCGTTGATCATCTCGCCAATAGCTTCGGCCTGGGTGAGATCGAGCCGACCGTTGAGAAAAGCCCGCTGGCTGAATTCCCCCGGCAAAGCTCGGCGGGCTCCGGCGGCCAGCACCAGCTCCAGCACCCGCTGGACGGCCACCAGGCCACCGTGGCAGTGGAATTCCACCACGGTTTCGCGGGTGAAGCTGCGGGGCGCCCGCATCAACAGAAGCAGCGCCTCATCCACCCGCTCGCCGCTGGCCGGATCCACCACATGGCCGTAGAGCACCTGATGGCTCTGCCAGGCCTGCTGGCCCGGGGCCAAAAACAAATACTTGCCTATCGCTTCGGCCCGCTCGCCGGAGAGGCGCAGGATCGCCACGCTGCCCTGGCCTGGGGCGATGGCGGTGGCGATGGCGACGATGGTGTCGCTGTGGTGGTAGGTGGTGTCGCCTGGGCTGAAACTGAACGGAACGGGCTCGGCCATGTCCCTATTTCAGCCCAGGACCCAGGCCCCGGGCCCCTGGGTTCAGGAGTTGGCCAGGCCGGGAAACACCATCAGGTCGATGTGGCTGCCGGTGGGGTGGCGCCATTCCCGGAACTCTTCCGCCAGGGCGCGCTGTTCGGCCTTGAGGCAGCGGGCCTGTAGATCCTGCAGCCGCTGATGCACCAGATCGAGGGTGTCGTCAATCAGCTGGGCGGCTTGATCGGAGGTCATGGCACCAGACACGGATGGCCTGTTGTAACGGCCTCGCACCAGGGCAGCTGTAGCGGCGCACACCGCTGCCACACCCTGTCAGCTGGCGCGCACCGAAGACTCCTGCTCTTTGGGGGCTTTCTCTGGCCTCACGGAGCTTTCTGGGCAAACCAGACAGGGGATGGACCCAGCCCCCTCGCCACCCAGGAGCCCAGCCCTGGCCTGCACTCGAAGCCCCCAGGCGTCACAATTGAGTGCATTTCCCCCAACTTCCGCCTGGAACGGATAGAGCATGCAACAATCAATCCAACCACAAAGTCGACTAAATTGGAACCCGTAGGTCTTTTTGTCTCTGCAGAGCTTGTCCCGGGGTCTCTGCTGGATTCGGCCCTCGAGACGGTCCATACCGCCTATGGCTCGCCCATAGGCCTGGACTATCACTTATTAGAATCTCCTCCTCTGGTTTTTTTGGCCTTACCCCCTGAGCAGCTCTCTGCCGAGGGGATTTTCCCGCTAGCGGCAATTTCAACAGAGCCGGCTGGAGAGTTGAATGCCTCTTTAGAGAGCCAACTCGAGTACTACGATTATACGACCATCGATACGGATGCTTCTACGCCGTCCCGTAGCGGCACCACGACGCCTCTGCCTTGGTGGCGCGGCTACGCAGCTGCACCTCCGGAGAACCTTTCATCGCAATTCTTCGTTCCTGAAGAACTCGTCGAGAATTCTGACCAAGATCTGCCATCTCCCGGCAGCATTTTAGATAGCGACATCCCAATCCTTCCCGTTGCCATCTCCGTAGCCGCCCTAGCGGAGAGCGAAGTAACCGCCGTTGCTGCGATTCGAAATCCGAATCCAGCACCAAAAGATGCTCCTCAAAGCGACATATTCCTGCAATTATATCGCTATACAGCTTATAATTTCGCCTTTGAAACAACTGGCCCCGCTGCCTCTTCACCTGTTGAGCCTCAGTTGTTCATCGACGAAACTACTTCTACAGACACAGATCTTCAAAGCCAAAGCAAGAACTCAGACTACATTGTCGATTTAATGTTGAGTTTCGACAGCATGA
>DGYA01000109.1:23926-24160 GCA_002396505.1 Cyanobacteria bacterium UBA5018 | reverse complement strand
CTCGAGCACCTCGGTCATCAGCATCGCGGTGGCGGCTGGGAGTTGGCGCTGCGGGGCGGGCGGAGGTGGCCGGAGCGGGCCGCGCCGGTGGCTGGCTGGCTTTGGTGGGGGCCGCCGGCCGACCGGCGGCGGGGCGAGGCGCCGCAGAGGTGGGGGCTGCCGGCTTGATCACCACCGGCTTGACCACCACAGGCTTGACCGCTGCGGGCTTGATCGCCGCAGGCTTGATAACTA
>DGYA01000109.1:0-23670 GCA_002396505.1 Cyanobacteria bacterium UBA5018 | reverse complement strand
CCGACTGGGCGGGCCACTGGGCCGGGGCGAGGCGGGCGAAGCAGGGGCGGCGGAAGCGGGCCGCAAGCTGGGAGCACTGGGTTTGCTCACCGCAGCAGCGGCAAGGCCGCCGGCGGGCCGGGGCTGATCGCCAGCCTCGCTGGAGACCACTGTCGGTGCGCTGGCCTTAACCAAAGGGGCACTGGGCTTGGCTACGTCCGCCCCACTGGGCTTGCTCACCGCAGGCGCACTGGGCTTGATCACCGCAGGCGCACTGGGTTTGATAACGACAGGCGCACCGGGCTTGATCACCGCAGGCGCGCTGGGCTGGTTGGCCGATACAGGTGCGCTCTGCTGGCTGGCCACGACAGGGGGCTTGGCGGGAGCGGGCTTCGCAGGAGCCAAGGGCTTATTCGGAAGGACGGGTTTGTTGGAGGCCGTCGGCTTGGTCACCACGGGGGCTCCTGGCCGGGCTGGCATGGGCTTGGCCGGCGCCGAAGGTTTGGCAGCGATGGCCTCAGCTGAGCTGGCTGGACGCTCTGGCGCGGCCGCGGCGGCTTTCTGGACAGCCAAGATCGCCTTGACCGGGCCACTGGCACTGGCAGGGACACTGGGCGGGGAGGAGGGCCCGCTGGCTACAGCTCTGGAGCCATTGCCGACCTGCAACAAGCCGCGGATGCGGGCAGCTTCGTCGTCACTGATCGAGCTGCTGTGGCTCTTCGCGGCGATCGACAGCTTCTCGGCGGCGTCGAGCACGTCCTTGTTGTCCAGGCCCAGGTCCCGAGACAGCTCATAAATTCTGACTTTGCCGCTGCTGGTCATTCAGGTCTCCAGTGGACGGAGCTCCGGGACCCCAGGGGCCAGGAAGCATCCAGGCCGCAAGCGCTATGCGACCAAAGTTCATCTTGCCTCAGAGCCTGATGCGGCGCTGGTTCGCAGCCGCAGCTCCAAGGCATCAACGATGGAATCCGCAACTTGGCAGCGCAGGGCCCGTTGCAGGCGCTTCTTGCGCCGGGCGTCATCGAGACAGCCGCCGCTGGGGCATAGGTAGGCCGAACGGCCCATGCCTTGGTCGAGGGCGATGCCGCCTGCTGCCAGTCGGATCACCCGCCAGAGCAGGGTCCTGTCACAAAGCTGGCGACAGGACACGCAGCGGCGCATCACCGGCTGGGGACTCACCGGATCTCCTCCTCCTCAGCTGACTCATCGTCAGCTGGCTCATCCTCAGGGGACTCGTCTGCAGCTGGCTCGGCATCAGCAGGCTCGGCATCAGGGTCTGCGGCTTCAGCCACCAACTCAGCTTCAGGGTCTGCGACATCCGGCTCCGCAGCACTCCCCTCCGCCTGGGCTTCGTATTCATCTTCCTCGTCTTCTGGCAGGGGGTAGAGCTCCCGCAGGCGGGCATCCTCGGCGGCCCTAGCGGCCTGCTCCGCAGCCAGGCGGGCATCCGCTTCCGCCTGCAGGGCCTCCTCCTCCTGGCGCAGGGAGATCAGGTTGGCCACGGTGGCATCTTCCGTGCCCTGGTCGTACTCGTTGGCATTTTTGATATCGATCTTCCAGCCGGTGAGACGCGCCGCCAGGCGCACGTTCTGGCCCTCGCGGCCGATCGCCAGGCTCAGCTGATCCGGGGGCACCAGCACGTGGGCGTGGTGACCATCTGGATCCACCAAACGCACCCGATCCACCCGGGCGGGGCTGAGGGAGTTGGCTATGTATTGGCCGGCATCAGCCGACCAACGAATCACGTCGATCTTCTCGCCACGTAGCTCATTGACCACCTGCTGGATACGGGAGCCACGGGCGCCGATGCAGGCACCGACGGGATCGACCTCCCGCTCGACGCTGTCCACCGCCACCTTGGTGCGCGGTCCCACCGAGCGGCTGGGGGGATTTGCCTCACGGGCCACAGCCACGATGCGCACCGCACCCTCTTGGATTTCGGGCACCTCGTTTTCAAATAGATAAACAACCAGGCCGGCATTAGCGCGGCTCACAAATAGCTGAGGCCCCCTTCTAGGCACCTCGCTCACCTCCTTAAGAAACACCTTGAAGGTGGCGTTAGCGCGGTAGTTGTCGTTGGGCAACTGGTCGCGGCGGGGCAGCTCGGCCTCCACTTCAGGGCGACCAAGGCCGCTACTGACGGCCATGATCACGCTCTGGCGCTCAAAGCGGATAACGCGGGCGGTGAGCACCGGATCCTCCAGATCCGCGAACTCCTCCTGGATCATGCGCCGCTGTTGATCGCGCAGCTTCTGGGCCAGCACCTGCTTGGTGGTGGCTGCAGCCATGCGCCCAAAATCGTCCTTTTCCGGCGTGACATCGAGTACCACCGTGTCCCCGATCTGGGCATCATCGGCCACCTGCTGCACTTCTTCCAGGGCAATTTGATGGTCTTCGCTCTCCACCTCATCTACGATTATCTTGGATGCAAGCACCCGATAGCCCTCTTCATCGAGGTCAAGCTGCACATCAAAATTAGAGAAATAATCCTCTTCGAAAGGATCTTCGCTGATGCCGATGTAGAGGGTTCGCCGATAGCGCTCGTATCCCTTGAGCAGGGCCTCCCGCAGGGCGGCTTCCACCACCGTGGCGGGCAGCTTCTTCTCGTCGCTGATGTCCTCGATCAAGGTGTTCAGACCGGGGAGCAAGACCAGGGCCATGACTGTTCAGTTGTGCGGGTTTTTCAGTTGTGGGGAAATCAGGGGCGATGCTGAGCTCACGTCTAGGCGCAAGCGATCAGCTGTCGCCGGAGGCGGTCACCAGGCGCACGGCGATCACCTCGTCGCGGGGGATGCGCAGAGGGCGCCCCCGCAGGTTGAGATGCACAGCCTCCGCATCGCGCTCGAGCAGTAGGCCCTCGCGCCTGGTCTCAGCGCCCTTGCCATCTCGGAACAGCACCTCCACCGGAAAACCGCGAAAGCTGCGGAAATCACGATCGTCGTGCAGTTCCTCGCCGATGCCGGGACTGCTGATCTCCAAAACATAGGCGCCAGGGAGCAGCTCGGCCGCCTCAATGGCCTCGCCCAGGGGGGCGCTCAAGCTGGCGCACTCATCAAGACTGATGTCGCTGCCATCGGCCTTTTGCACCAGCACCTGCAGTGTCAGCGGAATGCGGTGACTGTGGAGCTGCACGCCGCGCAGCTCGTAGCCAGCCTGGGTGAGCAGGTCTTTGGCCAGGGCCTCGAGCTGGGGGATCAGGGGATGGGCCATAGGGGTTCAGGCCGGCCCGGATTCACTGAAACCACTGAGCTCGATCACCGGAGCCTCGTCGTAGTAATCACTCTTGACCACCTTGCCCACCAGGTTGCTGTCCTGGTTGATGCACTGGCACTTCTGCTCATCGCTCCGCAGGTACTGGCACACCCGCGCCCAGAGCTTGGCGCGGCTGCCGGGGGCGCCCTGGGAGAAGTGCACCAGATCAACGCCGCCTGTCATGCCCTGGATTTCCACCTGGCAGAGGCTGCAGCGACGGCGTTCGCCGGGAGGGATAGCCACCATGGCAAGGCATGTGCACTGCGAGCAACTTAATCCGATGCGGTTGCTACAGCTCAGCGATCCCCATCTTCTGGCCGACCCCAGTGGCGTTTATCGCCAGGTGCAGCCCCTGGCCCGGTTGCGGCTGGCCCTGGAGCGGGCGGGGCCGCAACCCCACGACCTATTGCTGCTCAGCGGCGACCTCTGCCAGGACGAATCCTGGGGCGGCTACGCCAGGCTGCGGGAGTTGCTGGCGGAG
Source organism: Cyanobacteria bacterium UBA5018 (assembly GCA_002396505.1). GTDB lineage: Bacteria > Cyanobacteriota > Cyanobacteriia > PCC-6307 > Cyanobiaceae > UBA5018. Next base: position 19,958 of record DGYA01000109.1, on the reverse strand, counting down.
CGGGCGGTGCAGCGGCCTGTGGCTCTGCTGCCGGGCAACCACGACCAGCCGGCCCTGCTGCGGATGGCGCTGGCGCGCTCGGCGATGGTGGCACCGGCGGTAATCGATCACCACGGCTGCAGGTTGGTGCTGCTCGACAGCCATCGGGCCGGCCAGATCGGCGGCTGGCTGGGGGAAAGCCAGTTGGCCTGGCTGGCAGGGCAACTGGCCAGCGCCCCCGATCGAGCGACGCTGGTGGCGCTGCACCACCCGCCGCTGGCGATCGGCGATCCAGGCCTGGATGCCATCGCCCTGGGGGACGGCCGCCAACTGCTGCAATGCCTGGCGGCAGTGCCTGGCTTGCGGGCGGTGCTGTTCGGCCACATCCACCAGCACTGGCAGGGCTGGCTGCCGGGTCGGGCGGCGGGGCTCGAACCGGTGGCCCTGCTCGGCTGTCCATCAACCCTGTGCAGCTTCCCGGCAGTGCAGGCCTGTCCCCTCGGGCGCCCCCAGGATCCCGGCGGCCGCTGGCTGCAACTGGAGGCCTCGGGGGCCTGGCGGCAGCGGCTGCTGCGCTGGTAGCTGGCCGGGGCCCCTAGCCTCAGCTCACCTCCAGAGAGCTGCCGCCGCCGTGATTCGCGCCCTGATCGGCTTCATTTTGGCCCTGGTTTTACTGGTGCCGATGCCGGCGGCGGCCCTCACCAGCGCTGAGCTGCCGGCCTCCTCCCAGCCAGCCACCAGCACTGCCCTGGCGGCAAGTACGGCACCATTTGCGACAGGTGCCAGTGCTGCCAGCCAATCGCCAAGTGCCCACAGTTTTGTCGCCGCCGCAGCCCGGGCGGTGGCGCCGGCGGTGGTGCGGATCGACACCGAGCGCCAGGTGAGCCGCCAGCAATTTGATCCGGCGATGCTGGATCCGCTGCTGCGGGATCTATTCGGCGATCCCTCCAATTCGATGCGGGAGCGGGGCCAGGGATCCGGGGTGGTTATCGACGCCGCCAGGGGGCTGGTGCTCACCAACGCCCACGTGGTGGATGCGGTGGATCTGGTGGAGGTGACCCTGGCCGATGGGCGGCAGCTGGACGGCCAGGTGGTGGGGGCTGATTCAGTCACCGATCTCGCCCTGGTGAAGCTGGAGGGCCAGCGGCAGTTGGCGGCGGCAGCGCTTGGGGATTCAGAAGCCCTGGAGGTGGGGGATTGGGCGATCGCCCTGGGCAGTCCCTATGGCCTGGAGCGCACGGTGACCCTCGGCATTGTCAGCAGCCTGCATCGGGATATCAACAGCCTCGGCTTTAGTGACAAAAGGCTGGATTTGATCCAGACCGATGCCGCCATCAACCCGGGTAACTCCGGCGGACCGCTGGTTAATTCAGCCGGGGAGGTGATCGGCATCAACACCTTGGTGCGATCCGGGCCCGGGGCCGGCCTCGGCTTTGCCATCCCGATCAATTTGGCCCGGCGGGTGGCCCTGCAACTGGCCGATGGCGGCCAGGTGGTGCATCCCTACCTGGGCCTGCAGCTGGTACCGCTAACCGCCCGCCAGGCCCGGGCAAACAACAGCGACCCCAACGCGCTGCTGCAATTGCCGGAGCGAGATGGCGCCCTGGTGCAGCGGGTGCTGGAGGACAGCCCAGCCCAAGCGGCCGGACTGCGCCGCGGCGATTTGGTGGTGGCGGCAGCGGAGCAACCGGTGGGCGATCCGGCCAGCCTGTTGCGGCAGGTGGAGCGCTCCAGCGTCGGCGAACCGCTGGCCCTGAGTGTGATCCGTGCCCAAAAGCAAATGAAGCTCACGATTCGGCCCGCCGCCCTGCCCAAGCCTGGTTAAGGTCCTCGGCCCTTGCTACGGTCGCGCCCCAGATGGCGAAGCACCGATGTCGGATCTGCAAGACCAGATGAAGCAAGCGGTGGCCGAGGCCGCCACCGAGCAGATTCGTAGCGGCATGGTGGTTGGTCTGGGGTCAGGCTCCACGGCGGCCCTGATGATCCGCTCCCTGGGGGCCAAGCTGCAAAGTGGCGAGCTGCAGGACATCACCGGCGTGACCACCTCCTTCCAGGGGGAGGTGCTGGCCGCCGAATTGGGCATTCCGCTCAAGAGCCTCAATGCGATTGAGCGCATCGACCTGGCCATCGACGGTGCCGACGAGGTGGATCCCGACTTCCAGCTGATCAAGGGCGGTGGCGCCTGTCACGTGCAAGAGAAGCTGGTGGCCCGCAGGGCCGATCGCTTTGTGGTGGTGGTGGATGCCAGCAAGTTGGTGGAGCGGTTGAACCTGGGCTTCCTGCTGCCGGTGGAGGTGCTGCCCGGCGCCTGGCGGCAGGTGCAGGGTCAATTGCTGGAGTTGGCTGGAGAAGCCCAGCTGCGGATGGCCCAGCGCAAGGCCGGCCCGGTGGTGACCGACCAGGGCAATCTGGTGTTGGATGTGAAATTCGCCGGTGGCATCGCCGATCCGGTGGGTTTGGAGCGGGAGATCAACAACCTGCCCGGGGTATTGGAGAACGGGCTGTTCGTGAACATCACCGACCAGGTGCTGGTGGGAGAGATCCAGGACGGTGTGGCCAGCGTGCGCGATCTGGCCAAACGCTGAACCTGCCTGGCCTGCATCCCGCAGCATTTCCCCGCAGCCCCCGCGCAGGTGAATTGCCGCCCCATGGGGCCCGCCGGACTGGTGATCGCTTTGCTGAGCTTCCCAGGCAGGGCTAGATGGTAGCCAGGGCTACAGCCACTGGAAAAGCTGCATTTGTCAACTACTTTGCTGGCTTTTCCCCCGTTTTACGCTTTATTTCGGAGTTTTCCCCAGGAATCAGGCAGTTTTTCCACAGCCGCCTGACTCAGGCTGCTGCTGGAATGCGGCGTCTTCCCACCCGATTGCTCACCGCGCGGCTGCGGTTTTGGTAGTTATGCACCAGGGGCAGGCGTTCCGCCTGGTAGGCCAGCAGGGCTGAGGGGAGATCCTCGGGGCTGGCGGCCAGGGCCTGGGCGAGGGCCTGGGCATCCTCCAGGCCGGCGGTCATGCCCCGGGCCTGGGAGGAGCTCATCGCGTGGGCGGCATCGCCGATCAGGGCCACACGACCCTGAACAAGGCGGGGCAGCGGCTCAATGTCGTAGGACCAATTGGCCGTGAGCTGCTGGGGGAGCGTGGCGGCGATCAGGGCCGCGGCTTCTGGATGCAGCTTGGCCAGGGCTTCGGCGGGGATCGGCTCGCTGAGCAGTTGACGCCGCTGCTCCCGGCTGGCGGGCAGGGGTTCCTCGTGGAAAAAGCCCCAATGGGTGCGCTGCACGCCGCTGCTATCAGCACCCAAATCGAAGAAATTGGCGTAGATACCTCGACCACGGGCATACACAAAGAAGTCGCCAGCGGTGCAGAAGTGGGCATCTTCCACCACGCCACGCCAAACCCGATCACCCAGGTAATTCAAGCTATGGCCAGGTACTAGAACCGGCGCCACACGCGAAAAAATGCCATCGGCAGCGATAAGCAGATCACCGCTCCAGATGTCGCCATTGGCAAAGAAGGCATCCACTCGATCGTTACTCTGTTGCCAGCCAATCAACTCGGCCTCGCCGCAGAAATCTTCTGCAGCAAAGCCCTGCCAAAGTGCATCCAGGATGGCGGAGCGGGGAATTAAGAGGGAGGGCTGGCGACCTGGATCCTGGCTGGCCGCCTCCGCATTGATCGTGTCGCCGCGCAGGTTGCGCACCACAAAGCGAGCCACTGGTTGGCCCGCCGCCAGCAGCCGCTGCAAAAGTGACGAATCGCCACTGGCGGCGATTGCCTCCACGCCGGCGGCCACTAGCAAGATGCCGCAGCCCTCGCTGCGGGGAGTGGGCGAGCGCTCAAACAGGCGCACCTGGTGACCGGCGCGCTGGAGCAACAGCGCCAGGTAGAGGCCGGAACTACCGGCCCCCACCACCGCGATTCGAGAGCAGGGATAAGCCATGACCAGAAGCTAGGCCGATTCCGCCAGGGCGGTGTGCCCATGCCTACCATGTGCCGATGCCTATCATGTGCCCATGCCTATCATGTGCGCGCGCCTATCATTTGCGCATGCTTATCAGTACGGAAAATCCAGCCATAATCAATCTGCTCTACATAGCACTAAACAATTACAGCCCGCCAATCCGCCTCTCGAGCTTCTTTACTGCAATAGCCTACGGGCTGAGGCCAGCGTGAGAGGGGGATCGGTGCTGGATCTCGATGCAGAGCACAATCAAGGCAGGCGAGGGAAGAGTTGGTGGTGATCTCAAGGCGATCCCAACAGGCGGGGCTTGGCCCTCAGTCAGTTGCCCAGCAAGCGGTTTCCCAGCAAAGGGTGGCCCAGCGAGCAGTTGCCCAGCAAGCGGTGGCGCAGACAGCAGTGGCGCTGAGCCGGCAAAAACGCTTAGGCAAATCCCAGTTCTCAATCAAAGCCAACTTCTGGAGCAAGCCACTCCAAGCTGGCCTCCGAGGCTTGGCAGTGGCCTTGCTGGGGCTGCATATGGGCCAGGGCCTGGCCTGGAGTGGCTCCCTAGCCGAGGCGGCGCCGCCAGCCAGCAAGACGACCCTGACTGGCAATAGCAATGGCAATGGCAATGGCAGTGCCAGTGGTCGCCAATACCCAACCCTGCCCCAGCAACCCCAGGAGATAGCCAGTTTGCTTAGCCGGGTGGAAGCGGCCCTGCGGGCGCCAACCACCCCGGCGCCGCTACTACCAAACTTGGGCCATCAGCAGCAGGTGATCTACCGGGTGTTGGCCCGTAGGAAACCACTGGCCAAGGCTGTGCTGGAGCTGTTACCACTGCGGTGGCAGCGGGTGGCGCAACGGCAGCTGGAGGCACGAAGGCAATTTTTAGCAATGCAGGCCGGCCGAGCCCGCCCCAGCCTGCTACCTGCCTGGCGGGTGCAGGCCCCAGCGCCGGCGACAGAATTATTGGCTTACTACCACCAGGCTGCCGCCAGTACAGGGATCGCCTGGGAGGTATTGGCGGCAATCAATTTGGTGGAAAGTGCCATGGGCCGCATCGATGGTGTGTCCGTGGCAAACGCCCTTGGACCGATGCAATTTTTACCCAGCACCTGGGCAGAAGCGGGCATCGGCCGGGGCGATATCCGCAATCCCCGCGATGCGATTCCAGCGGCGGCCCGCTACCTGGTGCGCCGCGGCGGGCTCAAGGACATCCGCAAGGCCCTCTGGGGTTACAACAACAGCGACCACTACGGTCGTGCCGTACTCATCTATGCAGCCCTATTGCAAGAAGATCCCGCCGCCTACCGCGGCTTCTACAATTGGGAGGTGCACCTGGCCACCAGTGCCGGCGATATTTGGCTACCAGTGGGGTACAATCAGCCCCAACCCATTTCTGTTACAAGCTACCTGAGGCGCATGCCGTCAAGCGCCCCACCACCGGGCTCATCCGGGTATTAAAAAAGCCTAAAACTCGAGGATTCACCAACCACTAAACACAGGAAGCATTTACAGATACAGCTGGGCGTTCCTAGGTCCCTATTGCTAACCATCTGGTCGGCAATGGCTGCCCCTGGTGGGCTCGAAGTTCGCTCATGCAGCGGCCAGGCTGGGGTTGAGGATGGGAAGCCGCCCTGCCCGACCTGCGACATGCCCGGCGGCCCGCTCAACACCCTGCCCATGACGACACTTGTAGTCACGCCAGACCTGGAGATCCTGCTGCGCCTCGGACTGGCGGTGCTCTGTGGCCTGGTGGTGGGCATGAACCGTGCCCACCATGGCAACACCCTGCGGCCGAATCGATTGCGGGTGCATGTGTTGGTGGGGCTAAGCGCCTGTCTATTGGTGCTTGCCTCGGGTGGTGATGCCCAGGCCCGCAGTCGTGCCATTCAAGGCGTTGCCAGCGGAGTGGGCTTTCTGGGTGCCGGTGAAATTCTGGTGGCTTCCCGGCCCAAGCAAACCATTCCTGAAGTGCATGGTCTCACCAGTGCCGCTTCTATCTGGTTTACGGCCGCCCTTGGGGTCACCGTAGCCACCTCCACCCCAATCATGGCTGGAGCAGCCCTGCTGCTGGCCCTAATCACCCTCACCGATCGCGACCACCGCAACGATAAGCAAGGCGACCAATCCCCCGGAACCGAAACTGAAAAATCAGCCGGAAATCCAACAGAAACGACATCACAAAAATAAAAATCCTACGAATAGCAGCTGCAATAATAACAGCTTTAGCAAGAACATGCCTGCCAATCACAGCTGCAATAATAGCTGCATCAATAACAGCCCCAGCAACATTAGTAATTGAAATTCAAGGAACCCCTGGAAAACCCATCAGCGGCGCCTAGGGGAGCGCACAGATCCTAGTTTGCGGAAGGGAGTGCCCCCACTGGCGACCGGCTTTCCAGAGCTTCCCTAACTGAAGACCAAACCGAAAATCTGAGGGCATGGATTGAGAGGCGAAAACGTTTGCAGCAGAGATGAAGCCTGGTTTAAGCCGAAAGCTTGCGGACCGCCCAGGGCAATCGCCCCTGACATAAAGGAGTTGGGAGCTCCAGACTTTCACAAATAACAGGTCTCAATTTAGAAAAGGAAACGGTAGCGATCATCACCTCCATTGGATTCATCTGTGGAGCCGTGGGCCGGCCAATCAGCATGCCAATAACTCAAACCATTGCGCATAAAGGGCCGTCCTCCCAACCGCTTGGTTTCCAGGCTTGTGGTGCCCATGGCGGTGATCAATCCCCCCAGCTCCATCGGTCCTAGATCTGTTTTTAGATTGCGGCCGGCACTGGCCAACAGGATTGGCAAACGCACAAGCTGATCGGGGCTGGTAAGCTTATTAAAGAGAGCTTTAAGGGCCAGTTGTTGACGCTGAAGGCGTCCGATATCGCCCATCTCATCATGACGAAAGCGCAGGAAGCCCTCTAGGGCTCTTCCTTTCAAAAGCTGCGGACCGGGCTGCAGGTCAATAAACAGCCCCTGGCTATTATCCACATAGTAAAGCCGCTTGGGCACATCCACTTCGATACCACCAAGCGCATCAGCCATCTGACGAATTGCAGACAGATTTACAATCACATGGTGGGTTATTGGACGACCCAACTTACGCGATAACTCCCGCTTGAGCAGGTCAACCCCACCCAAAGCATAGAGAGCATTTATTTTTTGCGGTCCATAGCCCTCGGCCTCTATATACGAGTCCCTTGGAATTTGAGTGAGATGGGTTACATCACCCTCCACCCGTAGCCAAGTGATCACATCGGTATTGCCGCCGCCAACATCGGTGCCCAGCACCAAGATGTCCTGACTGCCGACATTTATCCAAGATGCAAAGGGATTAGTGAGGTGAGAGCCGCTAGCGATGGGCTTGCCGTTCAGTAACCCAGCCAGTGGTGCGGCCAGCAACAAACCACCGCCAAGGCCCAGGGCTATGGCGATTAAAACTGGGGCACGCCGGTAATGGCTGCGCCGGCCCCGAGGCGGCGGACCTTTCGCTGTTAAGCCCTTAGAATTCAGCCCAACAGCCATTAAAATAAAAATTTTGAATTTATTGTAATTTCAATCGACCTACGTTTGCCGCTCATTGAGATTTTGACCATGCCTACGGGGCCTTGCCGTAGTCTTTTTAGCATTATACCACGATTCTCTAGCCCCGTTCGGGATTGGTTGCTGGGATGCCCCCGCTTGGGGAGCCTGGCGGCCTGATAACTCTCCATCGATTAAAGGTATTACACCGCTGCTGGGAAGCTGCCGCAGCTAGCGGTTACTGCGGTCAGTTCGCTGGCCGGCCCAGCCAGCCGCTAGCCAGTGGCTCAAAGACACAGATCCTCCCCAGGCCGCAGACCAGCCTGAACTCGCCAGAGATTGGCGTAGGCACCATCGCGGCGGATCAGCTGCTCATGGTTGCCACTCTCGATCAGTTGACCATGGTCCATCACCACGATCTGGTCAGCATGTCGCACGGTGGAGAGGCGGTGGGCAATCACCAGCGTGGTGCGTTCCGCCGTGATCAAATCCAGCGACCGCTGAATAGCCGCTTCTGTTTCGTTGTCGACAGCGGCGGTGGCTTCATCGAGCACCAACAGGGGCGGATTTTTAAGAATGGCCCTTGCCAGAGCTATGCGTTGGCGCTGGCCGCCGGAAAGTCGCTGACCCCGTTCACCCACCACGGTGTCGTAGCCCTGGGGCAGAAGTTCGATAAACCGGGCCGCTTCCGCCAGTTGGGCCGCCTGCTCGATGGCGGATCGGCGGCAGTGGAAGCTGCCGTAGGCAATGTTCTCGGCCACAGTGCCGTGAAACAAAAACACCTCCTGGCTCACCAAACCAATGGCACGGCGCAGATCGCCCAACTGCAAATCGGCGATCGGGATGCCATCCAGCAGAATTTGACCCTGTTGCAATTCATAAAAACGCAGTAGCAACTTAACCAAGGTGCTCTTGCCAGAGCCGGTGGCACCGACGACCCCCAAGGTGCTGCCCGCCGGTACCAGCAGCTCAAAGTTACTTAGCAGCGGCTCCCGGCCTGCATAGCCAAAACCCACTGATTGAAAACGCAGCTCTCCTCTTACACGATTGATGTCAAGTGGACGGCTGCCGCTGGGGATGGCAATCGGTGTATCCAACAAATCCAGCACCCGATTAGTGGAGGCCATCGCCCGCTGGTAATCATCGAGAGTGCGCCCCAATGAGGTGAGGGGCCAAAGCAGTCGCTGGGTGATAAATACGAGGAAGCTATAACTACCAACGGCAATCGAGCCCCTCCAGGCCTGGAGACCACCGATCACCAGAATCGCCAGGAAGGCAAACAGAATCGCGAATCTGATGAGGGGAATAAACGCGGCTGAAACACGAATGGTGCGGCGGTTGCTGGCGCGATAAGCTTGACTGTAGCGCTCTAAGCGAGCCAGCTCCCAAGCTTCTGCCGTATAGCTCTTAATCGTGAGAATTCCGCTGAGATTGTTGCTAAGCAAGCTGGCCAGATCGCCGGCTTGTTCACGCACTTCGGCGTAGCGGGGCCCAAGCCGGCGCTGAAAATGCAGCGAACCCCATAGGATCAGCGGAATCGGCAGGAAGGACACCCCGGCCACGGTGGGCGAGAGCCAGAGCATCGCCGCCCCCACCACCGTAACTGTAGTGATCAGTTGGAGCAATTCATTGGCTCCGTGATCGAGGAATCGCTCAAGTTGGTTGATGTCATCGTTGAGCACGGTCATCAATCGACCACTGCTACTTGCCTCGAAGAAAGCCATCTCCAACTTCTGTAGATGATCGTAGGCCTCAAGCCGCAAGCTGTGCTGCACAGTTTGGGCCAAATTTCGCCAGAGCAAAGCATAAAGGTATTCAAACAGAGATTCAGCGCTCCAGATCAAGAAAGAGAGCACTGCCAACAGGGCTAACTGACTGGGCACGCTGGCAAAGCCAAACCTGCTCAGCCAGGCCGTTTGCTGCCGCACCACCACATCCACCGCCAGGCCAATCAACACCGGTGGAGCCAGGTCGAAAAGTTTGTTTAGCACCGAGCAGCTGGCCGCCAGCAGCACCAGGCGCCGATGCGGTTGCAAAGTAATTAGCAATCGCTGCAGCCCGCTCAAACGGGGGTTGGCGCCGCTTTGCATGGGAGTTGAGCCGAGAGGAGCAGAGGCCACCACTCTGCAGGCAAGCCCCCCCTCAGCGGCAGGCGCAATGCCAATCAACATCAAAAATTAGCCATATCGCCAAAGGCTTTTGGAGTAATTAACCGCAGACAAGCGCAAGCCAACCTTGGTGGCATCACCTCCCGGAGCCCAATTGCATAATTAGGGCTTGCTTAACTTAATTGACGCGTCTTCACTCCCTAGCGACACCCATAACTTGCTCGGTGAGGGGGCGAGGCACAAAATAGGATTAGGCGTTCAAAATCCGCTAAAAGGCAATCACAAGGCCTTCGTCCCGGTCCCCCCTCTGCCAGGAAAGTTGACGGCTATCCCGTCACTAGATCGGCGAGATATGCGTTTTTAAGTTACCAATAAGTCAGTTACAAGGCAAAATAAAATAGTGATCTCCAAATTCTATGGAGCCAGGATCCATAGGATGGCCTCAATGCTGAGACCACCTGGCCATGGCTCCAGCCACAATACAATCTGGATTGGCTGCTCTCCAGGAGCGAACAAATACTCGCTCACTCCATAGGGAAAGCCCCCTGGAGCAGCCGTGACTGAGGCCCCGCTACCGCCTAGCCAAGGGCGGAGTCGTCCTCATCCGCTTCGTCTTCGGCTTCTTCGTCGGCTTCGTCGTCTATCTCTTCGTCATCGTCATCTTCAGCGGTTTCATCCAACTCGTCCTCATCAGCTATTTCATCATCGTCATCTTCATCGTCGTCCTCGCCAAGCACCTCCCCCAATAGCTGCCGAGCCGTCTTGAGACGGGCGCTGTCTGCGGCCCAGACGGCGATGCTGATCGGATCGGGCCGCTCATCAGCCAGCAGCTCCTCGAGGTTTTCCACGTGGTACTCCTGCAGGAAGTTCAGCAGCACCAGGCTGATCTCCAGGGCGTCTTCTGGATTGATTTCAGCGGCTTGCATCGCATCCAGCACCTGTTGGACGGCTGGACTGACCAGCACGTCAAGGGCATTGGCTTCGCTGGCGCTGCTCATGGTCTGGGCACAAGGGTCAGCACCACCATGGGCGAGCGGCGGCCAAAATGCGGCAGCCGGGGATGCAGCGGCCGGTGTTGAAGGCGACTCAGAAACGAGCGCCCTGGCCATAGCCCTTGGCTGCTTGGGCCAATCGCCACCCCGCTGGCCTGGGCAGCGACCTAGATCTGCTGCAGATTGATGGCGAACGCCGCTGGGGTTGGGGCCGGTGCCCTGGAGCGGGTTTGCTGCGCAGCCTTCATCAGAGAGCTCACAGCGGCTCCGATCAGGTTTTGGGGCCGCTGGGCTGGGTCCAGCGCCCGTAAAGCCAGACGCCACCGGCGCCCCAGAGCAGGCTCCAGAGCGAGAAGGTGATCGCAGTACCCAGTTGGCCGCCCTCCAGGGAATAAATGCCGGCATTGATCAAGCCGGCGTCGATCAGGGAGCCGCCGATGCCCCAGCCCAGCAGCCAGCTGAACAGAAAGCCAATCGCCTGGAGATTGCCGGTCATGGTGTTAGTAGATATGACTAAAGAGGATGAGTGAGATGAAACGGGATTAAATGAGACGAGATTGGGTTAGGTGGGATGGGATAAATGAATGGGAATCAGCGGCCAGAGGTGGCGATGGCGTAGCGGTGGTTCACCTCTTGCCAGTTCACCAGCGGCCACCAGGCCTGGATGTAGTCGGGCCGTCGGTTCTGGTACTTGAGGTAGTAGGCATGCTCCCATACATCTAGCGCCAGCAGGGGCACGCCGCGCTCGATGCCAGGGATATCCATCAGTGGATTGTCCTGGTTGGCGGTGCTGGTGATGGCGAGGCTGCCATCGGGCTTGCGAATCAGCCAGGCCCAGCCCGAACCAAAGCGGGTAGTCGCCGCCTGCTCAAACTGGGTCCGCATTGCCTGCATCGAACCGAAATCCCTGTCAATAGCCGCGATCAGATCCTGGGAGGGGCTACCCCCCTGGCCCGCAGGCGCTAGCAGGGTCCAAAACAAGCTGTGGTTCCAATGCCCACCGCCGTTGTTGCGCACAGCCACGGGAAATTGGGAGATCTTGGCCTGCAGATCGTTGAGGTTGAGATCGGCCAGGCTGGGGTTGGCCTGGATCTGGCCATTGAGATTGGCCACGTAGGCGCCGTGGTGGCGATCGTGGTGGATCGTCATCGTGGTGGCATCGATCGCCGGCTCCAGGGCATCGACGGCATAGGGCAGCGGCGGCAAGCTGAACTCGGCCCAGGCGGGCAGGGCGCTGCCCAGCAACAGGCAGAGCGCCGTGAGCCCAGCCAGCAGAAACCTGGTGAACAAGGGAAAGGGCATCTAGCGACGGCAAGGGGGGAGGTGATTAGCCTGCCGGATCGACACCCTAGGCGGGGGATAAGGACGCAAAAGAGATCCTGTAAGCAATTAAAAATGCGGAACTGCCCCGGACAAGCCAATCGGCTAGCAAAAAAACAAAAATTAAATACATCAGAAGCAATTATTTTCTGAAACAAGCTACAGAGGGTGCGGCTCTATGCCTGCGCGGAACCAAAATCTCCAACCACTTCATTACTCCACCCAGCGCGATTACTCAACCCAGCCCGATTACTCAACCCAGCCCGGCATCTGCCTGCAGCTGCGCTTCCTGGCAAAAAAGGAGGGGAGGTCAGGGCAGGGTGAAACCAGAGGTGTTCAGGTGCTTGAGGTCTAGCAGCACCACCGTGCACCAAACCAGCAAGGCCAGGCCTCCGATCGAAGCGATCACGGCCAGCAGGCCAAAAATCACCGACTTGGGGGAACCGCTGTCGTTTGCCATGGGTAGAGATAGAAGAAAGATCACTTTCCCACGCCAAGCCAGGGTTAGGTGATGGCTGTGGGCCAGGGTGGCCACCGGTGCCACCCGCTGAAAAAGCTAAAACTGTGGCCCTAGGTCGATAGGGCAGCCACGGTGGTGAGGGTGCCAGCGCTCTGATCCCAGAGGATGTAGTCAAAGCAGCTGGGGATGTCGCGCAACCCGAGCCGTTTTACGCCTGTGAGCAGATGGGCATTGCGCTGTTGGCAAGCCTGCAATCGATAATTGGGAATCGCCTCACAGAGGTGATGGATCGCATGGCAGCCAATATCGGCGGAGAACCAGTTGAGCAGCGCTGGCAGCTCCAAATCACTGGTGCCCTGCATTGCACCATCCATGGCCTGCCAATCATCGCTGGCATGGGCATAGGAGCCAGGAAAGTTGTGCTGCACAAAGAAGATACAGATGAAGATCGCCGCACCGCAGGCCATCACCGGGGCATAGATCAACCAGAAAGTGCTAGCGCCGAGCCACCAGGCCATGCCGATCCAGCTGGCCACCACGGCGAGGTTGTTGAGCAGCAGATCCCGGAATTCTTCCGGGCTGTGCCACCAGCTGGTTTTGTGGCTGGCCAGTAGCTGCCGCCAGCTTGGCACTGGCGATTGCCCCAGGCTGGTGATCAAGTGGGGCAGCAGACCCGCCAGGCCGGCCAGCAGTTCCAGCCGAGGCTTGATCACCAGGTAAAAGAAACCGCCGGGAATCAGCATCAGGGGATGGCGCAGCAAGCGGTAGAGGAACTTGCCTCGGTTGCTGAAATTGCTATACGTCTCAACGCTCACAAGGGCCGAGGGCCCCTTATACCTTTCCCAGTTGCCGTTATGGCGATGGTGAAAGGCGTGCCCCCGAGACCAGGGCAGTTGGGGAATACCAGCCACGATGCCAAGCAAAAAACCAACCCAGCGGTTGGTGGCGCCATGGCGAAACAGGGCGTAGTGGCCGCAGTCGTGCATTAGGGAGAAGCAGCGAGCCAGAAACAGCACCATCAGCCCCAGCACTGGCAGCAGCAGCCAGGCCCCCTGCCGCAGGCAGTACACCGCCAGCCACCAGAGCAGGGCGTAGGGCACCAGGGTGTTAGCCACCTGCCAGGCAGCCAGCCAATTGCTGCTGGCCATGAACGGCTTTAGCTGAAAATCACTGCGCCGCGGCGTGCCGGCAGTAACCGGCGGAGCGGGGCGCTCCCGGGGTGATCCGATGGTCGGCTCCGAGGTCTGCAGAACAGGAATGCCAGCTCCTTGGCAAGGTTGGGAGCAAGTTTAGGAGTTTGCTGAAAAACTGCGTCACGTCAACGAAAAAGCATCAATCGCCCAGAGGGGAGGCGGGGCGCGACCGTGGGCCAGTGGAGTTGCGAGGAACGGGCCGGCAGCTTCACCGAGGAGCTGCTTGATCGCTGCGAGGCTCTGGCCGACACCCCCAGGACCAATGCGTTGGTGGCTCGCTACGAGCGCATCGGGATTCGCCGCTGCGTTCACGGCGGGGAGGAAGTCAACTTCTACCGACTTGAGCAGGAGGTGATCGAGCCAATCCACATTCTTCAGGGTGTGCGGGATATTGAAGCCCCGTTGTTTCACTCCCCTTGAACCACGGCCTGGAGCCTCTCCAGGGGCATACATCGTATTTGTCTGCGCCCACTGAGTATTCGTACCTACTACATGCTCAGATCGCTTGCGCGGATCCATTTATACGGTCCGCCACCGGCGGAGGCCTAACAAAGCCCATGCAGCACAGCAGGCATCAAAGACAGCATGCCAAAGATCCAGCAACTTATGCGAATGTTAAGCTATCGTCGCCAGCTGATGCGGATGCAGCCAAACGCATGTTAAGCTGCAAATTAGAATGACCATGACAAGAGACAAATCGGTACTCTGTTTCGGCGACTCGAACACCTGGGGATATATACCACTCAAGGGTGAGCGGCTATCTCGCGCTGAACGGTGGCCTGGGATTATGCAAAAATCACTAGGCGAGTCGTATTACGTTATAGAGGAGGCTCTCAATGGGAGAACCACAGTTTTCGATGAACCCTTTCGTGACGGTCGAAATGCCCGCACAACCTTGCTATCCGTCCTCGAAAGTCATGCACCGCTTGCCCTGTTAATAATAATGCTCGGCACCAATGACTTAAAGCATCATCTGAAGGCATCGGCACAGGAATCCGCAAGAGGTATCAGCACACTACTGCAGATTGCAATTAACAGCGCCGCCGGTTTCGAGAAGAGGCCGCCGAATATCTTGGTAGTTGCGCCACCGAAATTCGGAAATATGTCTGAGCTCATGACCAATCACTTTGAGGACGCTCTGGCTCGGTCCGCCGAGTTACCCACCTACTACGCGCAATCATGCGCCCAATTTGGCTGTAGCTTTTTCGATTCCAATCAAGTGGTGACCGTGGCGGAGGATGGAATCCATTTGGACGCAGAAGGTCATCGCAAATTGGCCTTAGCTCTTGTACCGTTAGCGAAGAGTTTGATAGGCGATGCGGCCTAGCAAAGCGATGGACCGGACAAGCCCCCTTGATACTGCTATTTCGATGCGAAAAGTTACGTGGGTTAAGTGCTGGTCATCGCCGGCACAAAAGCACATTCCAATAACACTGCATCCCCGTAATCACCCCGATCCCCACCCCGCAGCTGCACGCAAACCCGATCATCCCATCGGCCTTACCTGAATTCAGTCCCACATGCCAGCCGCTGCTTCAGCAGCTCCACCAGGGCATTCAATTCCGGCTGTGCAGCGCCAGCCCCTTCTCCAGCAGCACCCAGCCGCTCCCCTAACTGGCGACAGATTCGCCAAGATGGTTAGCTCAGCGGCGGGGCCATACCCAGCCAGTTCAACAGCCGAGACACCAGTGCCGACAGCCGTGACGACCACAGTGACGACCACCACGTTCGCGGAGTTGGCACAACGGGCCGACTATTCGCTGCTCGATTCACTGCATGCAGATCCCCAGGCAAGCGGCGATGGCGACGATCACCAGCCCCGCCAGGTGTTCTCCGGTCATTACCTGCCGGTAACGCCAAAGCCGATTCCAGCGCCGGAGTATGTGGCTCACAGCAGAACCCTGTTCCACGAACTGGGCCTGAGCGATGAACTAGCCCACGACGAACAGTTTCGGCGGCTGTTTTCCGGCGACATCAGCGTGGTGCAGGAGCCGATGCGACCGTTTGGTTGGGCAACTGGTTATGCCCTCTCGATCTACGGCACCGAATACATCCAGCAATGCCCGTTTAGAACTGGCAACGGCTACGGCGATGGCCGGGCTATTTCCGTACTGGAAGGCGTCTTCAACGGCAAACGCTGGGAGATGCAACTGAAAGGCGGTGGCCCAACGCCCTACTGCCGCGGCGCCGATGGCCGCGCCGTGCTTCGCTCCAGCTTGCGCGAGTTTCTGGCGCAGGAATTCATGCAAGCCCTGGGGGTGCCAACTTCACGCTCGCTAACGCTATATGTGTCGCGAGCGGAAACCGTACGCAGGCCCTGGTATTCCCCGAACTCCAGGTCGTTCGAGCCCGACATCTTGGTGGACAACCCTGCGGCGATCACCACCCGCGTGGCGCCATCGTTTCTGCGGGTAGGCCAGCTGGAGCTATTCGCCCGGCGCGCCCGCAGCCAGGCCCATCCAGATGCGCTGAACGAACTGCGGATGATCGTGGCGCACCTGATCGAGCGGAACTACCAGCAGGAGATTGATCCGAGTGCTGATTTCAGCGATCAGGTGGTGGAACTGGCGGGATTATTTCGCGGACGGCTCACATCACTGGTGGCTAACTGGATGCGAGTTGGCTACTGCCAGGGTAATTTCAATAGCGACAACTGCGCAGCAGGTGGTTTCACCCTCGACTACGGCCCCTTCGGATTCTGCGAACTGTTCGACCCCAGATTTCAGCCCTGGACAGGCGGCGGCGAGCATTTCTGCTTCTTCAACCAACCGCTGGCTGCGGAAGCCAACTACCAAATGTTCTGGACAGCGATCCGGCTGCTACTCGAGGGCAACACAGATGCACTGGCGCGGCTCGATCAAATTCGGGACGGCTTCGCCGAGACGATGAACCAGCAGATCGAGGCAATGTGGGCCAGCAAGCTCGGCCTGATCAGCTATGACGCCCCGCTGGTGAATGAACTGCTGCAGCTGATGGTGCTCTCCAAGGCCGACTACACGATCTTGTTCCGCAAGCTGTCTGACATTCCAGAGCAACTCTCCAGCTTGAAAGAGAGCTTCTACCTGCCCAGCTCAGAGCAACTTGATGGGCAATGGGAAAGCTGGCTGGAACGCTGGCGGAACCAAATCACGAGCGGCGGCGACCCGCGCGCAACATCAGAAGCGATGAAACGCGTGAATCCTAAATACACCTGGCGCGAATGGCTGATCGCACCGGCCTATGAAAAAGCTGCCCAGGGCGATTACACCCTAACCAAGGATCTGCAGGCGGTATTCAGCAATTCCTATGATGAGCAATCAGCGGAAGTGGAGGCCACCTACAACCGTCTGAAGCCCAGGGAATTCTTCAACGCTGGAGGGGTGTCTCACTACAGCTGTTCGTCGTGAGCCACTCAACCAGTGGAGCCGCGAGGAAGGGCGATCAGCCGCTAAACAAGTGGTCGTATTCGGCATGACTACCGATCCAGAATCAATCTCATTACAGAATCTTGATCAACTGCTACCAACTGGCGCTTTTATTTTTTAGGCTGCCATTAAGATAAAGCTGGTTCAGGAAGTGTTTTGCGGATGCTGGCAACGGTGTCGAACTGAGAAGCTTATGTGCCGGTCGCGATTGTGCCGGTCTCAGTAATAACGCCCGGGATATTCGCCTGGGTGGTCGATCCTGGTGATGCGGATCCCCGAGGCCGATTGGCCGTGAAAGCGCAGGATGTCGCTACCAGACACCTGGAAGCCCAGCTCCTGCGCCAGCAGCGATACCTCATCTGCACTGAGGGCTTCGACCAGTCGCAGCTTCAAGCTCGCATCGGCCTGCACATGGGCCAGGAACCGCAACAGCTCGGTCTGAGGCATGGTCCATTGTGCAATAGGTGCAACATAGGAGCTGCCAAGAGGCTGGCTTGCCCTGGTAGATGAAGCGCTGGCCGGTGACGCAACCCAGGCTGCCGCCCCGCATCACCACATGGCTGCCGTTGTGGCGAACCGCCTTGAAGCCCGGGCGAACTCGTGCAGGTAGAGCGTGGTGGCCTCGCGCAGGTTGGCGAGGGCCTCTTCGATGGATTCACCCTCCGTTGTGGTGCCAGTTTCAGGGTTGAAGGCCACGTATCCACCTTCCTCCGCGGGGGAAAGCACAGCAGTGAGTTCCATTTGCCCAGGTTCAGTGATCTCATTCCGACGGGCTCTTGCCGTTGACGCCTTGCCCGCCTCACACCGCCAGCGCCGGGACGGAAGCTCCGGGGATGGGTTTGTGCAGCCGCCAGCGGATCGCCACTCTGCCGCGAACATGGCTCGCTCGCCCTGGTGGCTCATGTAATCGGCGAAGCCGAGGCACAGGAAGAGGCCGGTGGGGGCGCCGGAGGTGGGGCCGCACTCGAGCTACTGCCGCCCTGCACCTGCCTGAATTTGCCCCACAACCACCCCGCAACAGGCAGACTCTCCCCAGCAACAACAACCTGATCCAGTGATGCCCGATCAGGAGCACCTGAACGACTTCCTTGAAGCCCTGGATAAAGCCGGGAGCCCCGTCAAAAATCCCGCCCTGCGCCAAGCGCTCGGCTGGGAGGAGGCCCTCTACGAGGAGGTAAAGGCTGAACTGGTGACCAAGGGGATCGTGGTGCGCGGCCGGGGCCGCAGCGATGCGGTGTCCATGGTGGGCGCCGAACCGGTAGCTAAGGCAGCGGCACCCGTGGGGAATGGCCGCAGGGCCAAGACAGCCGGCAACGGCACCGCCAACCTGGGCTTCGAGGCCAAGCTCTGGCTCACGGCCGACAAGCTGCGCAACAACATGGACGCGGCCGAATACAAGCACGTGGTGCTCGGCCTGATCTTCCTTAAATACATATCCGATAGCTTCGAAGAGCAGCGCGCCAAGCTGGTGGCAGGCCTTGGCGACTACGAGGGTGCCAACCCGGAAGACCCCGACGAATACAAGGCCGAAAACGTGTTCTGGGTGCCGGCCGAGGCCCGCTGGAGCCAGCTGCAGGCCAACGCCACGCAACCCACCATCGGCAAGCTCGTGGACGACGCCATGGTGGCGATCGAGCGCGACAACCCACGCCTCAAGGGCGTGCTACCCAAGGACTATGCCCGCCCTGGCCTCGACAAGCAGCGCCTCGGGGAGCTGATCAATGTGATCGCCTCGATCCAACTCACCGCCACCAGCGAGGGTGAACAGACGCATCGCTCCGTGGATCTGCTGGGCCGGGTGTATGAATACTTCCTCACCCGCTTTGCATCGGCTGAGGGCAAGAACGGCGGTCAGTTCTATACGCCAAGCTGTGTGGTGCGCTGCCTGGTGGAGATGCTGGAGCCCTATAAGGGCCGCATCTATGACCCCTGCTGCGGTTCCGGCGGCATGTTCGTACAGAGCGAGAAGTTCGTGGAAAGCCACGGCGGCAGGCTGGGCGACATTTCGATATACGGCCAGGAGAGCAATGCCACCACCCGCCGCCTGGCGGTGATGAACCTGGCCCTGCGCGGCATCGAGGCCGATTTCGGCCCAGAGCACGCCGATACCTTCCGCCGCGACCTGCATGCCGATCTACGGGCTGACTACGTGATCGCCAACCCTCCCTTCAACGACTCCGACTGGAACCGCCGTGACGATGACGTGCGCTGGCAGTTCGGCGTGCCGCCCCATGGCAACGCCAACTTCGCCTGGGTACAGCATTTTATTCATCACCTCGCGCCCCAGGGCATGGCCGGCTTCGTGCTGGCCAATGGCAGCATGAGCTCCAACCAGAGCGGCGAAGGCGAAATCCGCCGCGCCCTGATCAAGGCGGATCTGGTGGACTGCATGGTGGCCCTGCCCGGCCAGCTCTTCTACAGCACCCAAATTCCGGTATGCCTCTGGTTCCTGGCGAAAAGCAAGGCTGCCGACGGCCAACGGGGCTTCCGCGATCGGCGCGGGCACACGTTGTTCATCGATGCCCGCAAGTTGGGATCGCTGATTGATCGGGTGCATCGGGAGCTGCTGGAGGCCGACCTGGCGAAGATCAGCGCCACCTATCACCGTTGGCGGGGTGCCGACGGCGCCGGTGAATACGAGGATGTGCCGGGGTTCTGCAAATCCGCCACCACCGCCGAGATCGCTGCCCATGGACATGTGCTCATGCCGGGGCGCTATGTGGGCGCGGAGGAGGTGGAAGACGACGGCGAGCCATTTGAGCAAAAGATGCCACGGCTGGTGGCTGAGCTGACCGCTCAGTTCGCTGAATCAGCCAAACTGGAAGCGGCGATCAGGGCGAATTTGAGGAATTTTGGCTTCACACTATGAATCCAAACCCTGACATCCGCTGGAAGCAACGCTTTCAAAATTTCGACAGAGCATTCGTTCTGCTCCGTGACGCAATGGAAAACGGCCCTGATGCCCTCAACCAACTAGAAAAGGAGGGGGTGATTCAACGCTTCGAATACTGCTTCGGTGACTTTCAGGAAAGGTGTCA
>DGYA01000019.1:28023-30172 GCA_002396505.1 Cyanobacteria bacterium UBA5018 | reverse complement strand
AAGCCGATCACTGATCTGAAACTGGCTTAAATGAAAATCAAGGATTAAAGGTAGACTAAATTGTAAGCGGTTTTTCCAGCTTCAGCGACGGATCTGGTTTAGTAGTGCGCTTGGAGGATTGGTGCCCTAATTGTCGAATTTAGCTTTTTTGAGCAAATTACAAGCAGGCAGGTATGAGAAGATCGTCCTTGCTTACCTGCTGGAGAGTTCCGTCAACCTTGAAGCAATTAAGCTCTTTTGTGACAGTGACTCGGGTAAGCCCGCAAATGTCGGCCAAGGCCCTATGGGTGAGATGCATATCCTTGAGGGAGAAACGATAGCCACGTGTACTTACCTGGCCGAAGCGACGACCAATCCAGGTTAGTAGGGTGATCAGCCGCTGGTCTGCGGCGCGAATTCTGTTCAACTGGAATATTTCAGTCGGTGACCGGGTTAGCCGATAACCCCAAGGGACCACGAACGCTGCTGAACGGGTGGCCGCAACGGAGCATGGCGAAGATCTGCTCCAGGTAGCGGTTGGGAATGGACTGGCGGCTGGCGATCTCCGTGACCCGCAGGATCAATCCCGTGGCATAGGAACTAGCCAGTTCCATCAGGGCCACAAGGCCGCACTCGGCTTTAGAACCAAAAGACACTGGCTTAGTGGGGAATGGCATGGCAGGATTTTGGCAGACCCGCAACCGCAGCCCCGCCCCTGACTACGGTTTCCCGACCGATGTAGTTGTGGATACCTCGGCCCGCGCCCACCAGCCCCTATGTTGGTTCTATGTCCAATCGGATTTTCGTGGATTACCTCCCCACCCCCCTCTCGCTTCGTCTCGGAACCGGTCTGGCTATCGCAGCTCTGGCCAGCGTCGGTGGCAGCTTCTCTGATGCTGCCTTTGCGCAAGCCAAGAAAGGGGCTGTCCCTCCTCCCAAGCAGGAGCTTCTGCTAGTAAGCTATGCTGTCACCAAATCAGCCTACGACAAAATTATACCGCGATTTCAAGATGAATGGAAGAAAAAGACTGGCCAAGACGTGGTAATAAAAGCCAGCTATGGCGGCTCTGGCTCCCAAACTCGGGCAGTGATTGATGGCCTCCAGGCTGATTTGGTTGGCTTGGCCCTGGCTGGTGATGTGCTGAAGGTCCAGGAAGCGGGCCTGATCCAGCCTGGCTGGGAAAAGGAACTGCCGAATAATTCAATAATCACTA
This sequence comes from Cyanobacteria bacterium UBA5018, assembly GCA_002396505.1. Taxonomy (GTDB): domain Bacteria; phylum Cyanobacteriota; class Cyanobacteriia; order PCC-6307; family Cyanobiaceae; genus UBA5018. The sequence goes on along the minus strand of DGYA01000019.1, from coordinate 28,979 downwards.
ATTCAGTTGTAGCTTTCTTCGTCAGACCCGGCAACCCCAAGAAAGTCAAAAATTGGACTGATCTTGACAAGAAAGATGTTGATGTAGTTACTGCTAATCCAAAGACATCTGGTGGCGCTCGATGGAATTTCCTAGGCCTTTACGGTTCCATCACCCAAAACGGTGGCTCGGATGCCCAGGCTCGTAAATACGTCACTTCAGTTTATAAAAATGTTGATGTGCTACCAAAGGATGCCCGCGAGGCCACTGACACCTTCGTGAAGAGAAAGAAGGGTGACGTACTTCTTAACTATGAGAACGAAGCCATTCTTGCCAAACGTACTGGCAAATGGACTGTTCCCTACAAGTTGCCTAATCCTAATATCTTAATTGAGGGGCCGATCGCTGTTGTCGATAAAAATGTAGATAAGCATGGCACGCGCAAGGTCGCATCAGCTTTTGCCCGTTACCTTTTTACTCCAACCGCTCAGAAGACATTCGCCGACAACGGCTTTCGGCCTGTTACAGCCGAAGGCAAAGTCTATGCTAGGGGCAAATTTCAACAGATAGATACTTATAGTGTCAATAATTTTGATGGCTGGTCATCGGTTAATAAAAAGTTTTTTGGCAAGGGCGGTGTTTGGGACCAAATTTTTAGCAAAATACGCTAACCTTCAACTAGGTTTTTTAGCCACAGATAGCCAAGCCCCAGTCTGTAATTGGGGCTACTTTTTGTCCATTTTGAGGATATTTAGGCAAGCTGCCTATTTTTTCTCTGTGAATATGGGGATAAGACGCTTTTGCGATTTTTCCCCACCACCACCACCCCTCCTTCTCCTTTGCCACGCCATGCCATGCCATCTTGAAGCAATTGAGATTAGAAGCTTTTGCTGACCTCGGGAATTGATAAAAGATCAACAAAGACTTTTGGTTATGATTGCACTTGTCATTAATTTCCCTGATCGAGTTTCTGCTCG
>DGYA01000019.1:643-27831 GCA_002396505.1 Cyanobacteria bacterium UBA5018 | reverse complement strand
GATCGAGTTTCTGCTGATGTGTGAGCTGCTCGCCCTAAGCGCTAATACGCCAACAGACATAAGCTTCTCTTTCCGCGGCCTGACGCGCCGCGGAGGGGTGACTGATACACATAGCGATGGTTGGGGGCTGGCCAGCTTTGACCCTAATGGAGCTGGGGTTAATATCTATAAAGAACAAAATGCGGCAGCCTTTTCTCCTGTAGCTGCTGAGCTGGCGGACCTCGATCTCAAGTCTCTCTATTCACTCGCCCACATCCGCAAGGCAACCCAAGGTGTGGTTGTGCTGGAGAATTGCCATCCTTTTCATCGAACCTGGCGTAAAGAGGATTGGGTTTTCGCCCACAATGGCGACCTAAAATGTGATTTTCTACTGGGTAAGCATTATCAACCAGTCGGCAATACTGATAGTGAAGCTGCTTTCTGCTGGATCCTCAATGTGCTGAGTGCAAGGGCACCTGAGCATGCCGATGGCCACGATCTCTTTCCGATCCTAAACGATTGCGCAGCCTGGCTCGCCAGCAATGGCATCTTCAATTGTCTAATAAGCAATGGCAGCTGGCTTTATGTCTTTTGTGATACCAAGCTTCACATCATCACCAGACGGGCACCCTTCACCGCAGCCACCTTATTGGATGAGGACCACACTATTGATTTCTCAAAGGTGACCACCAACCGGGACGTTGTCACTATTATAAGCACTGAGCCACTAACGACCAACGAACGCTGGCGGAGTCTTGAAATTGGCGAAGCTTTGCTGCTGCAATGTGGTGAAGTAACCCAGAGAAGGCTTGGCCTTAAGGCGTCCTACAGTGTCTGAAGGACGCCGGTCTCAATTGCAATCTCAACTGCAACGATCTACAGGAGATCTTAATGCAAGCGCTTCAAGCCTGGGGGGCTTAGTTCTAGGCTGCGAGGCTTGTCGTTTCGGTAGGTACTTAGAGCTTGGCTTCCATGGAAAATATCGTTTTTACCAATTCTTAAACTGCATCGTTGGGCAAGGATGCGACGTCCCTGCCCTCAATTAGGCGACCATGGCAAGTAAAGCTTCCGTCTTGGTTTGATTACCCAGGCAGAGGCTTATCCAGTGGGCAGGCTCTGATTAGGACGGTTTGTTGCTCGGATTACCGCACTTAATCCGATTTTAAGCCAAAATGGTCTTAACGAGCTGGCTGCCGATGGACTTCCCAGACCTCGTGTCTTCTCTCATGTACTGGCTAGCGCCTGGCGCTGCTCTCCTTGCTGAATGGGGACGATTTCTTACTCAGCTGTTGCCATCGGAGCGATGTTATCCGCAAATATATTCAGTTTTACCCGATTCCCCATCCGTCATTCACCAACGGTTCAGCCAGAAGGGGTGTTGTGGAGCAAATATGGTGGCTCCCCTGCTGCCCTGCGAATCCACAGCTCTCAATGTGCTACTTGGCAACCCTGCATTCATTGGCCATCCTTGCAGCTAGCTGCACTGAGGTTGGCTGCACTGAGGTTGCCTGGCCTAGCTTACTTGGCGGCTAAGTCAAGCGGGTTGGTCACCAGGTTGGTTCGGCCTTTTGTGATCCCCTGGCTGAGCACTCCACTGGCTGCCACCTAGCCGCTGCAAAGGATCGGTAACTGCTGACGCGCCACCGCCAAAAGTTGAGCCAGGTTATTTGCCAGTGCACCTGGCGCCAGCCCTGCCAGCACCTTTGTGACCATCCTCCCGGCTCAGCTGCGCCTGGCTTGCCCAAGCGCTGGCTCCTGGGGATCTGGCCCCTGGGCAGCTGGCTGCTGGGCAGCTGGCACAATTCTGTTCAGATCTCGGCCAACCAGGGCCCTTGCGGTTCCACGGACTGTCAAGATTTAACAAACCTTCGGCTTTCACGGTGCCTCGATTCAGTGCTCGCGTTCAGGTGTCGCTCAGACCCTCGGTTCTCGATCCGGCTGGGGAGGCCACCAGGGCCGCTGCCGCCCGCCTCGGTGTAGACGGTGTCACTCGCCTGCGGATTGGCAAGTCGATCGAGGTGGAACTGGAAGCCGTCGATCAAGATGCGGCCAGGGCCCAACTGGAGCTACTCAGCGACCGGCTGCTGGCCAATCCGGTGATTGAAAACTGGTGCCTGGAGCAGCTGGAAGCCTCCGGAGGCACTGCGGCATGACAATCGGTATCGTGGTGTTTCCCGGTTCTAACTGTGATCGGGATGTGAGTTGGGCCCTGGAGGGCTGTCTGGGCCTGCCCAGCCGCTTCCTTTGGCATGAGGAGCGGGATCTTACTGACCTAGAGGCGGTGATCCTGCCCGGTGGCTTTAGCTATGGCGATTACCTGCGCTGTGGCGCTATCGCTCGCTTTGCTCCGCTGCTGCAGGAGGTGATTCAATTTGCCGCCGCTGGTGGTCCAGTACTGGGAATCTGCAACGGCTTTCAGGTGTTAACCGAGATGGGCCTGCTGCCTGGGGCCCTCACCCGCAACGCCAAGTTGCATTTTCTCTGTGAGCCGGCCGAGCTGGCGGTAAGCCCCGGCGACTGCCGCTGGCTGCAGGGCTACGGCGATGGCGAAAAGGTGACCTTCCCGATAGCCCATGGAGAGGGCCGCTATCAGTGCGATCCGGAGCAGTTACAGGCCCTGGAGGATGGCGGGCAGGTTGTGCTGCGCTATCGGGCAAATCCCAACGGTTCGGTGGCCGACGTGGCTGGCATTACAAATAAGGCCGGCAACGTGTTGGGCTTGATGCCCCACCCAGAGCGGGCCTGTGACCCCCAAATTGGCGGCATTGATGGCCGCCGCCTGCTGGCCAGCCTGTTGGGCTGAATTATTTATTAGCTGCACTATTCGTCCCTGACAAGGCCAAGGCTGAGCTAAAATTTTGCTGGAACGATTTAAACATAGACCGAGTGATTTTTAGATCATAAAAAAAGGGGGCCACTCGGCCCCCTTGTCTAATTTAGATTAACTACTAAATTATCAGTTGACGGCAGCGAAGAAGTCTTTGGACTTAACGGGATCTGGGTTCATGGTCTTTTCGCCGGGTTGCCAGTTGGCGGGGCAGACCTCATCGGGATGGGAATCAACGTATTGGAAGGCTTGCAGCACCCGCAGGGTCTCATCGACGCTGCGGCCCACGGGCAGGAAATTGATTGTGCTGTGGCGGATCACGCCATCGGGGCCGATGATGAATAGGCCACGCAGGGCAATGCCGGCCTCTTCATCAAGAACGTTGTAGTCGCGAGCAATGTCCTTCTTAAGGTCGGCGACAAGCGGGTAGTTGAGGTCACCGAGACCGCCATTCTTGCGATCGGTTTGCACCCAGGCCAGGTGGCTGAACTGGCTATCTACGGATACGCCCAACACTTCGGTGTTGCGGCTAGAGAAGTCTGCGTAGCGATCGGAGAAAGCGGTGATTTCCGTGGGGCACACGAAGGTGAAGTCCAGCGGATAGAAGAACAGCACCACATACTTGCCGCGGTAGTCGGCAAGGGAGACCGTTTTGAATTCCTGATCCACCACGGCGGTGGCGGTGAAGTCCGGAGCCGGCAGGCCAACGAGTCTGGACATGGGGTCAGAAGAAAGGAGAAGGGGAGGGCGGCGGAAGGGAGGCTCAGGGGTGAGCACTGAACCCCTGGGGCCAGCACCGACAGGGAACAGATCCGTAGTCGGAACGACTTCCAGTTACCTTGGTTACAACCTATCACAAAACCGCGGCCGGCTGGGCCATAGGCTTGCTGTATTCGATCAGTGACTATGGCCTGGGATCCCAGCGTGCTGCGCAAGTACAACACCACCGGTCATTTCCGACTGCTGAACCAGCTGCGCGGTGAATTGAAGGACAATCCCTTGGTGCGCCCCAAGGCTGGCGAAACCGTCGGCGATGCCAACCGCAGCCGTGCCCTGATTCGTTTACTGGAGGGTCGCCAGGGGTTTGCTGGCAGGGCGCGGCGCCAGTTCAAAGCCACTAACTCGAGCCAGGGGCTGGCTGAGGCACCGGCCGAGGCCGCAGGGCCATTGCCAAGCTTTGGATCTGCCAATGACAGCAACGCAGACAACAACGAGGACAGCAATTTTGCGAGCTTCCGCGCCAGGCTAAATGCCGTCCAAATGCGCTAAATCTAATCAATCAATTAATTGATTAGATATGGCTCAAAAAATATTAAATATTACTGGCTTTGTGTCAAAGGCACGGCTACTTTTGTGGCGCTGATCGCTCCCAGGGGGTGCCGCTTCAGGGGTAGGCAAAGCCGCATACCTCGACAGCAGCCAGTGTTATCAAGGTGCGCCACGCGGGATGATCGATTCCGCCCCCCAGCTCATCGCGAGGTGTTGCTAGTCGGACACCAACATCGGCTTCTCGCTTGCCCCAGCTTGCAGCCTGCGCATCCAGCAGCGCGGTGACTACATCCTGCTGATCACGATCCTGATGAGCTGCTTCGTTCTGCTGCGCCAGGAGCCAACTGGGTGAACACACCTTCTATCCAGCTACAGCGGTTCCACGCGGCCCAGGGTGAGGGCGACAGGGGCGTTTATGCCCAGGCGCTGCGGCAGTTGCAGGCCGGTGCCAAGCAAACTCACTGGATCTGGTTCGTGTTGCCCCAGCTGCGGGGTCTGGGCCGCTCGGCCATGGCGGAGCGCTATGGCATCGCCAATCTGGCGGAGGCAAAGGCCTATCTGGCTGATCCCCTGCTGCGGCAACGGCTGGAGCAGGTGATCGCAGTGATCACTGCACAACTCCAGAAGCCCGGCCAGAACCTGCCCTTGTTGATGGGCGGTGATCTCGATGCCGCCAAAACGATCAGCTGCCTCACGCTTTTCGCGGCTGCGGGGCTCCCGAGCGCCGATGCCTTGCTGAATCAGCTGAATCGCCGTTGCCACCGGACGCTGGCGCGGCTGCAGGGCTGAGCGGATCTGGTGCTCGGTGTCAGCTTTCCCGGCAGAGGGGGGAGGCTAGCGGAGTGGGTCCCGAATTGGACTCAGGACCCAGCTGGAGACATCGAAACTATGCAATTTCTGCATTGTCCAGCCCGATACATCCCATGACCCACGCCCAGCCGCAAAACGCTTAAAATCCCATGAGCCGGATAGTAGTGTTTGGCATAAGATTCACAAACTACTCGTACCATCGCCATGCCCATCTCCCTACTGGACAACCTGCTTGGTGACTGGAAAAAGCTGCTCACCGACTGGGCTGGATCAGGAACTCTCACCAGGGCAGCCAGCGAAGCCCTGCTGCTGAAGGCTGAGCCAGCGCTGCTCAAGAAGCTGGTGGCGCAGTGGAGCCATGGGGATTTTTCCGGCCTGCCGCCAATCGTGCTGCTGCCAGCGAGTTCGATGCCGGGAGCCGCTGGGGCCTATGCCATCAGCACGGGCACTATCTATCTGAACCAAGACTGGCTGGCTGGAGCGAGTGCGGCTCAGGCAATAGCCGTGCTCACGGAGGAGCTGGGGCATCATTTGGATGGGTTATTGAATGTGGTGGATACGGTTGGGGATGAGGGGGAGTACTTCTCAGTTTTTTTAAGAGAGGATGAACTTACGGATTCCCAGAAGGAAGGCTTAAGGGCAGAAAATGATTCAGTAGCGATCAAAGTTGGCAACAAAACCCTGGAAGTTGAATACGCAATACAGGCCCCAAGCATCCAACCAATAAAACAGTTTCCCAAAGCAGGCGACAACTTCGCGAGAAAGAGCAGTTCAGATGGTACCTATATCTATGTGCCCTCAATAACCTCGGGCGTTGCATCTTTGTCAAAATACGACCTTGTAGGTGGCCTAATATGGGAGAGAAACCTGGATCAAGGTGGTGGTTGGCCAAGTTCCAGTGCAGTCGCATCGGACGGCAGTATTTTAGTTGCAACCGGTTCCGATAGATTGGTTGGAAAAGTATCGACGCTTGCCCGCTTCAGCAGCACAGGCAACAAGATATGGGAGGTGAATAACTCGAATCAAAGATATGGACAGGATATAGCAGTCGAAGGAAATACTGTTTATGTTAGTGGAGGGACGGGTGCTGGTTTCAGTAATAGTAACACCGCGTTCGTAAACGCATATTCGCTAAGCACGGGAAGCACTTTATGGAGCAAAACTTATGCCAACAGCGGCGCAGCTTTTATAAACGACTTGGAAATAAATAACGGCAAAATCTATTGTTCAGCCGCGCTTTACGGAAAAGTAGATTTAGACACCACAATTGCTGGTTGCTTGGATTTAAATGGCAATGAGATATGGTGGAGATCAGCGCCAGCACCTGACTGGAACGGAATATCGGCAATAAGAGTTGTTGGTAGTCAATTAATTGGGACAGGTTACAAAGCAGATGGAGGAGACCGTGGAGACACCAGACTGATATCCTTCAATACTAGTGACGGCACAATTCTCTGGGACACTTCCTGGGGAGATAATAACCAGCAGGGGAGTGGTGCGATAGAGGTATTAAATGGGAAGATATATGTTGCATATGGCGATGGAGTACCTTGGAATTCTTCTGCTGCTTCCGGTGGATACTCAGCGGTAACAGAGCTTGACACGGCAGGCAATCTGCTCAATATTTATACGTATGACGTACCAAATTCGTATGATGGAGCAAGCGAATTAGTGAAAGTTGGCGACTCGCTATTCCTTCTTGGGCAAACAACTGGTGCAATCGCAGGGCAAGCAAATGGCGGAGGATATGATATCTATCTTGCATCCGTAGTCAAAGCGGTTGCCCCTGTCGTCACCCTGGCTGTCTCCCCAGCAACGGTCACGGAAAATGGCCCATCCAACCTCATCTATACCTTCTCCAGGACTGGTCCCACAGCCGCCGCCCTAACCGTTAACTACAGCATCGCTGGTACTGCCGATGCCACTGACTACACAGGCGCCACACCTGGAACCGGCAAAACAATCAGCTTTGCGGCAGGCTCTGCCACAGCCACGCTCACCATTGATCCCACGGCCGATTCCACGATCGAGGCCGATGAAACCGTTGCCCTCACCCTGGCGACTGGAACGGGTTACACGCTGGGCACGGCAACGGTGGTGGTGGGCAATATCACCAATGACGACATCCAGTCACTGCGCTCTCAATGGTTAGCCTACTCAAGTCAGGCCACGGATGAATGGTCTGGTGGCATCGCCATGTTCAGCAACGGTGATGTTGCGACTGCCTTTTCGGTGTCCAAGTCTAATGGTTCTTCGTCGGTCATCGTCCAACGATTGAGTACCACTGGTGCCATTCTCTGGTCTCTCGATATTGATGCTGGTTATACTCCAAGCGCAGGTTCGATATTGGTTGGTGCAGACGATACCATTTATGTAGTTGGGGGAACCAGAACAGGAGCAACAGGCGAGTCAGGTAAAAATGATTCGGATGTGTTCGCCGCGGCAATTACAAAAGCCGGACAAAAGCTATGGTACAAGAACTACGGCACTGGAATCCACGAAATTGGATCGACAGCAGTCCTTGACGCGAATGAGAACATACTCCTAGAAGGACGGGTCAGTGAAGTCAATGATGCGTACACCTTTATCAAGGATGTTCCCAATTTCTATGGTGCAGAATTTTCAGGTGGATGGCGCGGCTTCCAATTGAGGATCAATCCCGCAGATGGAACCGTTGCCAAGGCATACACAACGGGCTCTGGAAATTCCGGCGGCGGCCCCATTGCCATTGATCGCAGTCGCAATATCGCATTTATCGCTGGTTATACCTTTGGTGCAGTCAACGGAGTCAACACAGTTGGCAATGGCGACCCCAATGGTGCGAACACGTATCTGATCGCCAGAAATGAGTCAACGGGAGTGATCTTATGGACTCGGATGGAAAACTGGATTCGCTCCAATATCATCTCGCAAGGAGAAGAAAATGCTTTGTATTGCGTCGACAAAGGTAGCCTAGAGAAAATCAATGGAACAACTGGGCAGACGATATGGTCTAAGTCTATACTAAATGCAGACTACATTTTATCTTCAATTTCTGGAGGAGGAGTCATTCTCTCTGAAAGCTCTTCTAGTGGAACTCTAGTGATCCGCAGATTTGATGCGAATGGTACCGAGAACGGCTCCCAGGTTATCGCTCACACCGGGCAACTCTTTCCTCGCTCATTTGTGGAACAGGGTAATGGAACGATTCAAGTTTCAGGCTCAACATCAGGAACCATCACGGTTCCAACAGGGACAATAGTGACAGCTCAAAAGCAGTCAGGATATGACTCTTTTGTTTTGCAGTTCAACAGCGCATTCTCTGATGTCCCTGTAGGCGTCCCCATTATTACCCTGATAGTCTCCCCCGCCTCTGTCACAGAGGACAACACCAGCAATCTGCTCTACACTTTCACCAGGACCGGGCCCACATCCTCAGCGCTCTCCGTCAACTACACCGTGGGCGGCACGGCCACACTCGGGACTGATTACACCGGTATCCTCTCCACTGGAACCACCAAAACAATCAGCTTTGCTGCAGGTTATGCTACAGCCACCCTCACCATTGATCCCACTGCGGATAGCATCATCGAGCCCAATGAAACCGTTGCCCTCACCCTAGCTGCTGGCACGGGTTACACGCTGGGCACGGCAACAGCTGTGGTGGGCACCATCACCAATGATGACTTCAATTCATCACCCACAGCACTAAACATATCTGCCACTAACTTCGCTGAGAATATCGTAGCTGGATCCACTGTGGCCAGCCTATCCACGACCGATCCCGATACTGGCAATACTTTCACCTATGCCTTGGTGGCTGGTACTGGATCAACCAATAATACGGCATTCACGATCAGTGGTAACCAGCTCAAGATCAATGCATCTCCAGATTTTGAAGCCAAGTCGTCTTATAGCATCAGGGTCCGATCAACCGATCAAGGCGGGCTCTTCTTTGAGAGGAATCTTGTCCTTGCGGTCAGCAACCTGGCCGAAAAGGTGAGCGCATCGGCATCCACAATATTAGCCGCAGACAAGGATACCCTAGAGTTAACGGGTACCAGGAATATTTTTGGCATGGGGAATAGATCGGATAATTGGATTACAGGCAATTCGGGTAGGAACAAGCTCACCGGCGGGCTTGGCAAGGATGTGCTCACTGGTACGGGTGGAGTTGATACCTTCTTCTACGGCAGCCTGAAGGAGTCTCTACTTTCAGGCTTTGACGTCATCACAGACTACGCCGCAGGCAAGAAGATAGGTCTTGCGTTCAATTTTGAGGGCGACGATCTTATCGCCAGTGCCGGCAGCATTAATGCTCTTAGTGCAACCCAGATCTCTACCCTGCTCACCACCGCCAAGTTTCTTGCCAATAACGCAGAAGCCTTAACAGTTCAAAGCATGTCTGGAACCTTCGTGGCACTTAATGATGCCGTCGCTGGTTTCCAGGCCGGCAATGACGCCCTGATCCACCTGTCGAACTACACCATCGGCGTCAGCAACCCTGTTTCGATCATCTGATGCCGGGCAGCCGAGTCATTACAGCGCCAGTTCCAGGGTCTCCGCATGCTTCACACCGGCTGCCTCAACCTCTACCTCCAACCAGCGGCCTATGGCCACCCCAAGCAGATGACTCCGGTGCACCGCTGATCCCCATGCCCCGCCGCCCGCCGAAAATCGACCCCGAGCTCAGCGGCGGGCCCAAGTGGCTACAAGCCAGCTAAAAGGTGGTGACCCATCGGCTGGAGCCGTTCAGAGGCTCGTTTATATCTGTGCGATCAGCGAATGAGCGGGATGCCAGCAGACCCGCGAACCAGCCTGAAGAGGCCGCTCTGGCGCCCGTTGGCCCAACGGCTGCAACGAGCGTGGCTGTTTGGACTGAAGGTTTTGGCGGTTCCGATCGGGCTGGCAGGGAGCATCCTGTTGGTCTGGGGGCTTGTTGGAGCCGTTCAGAGGCTGAGCCTCAATAGCAAGGTGATTCAGATCTGGCTGTCAGTGGCTGGCGTGCTCATCGTGGCCGATGCCCTCCTGACCGTGTGGGACCTCCTTCCCGCTGACGATCAGAGCCAAGCTCTTAAGCGATGGCAGGGGCTAACCAACAAGTTACTGCGCTCACGAGCCCTCGGCCTCTGGCCGGTGCTGCTGGTGTTGCTGACGTCCCTGGTGGGACTCACCGACTGGTTCCCAGCAAGCGGGCAAGACCGGCTTATAATGCTGGCATCCATTGCCACGGTTGCAATTTATGGATACTTCCGCGAACAAGCAGAGAAGAGAAGAGATCTCTTGGCTTTCGCCGATGAGGCGAGAGACCGTTTTGCTGAAGCGGCGCAACAGATCCACGAAGAGAGAGACCGAGAGATTGAGGAGAGAGAACGAAGCACTGAGATCGATCGACTCATCCGTGATCTCGAGGATAGTTACGGCCAGCTCAAGGAACAAGCCAGATCCCTCAATATCCCATTCCGAGATCTCGTTGACACATTCGAATTAAGGAAGCAGCTCAACACTGCGGTAAGGGAGCAGCTCAACACCGCAGCAGGGTTTTCGCTCACAGATCTTGAATTTCAATATATTTTGACGAAACTGGGGCTGGATCAATAAAACCATGCCCCGCCGCCCGTCCAGGACTGACCCCGAGCTCAAGTATCTGCGGCGCGACCCCACCACGCAGATTTTTGCCAGTCGCCAGGGTGAGGGTTTGAGCCATGGCCGCCCGAGATCCCGTTGTCCTTCAACCAATATGGAACCGTTTTGATTGCCTGCGGCCTCGGAAAGTACCGCCAACCATGACAGGGATGAACAGCTCCACACCAACCAACCAAGCCCCCTGGTGACCCGCGAAGCCCTGCGGGCCTTCACCCAGCGGTTGGTAGAGCAGTTCGCACCGGAGCAGGTGATCCTGTTTGGCTCCCAGGCGCGTGGAAAAGCCCGCTGGGATTCCGATGCCGACATCCTGGTGGTGCTGCCGTTCGAGGGCCGGCCGCTGGACACCGTCAAGGCGATGCGCAGCGCCTGCGAGCCGGAGTTTCCGCTGGATCTGCACTTGCGGCGGCCGGAGGAGATCGAACCTCGCTACCTGTGGGGCGATCCCTTCATCCGCGAGGCCATTGATTACGGAGATGTGCTTTACGGCCAGCTGCTGTGCGGCCAGCCCAACCACGACCAGATCCGGCCTGCGAGTGAGTCCCATCCAGCCCGCAATCCGGTGGTGCAGGAATGGATCGAAAGAGCCGAACGCCACTGGGGGATGGTAGAGCTATCGGCTGATCTGCAGGGGACGGATCTGATCGGCCTGTTCTATGCCGAGATGTGCCTGGAGACCTATCTCCGCGCCGCCTTGATCGCCCAGGGCGTGCAATCACGCAAGTGCCGTGATCTGCAGATCCTGAGCAGCAGGCTGCGCGAGCCGATCCCCGGCTGGCAGGCCGATTCCTTCACCCTGAACACGCTCACCCAGGCGGCGCTGGCCTATCTCGACCCCGGTGGGGCCAACCCCGAACCAACCCAGGACCTTGCCTGGGCCGTGGCCCATGCCGGCCCGCTACGCGATTGCCTGCGCTGCTGGTTCGACAGCCTGGAGCCCTCCCCTTGACGGCCTAGGGCAGCATGTAGGGCCAGGGCTTCGGAGATGCGGGTGGTAGTCCAGCGCTGAGAGGTAGTCATCGATTCGCAAGCCGTCTCCGCCAATCTCAGGGATGTTGGCATCGGCATCTCGCAGGTGCTCCCAGTGCTCACCGTAGCCTTCTTTGCACCTCCTGGCAGCACAGTTATTCTGGAAGAGCCAGAGATTCACCTGCACCCCCTCGCCCAGTCTGTGCTGGCTGAACTATTCGTTGAGGTGTCACAGAAACGCCTGGTTCAGTTCATCGTCGAGACCCACTCGGAGCACCTGTTCCGCCGCATGCAGACCCTTGTGGCCAAGGAGCATCTGGGTACAGAGGATTGTGAGATGTATTTCGTCGAAAAGGAGCAGGGTCGCGCTCAGCTGCGCCGGCTCGAGCTTGATCCCTATGTTCGAGTGAAGAACTGGCCAGATCGGTTCTTCGGTGATGCATTGGCCGAAACGCGAGAACAAACACAGCTCGCTCTCAAGCGCATAAAAGATTTGCGGAGCGCCAACTAAGTTGTACTTAATTGACACAAACGTGATGATGGCCGCAAGTGCCGTCAGAGATCTTTCCAACTTGAGCAGTTACGCCATACCACTAGAGGCCGAGTACCGCCAGATCGTATTCAACTGGCTTAAGGATTTTGACCAGTCCGACGCATCTATAGTCCTAGACGAAGAGAGCCTCATCTTAAATGAATACTATCAGAATATACCTTTCAATAAGCATGAGCAGGAATACGGACTCTTTGTTCTTCAGCCCAAGATTGACGGCAATCTCGCCAGCTTTGTGACCATTGATACGGTTGAGGCGAATGGCGAGCACATTGCAGTTCTCGAGCCTGAGCACGAAGCTATCGTCATGGACAGACACGATAGAAAATGGGTGGCATGCGCCCTGGCTGCCACTGTAATCTATAACGAGGTTCCTCCGATCGTATATGGAGCTGAGACTGACTGGCCGGCAATTGATGATCAACTCTCTGAAATTGGTGTGCGTCTCCAAGGGTTGCTTCCTGATAAATGGTTTGACGACAGAAGGTCTGGCTGCTGTCCACCTCCTTCTTCCGCTTCCCCCACACCCCCCACCTCGCCTGGCTTGGCACCGGCCCCGTACGGGACGACAAGGTCTTCACCACCCAGGAAGCCAAAACCTTCCTCTCCCAACCCGTGGCGATTGAAGAAAAGATCGATGGCGCCAAGGGGCTTCTCGCATGGTCCTGAAAGCAGCCTGCGCATCCAGCAACGCGGAGACTATCTCCAGCCCCCCCACAAAGGTCAGTTCTCAGGACTGAAAACCTGGCTGGCTGTGCATGGTCCAGATCTGGAGGTCTTTTTGCAGCAGCCCCAGCACCAGGGCTTGATTCTGTTCGGTGAGTGGTGCGCCGCCCGCCATTCGGTGGCCTATACCCATCTCCCCGATCCCTTCCTGCTGTTTGATGTCGCCGATCCCCAGAAGCAACGCTCCTGGAGTCGCCAGCGGCGGGATGCCGCCGCCAAGCAGCTTGGATTGGCCGCCGTGCCGCTAATCCAGGACAACAGATGCCACTCTATGGAGGGCCTACGCCACGAGATCGATCACTTCCGCAGTCTCTATCACCCAGGTCCGCCGGAAGGAGTGATTCTCCGCCAGGACGATCCAAAGTGGTGCCAGGCCGGCGCCAAGCTTGTGCGGCTTGATTTCACCCAGGCGATCGAAGAACACTGGCGCTCCCGGCCGATTGAATCGAACGGCATCGATTACAGCCTCGCGCAATGACGATGGTCTTCAAACACGCCCGCGCCCTGCAGCTTCTAAGCGCTGGCTCAGGCAATCCCACGGCCGAATTCCGCGATGGCGGCGACTTAAAGCTGAGCACCACCTAATCGTCCGCCCCAACGACACTGCTCTCGGGGGAGAGTGCATGGGCTTGCTGAGCCGTGCGGGCGGAAAACAGCAACACCGGCTGTGCTGCTGGCCGCAGCAGGCGCTGCCGCGATGACCGCCACGCCCTCCCGAATCCGCCAGAAGCTTGCCGCACGCCCCGCTACCTGGTGGAGGACGTGCAAGCCCCCCAAGAGGAAGGGGCCGACATGGTTGTGTCGATGGCCTGCCTGGAGGACGACGCCATCGGAGCCCGACTCACGGTGTTGCGTGAACAGGAAATCGACTTCGAACTGCTGGGGGAGAGCAGCTGGGAGGCGGTGGCACAGCGCGGCTTTGATCAGCCCAGGCAGTTTTCGGCCTACCTCAACACCCTGCGTTGGAACTGCTTCACCGCCACCGACGCCGAGCTGTTCCAGGCCCCCTACCGGGCTGGCATCGATGTGAAGGCATATCAGCTGGAACCGCTGCGCAAGGCCCTGCTGATGCCAAGGGTGGACCTGTTCATCGCCGATGACGTGGACCTGGACAAGACGATTGAGGCGGGCCTGATCCTGCGGTTCGACCAGGCGCTGCTGCAGTCGTTGCTGATCCTCGATGAGGCCCATAACGCCGCCCCGGCTAGCAACAGCCTGCGCTACTCGGTCGATTCCGGCCTCACTCGCAGCCTGCGCGATCTGGCCCGCTGCGTGCATTGACGCACATTTAATTGATTGGGGATAGGCCATGAAGCCCGCCATCGTGCTGTTGGAGCCCACCAACCTGCTGCTGCTCAGTTGCGCCCTGATCTATGGGCTGATCGGCGAGAAGGCGGAGGCGGCAATCCTGCTGGCTTTTGTGTTGGGCATCAGCCTGCTCGATGCCATCCAGCAACAGCGCAGCAACCGGGCCCTGGCGGAGCTGGCCCGCCTGTCCGCCCCCCTGGCCCACGTGCGGCGAGATGGGGTTGACCTGGCAATTGCAGCCGAGCAGCTGCGGTTGGGCGATTTGCTGCGGCTGGAGGAGGGGGACCGGGTGGCGGCCGATGCCAGCCTCACCGAAACGGTGGGCCTGTGGCTGGATGAATCCCTGCTCACCGGTGAATCGCTGCCGGTGGCCAAGCAGGGCGGCGATTGGATCCGGGCCGGTTCGCTGGTGGCCAGCGGCCGGGGCTGGGCGGAGGTGAAGGCCCTGGCAGAGGCCACCGAATTGGGACAAATCGGCCGCAGCCTGGCCACGGTGACACCACCTCCCACCCGGCTCCAGCGCCACACCCGTCGGCTCACCTCCCGCTTGACGCTGCTGGCCCTGGGGCTATGCGCCCTGCTGGCGGTAGGCCAAGGTGGCATCGGCGGCAACTGGCCCCAGGCGCTATTGGCGGCCCTGGCCCTGGCCCTGGCGCTGCTGCCCAATGAAATCCCGGTGGTATTGGCTTTGTTTCTGGCCCTGGGGGCCCTGCGGTTGGCGCGAATTGGCGTGTTGGCCCGCTGGCCGGCGGCGGTGGAAAGCCTGGGCAGCGCCACGGTGCTGGCCGTGGACAAGACCGGCACACTCACCGAAAACCGCATGGGGGTGCAGCGGCTGATCACCTGGCCCGAGCAGCTCAGCTGGCAGGTCGGCAGCGCCCTGGAGGAACCTTTTCATCAGCTGCTGGAGATGGCGGTGCTGGCCAGTCGCGGCGACCCGGTGGACGCGATGGAACTGGCGATCCAGCGTCTGGCGCTCGATCAGCTCAGTGGCAGCGAGCACCTGCACCCCGATTGGCCCCTGGAGCGGGAGTATCCCCTCCAGAAAAATTTGTTGGTGTTTTCGCAGCTATGGGGCGATGGCCGGGGCAATTGGCAGCTGGCGGCCAAGGGGGCCCCTGAGGCGATCGCCGATCTCTGCCATCTCGATCCCCTGGCCGCAGGCCAACTGATAGCCGCTGCCGATCGACTGGCATCAGTTGGCCTGCGGGTATTGGCTGTAGCCAGCGGCATCGATGGGGTGGTGCTGCACGACGGCCAGCCGGCTTCTCTGCAGCCAGAGCCAGCGGCGGGACCCCACGACTATGCCTACCAGCCCTTGGGATTGATCGGCCTGGCCGATCCGCTCAGGGCGGAGGTGCCCGGGGCGATTGCCACCGCCCGGGGGGCTGGGGTGCGGATCGTGATGATCACTGGCGACAGCCCGGTTACGGCCCGCTCGATTGCCGATCAGGCGGGTCTGCCGCCGGGCCCGGTGGTCTCTGGGCACCAGCTGGAAGGCCTGACCGCCCAGGCGCTGGCGGCCCTCTGTCCGCAGGTGTGCGTATTTGCCAGGGTGATGCCCCAGCAGAAATTGCAACTGGTGCGCGCTCTGCAGGCCAGCGGCGAGGTGGTGGCGATGACCGGCGATGGCGTCAATGACGCCCCGGCCCTGAAAGCCGCTGACATCGGCGTGGCGATGGGCAAGCGCGGCACGGCGGTGGCCCGTGAATCCGCCGATCTGGTGCTCCTCGAGGACAGCTTCTCGGCGCTGGTGCAGGCCCTGGCGATCGGCCGCCGCATCGATGCCAACCTGCACCGCGCCCTGGGCTACACCCTCGCCATTCATCTACCGATTGCAGCGCTAAGTTTACTGCCCTTACTCATGGCTGGTCAGCCGCTGATCCTGCTGCCCGTGCATATCGCCCTACTGCATTTAGTAATCGATCCGGCCTCCACTGTGGTCTTTGAAGCGCTGCCAGCCAGTCCAGCACTGATGCGGCAGCCGCCCCGACCGCCCCAGGCCCCCCTATTCGCCTCCGCCACCTGGCATCGGGCCCTGGCCCAAGGCACGCTGCTGAGCCTAGGGGCCCTGGCCCTCAGCTTCTGGCCAGATATCAGTACAGAATCCCACCGCAGTTTGGTTTTTTCCTATCTACTACTGGTGGGCGGCGGGCTGGTGTGGCTCAGCGGCGATCCCCCAAGTCGGCTTACAGCCAGGGGAGCGGCCATCGGCATAGGGATGTGGTTGCTGCTGCTGGCGATACCTGCGGATTGGAAATTGCTGGGCACGGAGCCGATGAGCCCAGGGCAGATCGGACTCCTACTGATTGTCACGCTAACAGCCCTGGCACTAACGTTTCTACTGAATAGGTCGTCCAAGCTAAAGGAATACGGCTGATTTCTTTAGAGCCGATCAACTGTTCAGCTGCCGATCAAGGCGCTGACGGCCAGTTTGGCCATGCCCACTGCTGCCGCAACGCCGATCAGGCGCAGCACGCCCCAGTGCCAGCGGCTGAGGGCCAGAAAGGCTAAGACGGCCAACAGCAGCGCCAAGCCGTCGAGCTGGCCTGCGGGCAGGAGCACCGGTTTAGCAAAAAACAAGGCCAAGCTGACAATCACGCCCACCACTGCGGCGGTGATGGCCGTTAGCGGAGCGCCCAGCCGCAGATCGTCCCGACTGGCCTCCACCAGGGGCCCACCGCTGAGGATGAAGCCAAAGCTGGGCAAGAAGGTGAACCACACCACCACCAGCGAGGCCAGCACGGCCCCGAGCCAGTGGCCCGGCGTTCCAAGCACCCCTTGATTCCAGCCGCCCATGAAGCCCACAAAGGCCAGCACGATGATTAGCGGCCCGGGGGTGGTCTCCCCCAGGGCGAGACCGTCCACCACCTGGGCTGCGCTCAGCCAGCCAAAGTGCTCCACCGATGCCTGACTCACATAGGGCAACACCGCATAGGCCCCACCAAAGCTCACCAGGGCCACACGGCTAAAGAAATGAGCCATGGTGGGGAGAATGCTGGCCTCCCCAAACACACCGCTGAGCAGCAGCAGCGGTACCAGGGTTGCCAGACCCCACACCAGCAGGGTCAGGGCCAGCCGCCGCCGCGAAAAGCGGGCATGGGCAGGGGTGGGCGTGTCATCGCCATGAATAACTTCTTCTTCCCCTGCTACCTCTCCTACCTCCGCTACCTCTGAGCTCGCTGCCACCGCTGGCGCCGCTGCGCCCGGCTTGGCTTGCCCCCTGGTGCTGGCCTGCTTCGCCCTGGGCTGGAACCATTGGGGGCGCCAGCGACCACCGATCCAGCCCACCAGGGCGGCAGCCACCACGATCAGCGGATAGGGCAGCCGCAGTAGCGCCAGGGCCAGGAAGGAAGCCAAGGCCACCAGCACCAGGGCCGGATGGTGCAGGGTGCGCCGGCCCACGCGCCAGGCCGCCTGCAGCACAATCGCCAGCACCGCTGGTTTGAGGGCCCAGAACAGGGCGATCAACAGCGGCAGCTGGCCAAAAAACACATAGATGCTGGAAAGGGCGATCAGCAGCAGCACCGAGGGTGCCAGGAACAAGCCGCCGGCGATCAAACCACCGGGGATGCCATGCATCAGCCAGCCCAGATAGGTGGCCAGCTGGATGGCCTCTGGGCCCGGCAACACCATGCAGTAATTGAGCGCATGGAGATAACGCCGCTCCGAGAGCCAGTGGCGCCGCTCCACCAGCTCCCGATGCATCAAGGCGATCTGCCCCGCTGGGCCACCAAAGCTCACCAGGCCCAGCTTCAGCCAGAAGCGGCTGGCATCCCCCAGGCTCACGGATTGCTGCAGAGATTGCTGCAAACCCTCAGAATTAACCAGCCCCACAGCCGATTCTCTTCGATTTAAAGGGCAGCCTATTCGTAGCCAGACCGGCATGGGCCAGCTTGTCAATAGACAAACTGGTAATGGCCAGCTTGCTGGTGGTCAGCCTGGTATCGGCCAACCAGGTATCGGGCCAACCAGGTATCGGCCAGCCAGAAAGATCATGACCAGGCTGGGGGTGCTTGCCACCGCGGAGACCCGTGTTCCTCAAAATTTGCCACGACAGCGACGACAGCAGCCTGCTGGAGGTGCTCAACCTCAAGCAACTGTTCGATCCCTTTGCCAAGACCGTCAGCGGCCGCCTACATGCCGGAGAAGAGCTGCAGGATGCTGCTGAATTGACAAAATCCGAGCTGAGCTTTCCCTCGGGGGAAAAACTGCCGCGCTGCTGGCTGGATCCCCACTACGGCAGCTGAGATGCGGCTGAGCTGCGGCTGAGCTGCGATCAGCTCCAGTCGCTGGGGGGTTCTGGCTTATCGGTGTCGGCGAGGGACGGATAGGTGGAGCGGGTTAGAGCCACCAACTCAGCGCGGGCCTTGGCCCGGAAGCCATCGGCCACGGCCCTGGGCAGCACCGGAAAGTTGCTGTCGGTGTCGTCTTGGCGCAGGGACTTCCAGCCCTTGTTGCCCTGGGCGCGGAACTCTGCCAGGGCAGCGGCGAAATCAAAGCTGAGGTTGCGCCCCTGGTCGGCGACCTCGGCCACCAGCTGTTCGCGCAGGGGAGCAAAGGCCTTGGCCTTGAGGGTATCGGGCAGACCCAACACCGGTTGGTAGTAGTCGAGGGCGCGCAGCTCCTCCTCGATCACGATCGCCCAGGCAGCCAGCTCATCAGCTTCCAGCCCTTCCACCCCCGCCATCGCCTGGTGGAAGGCGCTCAGCCAGCGGTAGTGGGTCTTTTCCTTGAGGGTTTTGCGCAGGGCCGCCTTGCCGGACAGCTGCTTGGGCAGGGCCGCTTCAGCCCGGCGCAGGAAGATGCGATCATCACGCTCGAGATTGATCGCCCCCCAGCGATGGCGATACTCCCAAAGCTCTTCATAGCGGCGCACTTCCTCGGCCGACCAGCCCAGGGTCTTCAGCTCGTCGGAGCGACTCGTCTCGTCTTTCCGCACAACGCGTGGATCTCACTGGTTTGAACCTTACGAGCCGGCCGCGGCGGTTGCTCCTGGCCAGGGAGCCCGCCGCTGGGCTATGGGGGCAGAAGGGCCCAGGGAGCGCTCTTGGTTCAGGGCTTCTGGTTCAGGGATTCTGGTTTAAGAATTAAGCGGTTCAGGCGCTGCATCTGCCAGGTGACCAGGGTTCCCACCGGGCTCCAGAGCAGGTAGGGAATCAGCAGCTGCCAGGCTGAAGCGGAGTGGGGAGCCACCGCAGAGGCCAGCCCCAACCCCCACAACCAGCCGGCAAAGCCCACAGCGGTGCCATAGCGCAGTTGGCGGGTTAAACAGATCAGCCAGGTGTAGCTCTGCACCAGCAGCAGCAACACCAGGTAGGCCAGCATCAGGCCCCAGCTGCTGCTGGCAGTCCACCCCAGTAACGCCGAGGCGTAAAAGCAGGCGTAGATGCCGATCCAAATCAAGGGAATCAGCCGCTCAAAGCTGAGCCAAGCCGGTCGCTTCAGGCGCAAAAACCAGCCAAATTGCTGGCGGCTGGGGTTGAGCACAAAACCAACGCCCACCATCACCAGCAGGATTATCAGGGCTGCCAGCACCGCTCGATCCTCGGCAATCTGCCGCCAGCCTGATCGCAACTGGAGCTACCTGGCGGCTGGCCCGGGCCAGCGAGTTTGGGCCAGCCGTGCCGGAAAAGCTGCCGTTCACAAGCCTCAGCAAGCGAGACCAGGAGCAATTAGCCCCAATCGGGGACTGGCGCAGCGTTCCACAGGGGCAGGATGGTTAGGAAATGCCGCAAAGCCGCTATGACCGAGGCCAGTCCCAGTCGGGCCAGCCAGCCCTGGGCCAGCCAGGAAGCGGTCGACTACGACCCAAGCGGTGTCCACGGGGATCTCTGCCCCCAGGAGCAGCGCTACCTGGCCTACGCCCAACGGCCGCGGCGGGCCGATGCCAGTTCGCGTTATCGCGGCGTGAGCCGTAGGCAGCAGACGGGACTATGGGTAGCCCAGGTGTACTGGCGGGGGCGGCGCTACTTTCTAGGCTCATTTCGCTCGGAAGAAGAGGCAGCTCAGGCTTACAACAAGCATGCATCAATTTTGATCGGTAAGATGGCCCTTCTAAACGAAATTCCGCCCCAAAACTGCGACGTCCAAGCCAGTACCGCCAATTAGTATTGCGAAATAGTGCCAGCCTGGGCTGCGGCCCAAAGCCAGGCAGCTGCCATGCCGGGGCCTGCCGCTCACCCAGACCCACGGCTCGCTTCCTGCTACACCTGTGGATGGGTACCCCTATGAATGTCTATCCTTTTGGACAGGCACCCACCTGAATGGTTAGCCTTGTGACCCGGGGTATACCATAATCATCTGCACTAGCCAGCAGACCCCTTCCATGCCGAACGAACTACTCAGCACCGATCAAACCATTGCCCTGGCCACAGAGCTGCCTGAATGGACTATATTAAATGGCAAAATAAAACGCGAGATTAAATTTGCTGATTTTAATCAAGCCTTTGGCTTTATGACGAGGGTGGCGCTGGTGGCTGAAACCATGGGCCATCATCCCGAGTGGAGCAATGTGTGGAACCGGGTGGTAATTGAGCTCACCACCCATGATTTGGGCGGCCTGTCTGGCCTGGATGTGGAGCTTGCCAAGCGCATTGACGCCTTGGCTGGCAGCTTGGCTGGCAGCAACTGAAGCAGTTACTGAAGCAGCCGTTAAAGCAGCATCAGAGGCAGCCTCGTTAGCTGCCCCTTGCTCTGGGTGAACAGAATAGCTAATGCTTCGAGCTGCCCTGATGCGGCTACCAGTAAGTGGGGCTAGCAACTGAGGCAGCTTACTGCCTAGGTTAAAACCGCTGATAGGGTTTGTTCGCGCTGCTGAAAACGCAGTTTGCTTTGCTCGGCATCTGTTGCCACATCCACAAAGATGGTGTGGCCAGGGCTGAATTGGGCCGCCAGGATTCCCTTGGCGATGGGCGTTTCTAGCTCCCGCTGCACAGCTCGCTTCAAGGGGCGGGCGCCATAAACGGGGTCGTAGCCAACCCCTGCCAACCAATCGAGGGCAGCGGCATTTAGCTCAAGCCCCAGCTTGCGATCCTCTAAGCGCTGGCATAGCCGCTTCACTTGCAACTCAACGATTTGGCGCAGTTCATCCTGCTTTAGGCTATGGAAGATGATCGTTTCATCGAGGCGATTGAGGAATTCGGGCCGGAAGTGACCTCTCAAGGCATCGTTAACACGCGCTTCCATCTCGGCATGACGAGCCGGATTGCCCGCCAGATCCAGAATCGATTGACTGCCGATGTTACTGGTGAGGATCAGCACTGTATTGGTAAAGCTAACCGTGCGCCCTTGGCCATCGGTAACCCGTCCATCATCAAGAATTTGTAACATCACATTGAATACATCCGGGTGTGCTTTCTCCACCTCGTCGAATAGGATCACGGCATAGGGGCGGCGCCGGACAGATTCGGTAAGTTGTCCACCTTCCTCATAGCCTACATAGCCTGGAGGCGCACCAATCAGCCGGCTAACAGCATGCTTTTCCATGTACTCGCTCATATCGATACGCACCATCGCATCTTCTGAATCAAATAACTCACTTGCCAGGGCCTTGGAAAGTTCAGTTTTGCCAACGCCCGTGGGGCCGAGGAATAAGAAGGAGGCGATCGGACGATTTGGATCGCTGAGGCCGGCTCGTGAGCGCTGAATGGCATCGGCTACGGCGGTGACGGCCTGGCTCTGGCCAATGACGCGGCTGTGCAGGTCATCCTCTAGGTGCAGGAGTTTATCCATCTCACTTTGCACTAATCTGGCCACCGGAATACCGGTCCACTTGGCGATCACCTCGGCGATATCATCTTCTGTAACTTCTTCCCGCAGCATAGATTTATCACCATTACCAGCGGATAGCTCAGCCTCCTTGCTGGCTAACTTCTTGTGTAGATCCGCCAAGGTGCCGTATTCCAGTTCGGCGGCTTTATTGAGATCGTAGCTGCGTTTTGCCTGCTCAACTTGTAATTGCACCTGCTCGATTTCCTCCTTGAGGGAGCTGAGGGCATCGATGGCGCCCTTCTCCTGTTGCCACTGGGCGTTGAGACCACTCTGCTGTTCGCGCAGCTCGGCCAACTCCTTATCCAGCCGCACCAGCCGATCACGGCTGGCGGGATCAGACTCCCGAGCCAGAGAGAGCTTTTCCATCTCTAACTGCAAAATGCGCCGATCGAGCTCATCAATCTGCTCCGGCTTTGAGGTGATCTCCATCTTCAATCGTGCGGCCGATTCATCCATTAGATCGATCGCTTTATCAGGCAGGAAGCGATCAGCGATATAGCGGCTAGATAGCATTGCCGCGGCAACTAGAGCGTTGTCGGCGATGCGCACGCCATGGTGCACCTCATAACGCTCCTTGAGACCCCTGAGGATGGAGATTGTATCTTCCACGGTGGGTTGATCAACAAACACCTGCTGGAAACGACGTTCCAGGGCCGGATCCTTTTCAATGTGTTGGCGATGTTCATCCAAGGTGGTGGCACCGATGCAACGGAGTTCGCCGCGGGCCAGCATCGGCTTGAGCAGGTTGCTGGCATCCATGGCGCCACCGCTGGCGCCGGCCCCCACCACAGTGTGAATTTCGTCGATGAACAGCACAATTTGCCCCTCAGAAGCGGTGACCTCCTTGAGCACCGCCTTGAGCCTTTCTTCAAACTCACCGCGGTATTTGGCGCCAGCGATCAGGGCACCCATATCCAGGGCAATCAATTGACGATTTTGTAGGGCCTGGGGCACATCGCCATTGACGATCCTTTGGGCCAAACCTTCCACGATCGCCGTTTTACCAACCCCCGGTTCACCAATTAAGACGGGGTTGTTTTTGGTGCGGCGGCTAAGGATTTGAATCGTGCGGCGAATTTCTTCATCGCGGCCGATCACTGGATCGAGCTTGCCCTCCCGGGCGGCGGCGGTGAGATCGCGGCCGTACTTCTCCAGAG
Organism: Cyanobacteria bacterium UBA5018; assembly: GCA_002396505.1. Classification (GTDB taxonomy): domain Bacteria; phylum Cyanobacteriota; class Cyanobacteriia; order PCC-6307; family Cyanobiaceae; genus UBA5018. Next base: position 4,841 of record DGYA01000019.1, on the reverse strand, counting down.
ATTCGTAGGTGCCTTCTGGGTTTTGATCGGTCACGGTTTGACTGCCTCGAATGGCTGTGATCGCAGCTTTGAGTTTGTCCGCATCGCTGCCCTGCTGGGACAACAGAAGCTTGCCGCAGCGAGCGTCGCTGGCGAGGGCCAACAGCAGGTGCTCGATGGCGATGTAGCTGTCGCCATAGCCGCTCTTGAGCTCAGTGGCCTGGTCAAAGACGGCATTGAGGCCCTTGCCCAGGTAAACATTGTCTGGGGGGGAACTGAGGCTGGGCTGGGAAGCGATCAAGGCCTCCAGCTTTTGGCTCAAGCCAGCCAGATTGACGCCGGCCTTGATCAGGATTCGCTCCGCCAGCCCCTGCTGCCCCAACAGGGCTGAGAACAGGTGCTCGCTCTCCATCTGCTGCTGGCGCTTCTGCTGCGCCAGTTGCTGGGCGGCCACCACGGCGGCCCAGGCCTTTTCGGTGAACAGCTCAGCGGTGGGATGCATGGGGAAGCCGGGGGAGTGAAGTGGCGCTGGCACAACCGTATGGAGACCTTTCGCTGGCGGCGGCCGTAGCAACCGAACCCAGGCGTACGGCCATCACCGCCGTAGCAGCCATGCCGTACCGATCTAGGCGGAAATCCGCCCCAAGGGGCTGAGCTCGTGTGACACAGGTGGAACCCGGAAACTGAGGCATTCCTGGGGCTCCGCCAGAAACTGGAAACCGCAAACAGAAGAGGACAAACTGGCAGCTGGGGATTAGCAGCTGGTGATTGGCGGCTGGTGATTGACGGCTGGTGATTAAGCTACTGGATTAGCGGCTGAAGATTCAGCTACGGCAATCAGCGACTAGTAGGCGGCAATTGAAATGAATTACTGGCCTCTCCGCAGAGCTTCATCGGACAGCCATCCTTGGCGTAGATGGCATCGGCAGCGGATAAACAGCCCATGGCATTTTTGCCGGCCACCTGGGCCGGTGGAATGCGCCGAGGCTGCAGGATCTGTTGATCCTTGCGCACAATCAATGGGCACTGGCCCGCCAACCGCTGTTGAGCCGCCGCAGGCCCCGCCACAGCGAGCAACAGGGCCATAACCGCAAGGGCCCCTGACCTACTGGCATGGGAGCAAACTGGCCGGCGGGGCATGAGAAATGTTGCTACGGCAACCATTCTGACGCTTGCTCCGATCAACGGCTGCCCAGGGTGGATTGCCGGGCTGAGGATGGGCTTCCAGCAGTTGATTTCCCGTGGCAAGGAGCAGGAGCGCCGGGGCTGGCTGTGCTCCGCCACGGGCATGGGGTAGCAGCTGCGGTCGCGAGGTGCGCTACCCACAGTGGTTCCTGCTGCTGGTGGCAGTGCTGGGGATATTGAGCGGCTGCCGCAGCTACAGTGATCTGGAGGCCTTACCGGTGCTCCGGTATTCGCGTTTCTGCACACCTTGGTGATCAACCTGTTGCGTCGCGGTGGCTACCGCTCAATCAGCCAGGGCTTGCGGGAGCTGGCCTATGACATCAAGGGGATACTGGCGCTGGGGGGAGTGGCGACGGAACCAATCACGCCCTAAGCATACTTTTAGGCAGCGCCTACGCCTTCACCAGCCGGCGGCTGGAAGCCGATAGCGGCTTGGCGGCATGGGTGCCCTGCAAGCTCGTTCAGCCTTTGGCTTTGACGTTGACGTTGACCAAAACGCTCGGCCTCGACCAGCGAATCCTGGTTGCTATGGGGTGGCGGGGGATTACCAGGTTTGCCCGGGCTTGTCGGGTTTCTGATAACTTGCCGCTCTAGTCAAATGACCTGATAGATGCCATAAAAAATTCTGTCGCCGCAAACAACCGTGCCGATAGGCATAGAAGCTATCGGGGCGGAGCAGAGAAAAAGTGGTAGAGCAGCCCCTGGGGAGATAGAAGCCCTTGACGAGACTTGAACTCGTGACCTCTCCCTTACCAAGGGAGTGCTCTACCGCTGAGCTACAAGGGCATGTGGAAGGTGGGCCGGGTTGGATTTGAACCAACGTAGGCAGAGCCAGCGGATTTACAGTCCGCCCCCATTAACCACTCGGGCACCGACCCGAACCACACCCCAAGAACTTACCAGCCGGCCATCCCCCTGGCCCTCCCCCCATGCAACTGCTTGCTCTTCACGGCCCCAACCTCAACCTGCTCGGCACCCGGGAGCCTGGCCTCTACGGCAGCAGCAGCCTGGAGCAGATCAATGCCGAGCTGCGCTCGCGGGCGACGCAGCTGGGGGCCAGCGTCGACTGCTTCCAGAGCAACCACGAGGGCGCCCTGGTGGACCGGATCCACCTGGGCCGCGGCGCAGTGGATGGGATCTTGATCAACGCCGGCGCCTACACCCACACCTCGATCGCCATTCGCGATGCCCTGCTGGCGGTCGAGATCCCCTACGTGGAGCTGCACCTGAGCAACACCCATGCCCGGGAGCCCTTTCGGCACCACTCCACCCTGGCCGACAGGGCCGTGGGGGTGATCTGCGGCTTTGGCGCCACCAGCTACCAGCTGGCGCTGGAAGGGCTGGTGCAGCATCTCCGCCGGGCCGCCGGCCGCTAGGCCAGCTAGGCCGGCTGGGCCAGGCGGCAGCATTGGTGAATCGCCTTTGAGCACCGCCTTTCTCTCCTGGCTTTGAGCAGCGCCGTTGAGCTCCCTTTGGTTCCTGGCTTCGAGCAGCGCCGTTGAGACCCTTTGCTCCCCGGCTCTGCCCATTGCCTTTGCCCATTGACATTGCCAATTGCCTTTGCCCATTGCCTTTGGGCAGCTTTTTTGAGGCTTCTCTCCAGTTCCCCCTTTGCCCCCTGCCGATGCAGCCAGTAGCCGCTCAGCCAGTAGCCGCTCAGCCAGCAGCCGCTATGGAATTCGCCGCCCTGGAATCGGGCGCTCAAGAAGCGGGCGCTCCGGAATCGGTTGCGCCGGAATCCGCCAAGGCGCGGGTCAAGTGGCTGGTGGCTCCCACCAGTGGCGCCTGGCTGCGGCAGGCCCTCGCCCATCCGGAGCTGCTGTTGCTCGACCATGCCCACTGCGAGCGCAAGGCGGCCGGGGCAGCGCTGCAGCTGATGTTCCGCTATCCGGGCGATGGCGAACTGGCCGCGGTGCTCAGCCCCCTGGCGCGAGAGGAGCTGGAACATTTCGAGCGGGTGCTGGCGCTGTTGCAGCGGCGCGGCATCGGTATGCGGCCCCTGGCGGCGCCGCCCTATGGCGCCGGTTTGGCCCGGCAGGTGCGCCGCGAGGAGCCCCAGCGGATGCTGGATAGCTTCCTGGTGGCGGGCTTGATCGAGGCCCGCAGCCATGAGCGTTTGGCGCTGCTGGCCCACCACAGCCCCGATGCCTGCCTGCGGGCTCTATACGGCGATCTGCTGGCCAGTGAGGCGCGCCACTTTGGCCTCTACTGGCTGTTGTGCGAGCGGCGCTGGCCCCGGGAGCTGGTGATGGAGCGGCTGCGGCAACTGGCCCAAGCGGAGGCTGAGCTGTTGGCCTCACTGCATCCCCAGCCCCGCCTGCACAGTTGAGGTCCCGCCCCGCCTGCCCCGCCTCGCCCTGTCCGGCCCTGGCTCAAGCCTGGCTGGGCAGTTGATCGAGGCGGGGATAGCGGCTGGCGATCTGATCGCCAGTGAATTCGGCCACCCAGCCCTGGGGGTTGTTGAAGAAGCGCAACGCGCAGAAGCGGGGGGCTGGCCCCATGTCAAACCAGTGCTTGGTGCCGGCGGGCACAGCGATCCAGTCATCGGCCTCACACAGCACCTGCAGCACCTCATCGCCCAGGTGCAGACAAAACAGCCCCTGGCCCTCCACGAACAGGCGCACCTCGTCCTCGGCGTGGGTGTGCTCGGCCAGGAACTTTTGGCGCAGGGCCTGGCGATCAGGGTGGTCGGGGGCCATGCGGATCACATCCACCGTGGGGTAGGCGCCCCCCTGTTGCACGGCGGCGACCTCCTGGGCGTAGGCGGCCAGAATTGTTCCCTGATCGGCATCGTCGGCCAGCTCCACCCGGGCGGGCCAGCGCTGGAACAGCACCCCCCGCCGCGCCAGCTCCTGGCGGATCAACTCGCCGTCCCAGGTCTGCAGAGTTGGCAGCGGCTGGCTGGGGTTCAGAGCCTCGGCATTGGGCCCCTGGGCTGGCGCCGAGGGTGCTGAGGCGCCAGCGGTTGCGCCGCCGTTGGCGGGGCTTGTGGCGGTGGTTGTGGCTGGGGTGGGGCTGGGGGGGGGGGGGGGGG
>DGYA01000019.1:0-503 GCA_002396505.1 Cyanobacteria bacterium UBA5018 | reverse complement strand
GCTTGTGGCGGTGGTTGTGGCTGGGCTGGAGCTGGGGGGAGGAGTGGAGCTGGAAGCAGGGGAAGCAGTGGGGCTGGAAGCAGGGCTTATGCCGGGGCTGGAAGTGGAGCTTTCGCTTGAGAAAAGAATTGGGCTGCTGGTGGGGCTGTAGATGGCCAGCATCGTCATCGGTCTGCTCCCTGGTGGGGGTGCTGCTGAACTAACCCTAGGAATGCCGAACCCCCGCTTTGACTGTCATGCCCTCCAACGAGCCGGCGGCCGCCCTGACGCTGGTGGGAGTGGGGCCAGGGGATCCCGACCTGCTCACGGTGGCGGCGGTGCGGGCCCTGGCGGCGGCGGCCGTGGTGGCCTATCCGGTGGCCCGCGAGGGGGACGAGGGCATGGCCGCCACCATCGCCGCCCCCTGGATAGGCGCCCACCAGCAGCGCTTGCCCCTGCTGTTTCCAATGACCAGCGAGGCCCAGCCCCGCCGCTCGGCCTGGCGGGCCGCCGCCGATCAGCTC
>DGYA01000072.1:498-5244 GCA_002396505.1 Cyanobacteria bacterium UBA5018 | reverse complement strand
GCTGCTGGCATCCCACAGCCGCAGGGTTTTGTCTTCTGAGCCGGAGACGATGCGGCGGCCATCGGGACTGAACGCCACCGAATACACCGAACTGGTGTGGCCCTGAAGCCGATTGGCCTCCAGCGAAGTTTCCAGCGCCTGCAGCAGCGAGGAAAATCCCTCCGGCTGCACCTCGGGCAGCGAGCGGCTGCGATCAAATACATCGATGGCCAGCAGCATCCCGGAGAGGGGGGTTTGCAGGGGGAGCAGGTTGAGCACCCGGGCCGCCTGCTCCCGCAGCTGGGCAATGAGGCTCTGGCTTTCGGCCCGCTGTTTTGCCTGGCCGGCCAAAAGTGCCTGGGTTTCCGCCAATCGCCGTTGCTCTTCGGCGCTGTCAAGGGCTTTGAGCCGCGCTTTATTTGCATCGCGCTCCTTCCGCAAGGCTTGCTGCTCCTTACGCAAGGCGCTTTGGGCCTCGGATTTAGCCTTATTTGCCTCCTTCTTCTGTTGCTCAGCAATAGCCGTCTGCTGTTCAGCCAACTCTTTTTGCTTGGTGGCCTCCAGAGCCAAGCCCGTCATCGCCACCGCCACCAGAATCGAAGCGGCCGATAGCGGCATAGCCCACTTAAGCACTGGGCCGTAGCGCTTCCAGAAATCCTCTGGATCATGGTTATTAATCCAGGCAGCGTTAAATACCTCGGCATAGATGCGATTGCGCACCCTCAGGTTTCTGCCTTCGCATCGCACGATGCCGGCAAGCTTGAGGTGGGAGAGCACCAGGTTTTGCTCCTCATCGGCAACCGCTGGCCGGCCGTGGCGGATGGCGCGGTAGGTGCTGAGCAGCTGCTGCTCGTAGGGATGGGGGCAGCGCTTGGTGAGCATGTCGCCCACAAACTGCAGATTGTTATCTAGTTCGCTGCGATCGCCCAGGAAGCACTGCCGCACCATCGCCTCCACGCTGGTTTTGCTCAAGCTCTGGGGCGATGCCTTCAGCAGCTCACTGCAAAGCCGCTGGCTGAGGTAGGGGTGGCCGCCGGTCCAGCCGAGGATCCAGGCCAAGGCCTGGTCGGTGCTGGCTTGGGATAGCCCTAAACCGGCCACCAGGGGTCTGGCTTCGCTAGGGGTGAAATCATGGAGTTCCACCCGCTCACCGATGTTGAAGGGGGTGCGTTTCGGGTCTTGAATTAGATCTGCCGGTGTGGCCACACCGATCAGCACAAACGACAAACGACGCAGCTCCGGATTGGTTGAACGCGCCACATATAGATAACGAATCGCCGCGAAAAAGTCATCGGTGAAGTTAAGGCTGAGGGTGGTATCTATCTCATCAACGAAGATCACGATCGGTTCGGCCACCTCCCGCAGCAGCACCTCTTCGCAGAAGCGGGTGAGCCGCAGGGTGTTGCCCGATTGGTTGTGGCTCTGCCACCACTGGCGCACATTGGTGCTGAGATCGAGCTGGCTGGCCACCAGATCGAGAAAATCGCCATACCAGGCATCAGCCGCCAGCTGGGTGCCGATCTGGGTGAGATCGATCACCACCGGCCGGATCTCCGCCTCGATCAACCGCTCCGCCGTGCGGATCATCAAGCTGGATTTGCCCAGTTGCCTTGGCGTGAGCACATAGGCAAAGCTGCCCTGCTGGCAGAGCCGCAACAGCTCCGCATCGGCCTGGCGTTCCACATAGATGCCGCCCTCCTGGGCCTGCACCGTGCCGCCAACCGTATAGAGGCCGGGCTCAGCCATGGAGATGCTCGCCGAAATAGTCGCCGTAGAGCCGGCAGCGGGGAATCACCCGATCCTCTTGCCGCCGCACCAGCCCAGCCGCGATCAACAGCCGGGCGATCTTTTCATCGCTGCAGCTATGGGCGCGGATCACCTGCAGCAAACCCCGCACCAGCTCCTGGTTATCAACAATGCGAAACAGGTGATAGCGGAGATGGTCGCCAAAGGGGCCGTAATCACTGGCCGCCTGATCCAGCAGGTTATCCAAGTTCAGCTGGCCAGCGCTGATCAGATACAGGGCCCGCCGCACCAAGTAGGGATGGCCGTTCAAGAGGTTGATCACCAGCTCCTCCTGGCTTGGGTTCAGGGGCGTGCCATGCAGCTGGTTCAGGTTTGCCACCTGGCCAGGGCTGAAGTCGCATAGCGAAATCACTTCCCCCACATTAAAGGGGGATTGATTCAAATTGGCAATCAGATGGTATGGCTCGGTGGCGGTAACCAGGGCGAGATCCAGTTGTTTCCAGATCCGGGCCATCGGCAGGGCCCGGTTGTTGTGCCAGCTACGCAGCATGCTGAAGAAATCGGAGCGAAACTCGGCATCAAACAGCCGATCCACCTCATCCATCGCCAGCAGCAATGGACCGCCCACCTGGGGCAGCAAATAAGACTGCAAATAACGGCTGCAGCGCTGGTTGTTACCGCCCTGCTGCTGCCAGAATTCCTCGCTGCGATCCTCTAAATCCAGCTGTTCGCTGAGGCTGGTGCAGAACAACCGGTAGAAGCGATCCGCATCGTTCAGGAGGTCTTGATCGAAGAGCTGAAAGTCTATAAATACAACTCTTTTTTCCGCCTGCAGCGCCGCTTCTATCACCCGCATCAGCAGGGAACTCTTGCCCATTTGGCGCGGCCCCTTGATCGTGATAGTTACGCCCTGCCTTGCGATCGTGCGGCGGGCGATTGCATCGCAGTCTCGCTCCACATAAAAGCCTGATTCAGGGTCCATGGTGCCCTCAGCGGGCTCCAGGTTCACCACCTGAGCGGAAGGGAGTGGCCGGGGAATAGAAGCATCCGAAAGCTGCTCTACCGCAGCCGGGGCGATCGCGGCGATAATCTCCTGTTTGGCACCCTCCGAATTGATTGAAAGACTGGCACCCTCGATGGCACGCTCTAGCTCCGCGATCAACCTCGGCGTATCGGCTTCGCAATCCCAACAGGCCCAGTTGATCGGATTCAGATAGGCGCTGAGGGGATAGGTGAAGGCGGCGCGGTAGGCCAGCCGCACCGGCAAAATCATTGGCCGCCCGCCTTCCTTCATCAGCCGGTGGGCCGTTTCAATCTCCCCCAGCACCATCTCACTCTCCACCGAGTGGGCTGAGATAAAAATCACCAAAAAATCTGAGCGCCTCAATTCCAGCTCGATTTGCTGGGCCCATGGCGTTCCCACTGCCATTATCTGATCAATGAACACCTCATGCACCTGGCTGAGCTGCCTGTGGATCAGCAGCGCCAAGGATTCATCCGGCTCGACACCACGCTTATAGCTAATGAAGATCCTGGATCTGCCCATGATTAGATCTCCCATACCCAGGGATAGGGCAACGGCTCCCAGCCCAGCCCAATGCCGAAATTCACCAACACATAGCAGATCTTCTGCTCGCAGTTAGCCACCAAAATGTTGGCCATCATTTGCCCAACCGCTTTCCGCACCACCTCGGCAGGCGATGAAGGCATTGGCGTCAATACTCGATCTCCTGGATATGCCAACATTAGCTCGGAGCACAAATTTGCTATATCCATTTGGCCTTTTCTGTTAAGAACTACGGGAAGGCACTGGATCCAAGATCCTGTCGCCTGGCCCGCAGCTCCATTTCGCCAACCAGCTGTGTGCTGCGATACAGAAGTGAGCAGTCCCTGTACTTCTCGGCCAGATTCCGATCCATGCATGCACACCACCAATGACGAATCCACCCACCGCATAAGCCCTGATTGTCACGCCAATCGCCGCTAGGCCCCAAGGCGCCTTAATTAACCGTAACAAAGCCAGCTTTATTCTGGTCATCAACCACGCTGGCTACAGTGCAAGGCGGTGATTAACTTGCCGTTGAAGTCCAATCGGCGCTATTGACAACGGCCAGTTCACTCAAAGAGCTTCCCAAAAATGGCCAGTTCACTTAAGGAGCTTGCCCAAAATCGTCGCATCTTCCCAAGTCACCTCTCCCCATAGCGCTGGCGGGCGCCATAAAGCATCCTCTCCAGCAACTCTAGACATCTTGTCTGCCCCATGGAACAGCGCCCATAAGGGTATAGACACTCCTAACGGTAGTGATTGGGAACAAAAAACTGTTCGTTGATGGGGGGGCGCTGGTAGTCGCCGCCGCCTTTACGCGGGGGTAGTTCGATCGCTTCTGGGGTCATGTCCACATAGGGCACCTTGCTGAGCAGGTGGCGGATGCAATTGAGGCGGGCGCGGCGCTTATCGTTGGCCTCCACGGTGAACCAGGGGGCTTCCGGGATGTTGGTGTGGGCGAACATCTCGTCCTTGGCGCGGGAGAATTCCACCCAGCGGTCGCGGGATTCGAGATCCATCGGGCTGAGCTTCCAGCGGCGGGTGGGGTCATCGATGCGGGAGCGGAAACGGGCCTCCTGCTCCTCATCGCTCACCGAAAACCAATATTTGAGCAGCACGATCTTCGAGCGCACCAGCATGCGCTCGAATTCCGGACAGGAAAACAAAAACTCCTCCACCTGCTCGGGGGTGCAAAAGCCCATCACCTTCTCCACGCCGGCGCGGTTATACCAGCTGCGATCGAAGAGCACAATCTCGCCTGCGGCGGGGAAGTGCTCCACATAGCGCTGGAAATACCACTGGCTCTTCTGGCGGTCGGAGGGCGTACCGAGGGCCACCACCTGACAGCCGCGCGGGTTAAGAGGCTCGGTGATCCGTTTGATCGTGCCGCCCTTACCGGCGGCGTCACGACCCTCAAACAGCACGATCAGGCGATAGCCCACGTGCTTGATCCAGTACTGCATCTTCACCAGCTC
>DGYA01000072.1:0-330 GCA_002396505.1 Cyanobacteria bacterium UBA5018 | reverse complement strand
CCAGTACTGCATCTTCACCAGCTCCACCTGCAGCGCGGCGAGTTCCTTCTCGTAGAACTTGCGCTCTAGCTTTAGGGAGTGCCCTTCGGAGCTGGCCGCAAAGTCGTCGAGAATCGGCGAGGGGTGATAGAGATCGTTTACGGCCAGGGCAGGCGGCAGCGGCGAGCCAAACTGCCCGCCTTGCGGGGAAATTATGTTGGTGGCGGCATCCTTTTTGGACTTGTCCTTGGCTGAATGCTTCTTCTCTTTCATGACACTTGAAGAAATCTGGAATAAAGTGCTAAAAGCTTTTTAGCCAAATCCCTGGCACTGGTTGGGAGCCGATACAAC
>DGYA01000132.1 GCA_002396505.1 Cyanobacteria bacterium UBA5018 | reverse complement strand
TTAGCAACGTGGTATTTCTGCGGGCCGCATGGCGCACTCCCAGCTCGTAGAAGACATTGGCATTGGCGGTGGTCAGGTCAGCCAGGGCATAATCGCTTAATAGCAGTCGCTCAAACATGGCGGTGTGAATCACCCCACCACTGCGTTCCGCATCGGCGCGCAGCGGCTCCAACCGGGCATCTTCAATGCCTGGTTTAATGCCATTGTAATAGATCTCATCGAAGTCAATCTCCACACCCGCTGCATCTTTTTTCTTGCCAAATGGCATCAGCACAAAACAGAGTGGAGCAAGTGAGAGAGCTTCTCCCTGGGGGTTTGCCGTCGTCTCCCCTGACTTGGACATGGATGGATTGTGGAATTTGTTGCCAGCCATGATACCAGTAAATTCCCGCGATGAATGTCGCAGTGCAACACCATTTATGCATCTGCTGTCTGTTAATGGCTGTCTGTCTAGAAGCCGTGTTTAAGCAGCTGCAAAAGGACTGCGTGGAGATGCGACCGCTCGTTCGCAGCCGCCCTGATCAGAGCTGTAATTATCCATTCCTAGGTAGGGCTTTTTGAAAACACCGGCCAGTAAATGCTTTGATCGGTAGCCCTGCCGCATGCCGAGACAGGCGCAGGCGAGCAGCAATGGGCCAGGCAAGAGGCGTGATTGGAGTGGGAGCCAACAGAAGCGATGCTTACGGCCAAGGCAGGCGCTGGCGAGCAGCTAGCCATGGCCAGGGCTGAGGGGTGATTTACAGCACCTACCCACGACTGCAAACCTGTTAGCCTTGGAATTGATTAGATCCATAGGGGAAAGCCTAGATGAAAGTGCTGATGGTTCTCACCTCTCACAACCAACTTGGTACCACCGGCAAGTCCACCGGATTCTGGCTCGAAGAATTTGCGGCGCCTTATTACGTTTTGGCTGCCGCGGGTGTGGCGATCACATTGGCATCGCCAAATGGAGGTCAACCACCCCTGGATCCCAAAAGCGATGAGCCTGCATTTCAAACAGAAGCAACCATCAGGTTCAAACAAGACAAAGAAACCCAGGCAGCCCTGGCCAATACGTTGAAACTGCAAGATGTCTCGGCTGACGATTATGATGGGGTATTTTATCCTGGAGGCCATGGACTGATGTGGGACCTGGTGGAGGATGGCTTCTCCATAGCTTTGCTGGAAAAAATGTATTCATCCGGCAAGCTGATCGCCGCGGTTTGCCATGCCCCTGCTGTGCTGCGTAACGCTAAGGCTCCAGATGGAACTCCTCTGGTGCGGGGTAAAGCGGTAACTGGCTTCAGCAACACCGAGGAAGCCGCTGTTGAGCTATCTGCCGTGGTGCCCTTCCTGCTGGAAGACGCACTAATTGCCGAGGGAGCTAACTACTCAAAAGATCTGGACTGGCGTCCATATGCCATCACCGACGGCAGCTTAATTACCGGCCAGAACCCGGCCTCCTCCGAGCTGGTGGCCAAGACCTTGCTGGAAAGGCTTAAGGGATAACCGTGCAACAGGGAAGGGAAGCTCTAAAAAATCCCTAATCCCTCTAATGCCTCCAATCCCCCTAGTCCCCCTAATGCCTAATCCCTCCAGTCCCTAATCCCTCCAGTTCCTAATCCCTCCAGTTCCTAATCCCTAATCCCTCCAGTCCATCCAGTCCCCCTAAGCGCCCTGGTCCTAAAGCTTCCCTAAAGCCTGCCTTCAGCCTGCATTCAGCATTCAGCGGTGGTTTCAAGTTGGATCGCGCAACGGTTCATAGGCGCCCCGGGGCAAGTTTTCGCGCCAAGGGGCCAATACCGCTAACAGCAAAAAGGTGGGTACCGCCGCCACTAGGGTGAGCGCAAAGAAGCTGCTCCAGCCAAGTGATTCAGCCAGAAAACCGGCGGGCGCCGCGAGTACCGAGCGGCTCAAGGCATACACCCCAGAAAACAGGGCGTACTGGGTGGCCGAGAAACGCGGATTACAGAGGCTCATAAGTAGGGCCAGGAAGGCGGCAGTGACCATGCCATGGGCGAAGTGCTCCACACTCACCGTGAGCATCAGGCCAGCCAGGCCGCCCCCGAACTTGGCCAGGGCCCAGTAGGTGAGGTTGGTGAGGCTGCCGATCGCGCCGAATACCCACAGGGAACGGTTTAGCCCAAGGGGCTTGAACAGCAACCCGCCTACCGCCGTGCCCGCCATGGTGGCAGCTATGCCCCAGCCCCCATTGACGGCACCGATTTGGGCGGCACTGAAACCCGCTTGGAGCATGAAGGGAACCGCCATCAAGTTGAGCAGGCCGTCAGGCCAGCGGTAGAGCATCACCAGGGCCAGCAGCAACAGGGCCCGGCGGCCTCCGGTGCGCCGCAGGAATTCCCTGGCCGGACCGACGATCGCCTCCCGCAGGCTGCGGGGTGGATGGGCCAAAGGCTCCAGGCGCGGGGCCCAAAGCGTGAGCGGCAGTACCGCTGCCACCAATAGGGCCGATCCCAGGAAGGCGGCGGGCCAGCCCAGCCAGCCGGCTAGCAGAAACCCCCCACCCCCCACCGCGAGCATGGCGGCCCGATAGCCGAGGGCACCGGCGGCAGCACCCGCGCCCCTTTCGCTCTCCGGCAGCAGGTCGGTGCGGTAGGCATCAACCATTACGTCCTGGCTGGCACTCACCACGGCAAGCAGGATCACCATGATCCCCACCAGGGTCAAATGGGAGCGATCGGCTTGGGGCCGCAGCAGTGCCATGCCGGCGATAACCGCCACCAGGGCCAGCTGTAAAACCAGCAACCAGCCCCGGCGCCGATCGGGCCAAGGGATTGGCCATCGATCCAGCAGGGGCGCCCAGAACAACTTGAGCGTGTAGGGCAACTCCGCCAGGCTGAGTAGCCCGATCATCCCCAGGGGAATGCCACTGGCAGTGAGCCAGCCCTGGAGCAATTTGCTGCCCACCATGTAGGGCGTGCCGCTGGCCACCCCTTCCGCCCCCACCGCCAGCAGACGCCGCCAGGGTGAAACGGAGCCAGCGGTGCCACTCGAAAACAGCGGCGCTCGCAAGCTGGGGGCAGCGCCGCTGCCAGGGGCGGGTCCAGCCACCAGCTCAGCCCCTGAGCCCGCCGCCAGGCCCACCGCTGGATCGGCCGGTTCACCGGCCAGGGGATCGAAAGGGGAATTGGTTTGGGGATCGGCCTGGGCACCAGCCATGCAGGCCCTCGTCACTGGGCGAAGGCTAGGGGTGATGATGGTGGGAGGCGTGTCGCCATCACCAGCCTTTGTCGTTCTTCCGTTCCACCTTGTTACCGGCCGCCATCGTGATTCTCTTTGCGCTGGCCCTGTTTGCTGTGAGTGCCCGCATCTGGCTGCCTGGCGACATGGCCGCTCCGGCACCAATCTCCTGACCCCCATCCACCGCTAAGCCCTGCGCAGCCATGGCCCCCTTCCATGACATGCCGCCCTTCCATGACATGACAGGGGAGCCAGTGCGGGGTCCCTATGACGAGGAAAGTCCCCAGCAGCTGTTTTTAGATCCCGAGATGCTGGCCCAGGAGCTGGCCCAGGAGCTTTTGGGCGATCCCCTAGACGACCTGGACAGCAGCGATCCGGCCGCGGCCGACGTGGCCGCCGAGTGTGACCAGGGCCTGGAGCTGCTGCGCCGCGCCCAGAAGCAGCAGCAACCCGACGCCGCCAGCCATGACCTGCGCATGCAGGGGCTGCGCATCTTTTGTGAACACCGCGATCCCCGGGCCCTGCCGCTGCTATTGCCCCTGTTGCAGGCTGCCTGCCCGATCCATCGGATGAGCGCGGTCTATGCCCTGGGGCGCAATCCCAGTCCGCTGGCGGTGGAACCGCTGTTGGCCCTGCTCGCCGCCGACGACAACGGCTATGTGCGCAAGGCCGTGGCCTGGAGCCTGGGCAGCTATCCCGATGCCCCGGTGCTCAATCCCCTGATGCGGGCCCTGCAGGTGGACATCGCCGCCGTGCGCCTGTGGGCGGCCAGCTCCCTGGCCGAGGCGGCGGTGAACGCCCCGGCCAAGGCCGATCCGGCGGCGGCCCAGCTGCTGCTCAGCCTGCGCATCGACACAGAAGCCGCCGTGCGCAGCAACAGCGCCTGGGCCCTGGGTCGCCTCTACGCCGATCTGGTGGCTCCCCGCCAGCAAAAGGTGGTGGAGGTGCTCTTGGGCACCATGTTGGAAGACGGCGACTCCGGCGTCCGTGACGAAGCGCGCCTGGCCTTGGAGCAACTGGAAAATCCCGAGTTGCTGGAGCGGCTCCAAACCCTGGTGGACGAAGGCCTGCTCAGCTGAGCCCCCAGCCGATTGCGGCCAGCTGGATTTGAGACCAGCCGAAAGTGGTCCCGCCGAAAGGGGGGGAAGGGGGCAGACGGTTTGTGGCCTAGCCGATAAGGGGCCAGCTCAGGCTGAGGCCAACCCCGCTAACATCTGATCATCCTTTTGCCGACTAGGGATGGCACAAGAGACCATCCGCTTTCGCATCCGGCCCGATGGTCGGGTGGAAGAGCTGGTGGAGGGCGTTCAAGGGCTGGCCTGTGAACGGCTCACCGAGCTGATCGAGGCCAAGCTGGGATCGGTGCAGCAGCGCCAACCAACGGCCGCCGCCTATCAACTCCAGCACCAGGCCCAGAGCCAGGCCCAGAGCCAGGTTCAGAACCAGGTTCAGAGCTGAGTGCCGCTGGAGCCCTAGCCCTTGAGCTTCAGCTGAACCTGGCAGTTCACTGGAGTCATGAGTCGAATTGAGTTATGAGTCGAATCGATTTATCAGCTCCCCGCACTCATCAGCGCTATATGCACTCATCAGCGCTCTTTTCACTTACCAGCCCTTTGCACCGCAGTTCAATTTAAGTAGCTGCCGCCATCCCGTCCACAGCTCAATCCGCGATTGATCTGATCCACCAACCCCCTCCCCAGGCTGTCCCGATGTCCCACTTCAGCACCGTCAAAACCGAGCTGCGCGATCTCCAGTCGCTCCGTGAAGCCCTGGCCGACTTGGGCCATGACGCCCGCCAAGGCGAACTCCAAGTGAACGGCTATCGCGGCCAGACCGTGGTCGCCCAGCTGGCCGTCAGCCAGGCCAATGGCAGCGACATCGGCTTCCGCTGGAGTGCCGAGAGCGGCAGTTATGAACTGGTTGCCGATCTGGATTTGTGGCAACAGCCGGTGCCGGTGGAGCGCTTCCTGGCCCGGCTCAACCAGCGCTATGCGCTGCGCTCAATCCTGAGCGCCTCCGCCGCTGAGGGCTTCCAGGTGGCGGAGCAGAGCAATAGCGTCGATGGCACGATTGAACTGGTGGTAACCCGCTGGGCCTGAGCGGTGGTTGCCCCCCTCGGCTCCAGCCCCGCCAGCAGCGCCGATCGCGGCCTTGCCGATCCAGCCCTCGCCGATCCCGGCCTGGCCTGGTCCACGGCCACCAGCTTCTCCCCTGTTGTCACGGGTGAGGAGCCCCTGTTGGGGGGTGCCCTGCGCCAGCGGGCCGTATGGGTGGATGAGGCCGTTTGCATCGGCTGCCGCTACTGCACCCACGTGGCTTCCAATACCTTCATGCTGGAGGAGAGCTGGGGCCGCTCGCGGGCAATCCGCCAGGACGGCGATACCACCGAGCGCATCCAGGAGGCGATGGATACCTGTCCTGTGGACTGCATCCATTGGGTGGCTTATGAACAGCTGCCCCAGCTACAGGAGCAATTGGCCCAGCAGGAAATGCAGCCCCTGGGTCTACCCAGTGCCGCCCGCCCCAAGCGCAACCTGCCTCGCCGTAGCTCCGGCCTATGACGGCTCCCTCTGCCATCCCCTGCCGGCGATTCGGGCGCACGGAACTGGCCATGCCAGTGCTGTCGCTGGGGGGCATGCGCTATCAGCAGAGCTGGAGCGATCTACCGCCGGATCAAATCACAGCAGCGAGTCAAAACAACCTGCGCGCCACCCTGGAGGCGGCGGTGGCGGCGGGCATGCACCACATCGAAACAGCACGCCATTACGGCAGCTCCGAACGCCAGCTGGGCTGGTTGTTCCAACAGGTGCCCGACCCCAAGCGCATCCTGCAGACCAAGGTGCCACCCCAGGCCGATAGCGATCTATTTGAGCGGGAACTGGCCACCAGCTTTGAGCGGCTGGGGGTGGATCGGATTGATTTACTAGGCATCCATGGCCTAAATCTGCCGGAACACCTGGAGCAGACCCTCAAACCAGCGGGCTGCCTGGCGGTGGCGCGGCGTTGGCAGAACGATGGCCGCATCGGCCACATCGGCTTCTCCAGCCACGGCTCGATTCCCCTACTTGAGCAGGCGATCGCAAGCGATGAATTCGATTATGTGAATCTGCACTGGTATTATATCCGTCAAGATAATGGGCCGGCCCTGGTCGCCGCCACCCGCCATGACATGGGCGTGTTTGTGATCAGCCCCACCGATAAGGGGGGCCATTTGCATAGCCCTTCCCCGCGGCTGTCCCAGCTCTGCGCCCCCCTGCATCCGATCGTGTTCAACGATCTGTTCTGCCTTTCCTCTCCCGCTATCCACACGATCAGCGTGGGGGCGGCCAGTCCGGCCGATTTGGCGCTTCACCTGGAGGCGGTGGGGGCCTTGGAGCGGGCCTCCGAATTGTTGGCGCCGATAGAAGAGCGGCTGGAGCTTGCCCAGCTCGATGCCCTCGGTGCCGATTGGCTGGCGAGTTGGCGGCAGGGCCTGCCCGACTGGCAGGAAGCCCCCGGCCAGTTGAATTTGCCGGTGTTGCTCTGGCTGCACAACCTGCTGGAGGCCTGGGACCTGGAGGGTTTTGCCAGGGCCCGCTATGGCCTGCTGGGCAGTGGCAGCCACTGGTTTCCCGGCGCCAATGCCGATGTGCTCGACGGCCAGGTGAGCGCCGCCGAACTGCAGGCCGCCGTGGCCGCCAGCCCCTGGGCCGCACAAATTCCCGCCATCCTCGACAACCTGCGCCGGCGTCTCGGCGGCAAAGCAGTTAAACGCCTGATGGGAGAAGCGGCCTGAACTCAGGCCGCTGGCCTGGCTGCTTTTGGGCTGGTCTGGGTGAGCTGGTCGCCGCCAAGCGGTTGCTTGGCGGGTACGCCCACCGGCCTGGGATAGCTCTTCGGGCAGGGGCCGCTGGGTTGCAGCCAGAGGGCGTGGCGGATACCCCGCTGGGCCGGCAGTTCCCAGGCGTCAAGGCTGGCGATACGCGCCTTCAAGGGGGCCAGGGCCCGCTCTAATTCGGCGGTATCCGCCTCGGCCCACTGGCCCCGGTAGAGCAGCGCCTGGCCATCGGCTTGCAGCAGCGGCACCAGGTATTCAGCCACCACGGGCGCCCGGGCCACGGCGCGGGCCATGGCCAGATGGAAACGGCCGCGGCATTCGCTCTTTTGGCCGGTGAGTTCGATCCGCTCACAGCGCAGCTGAACGCGATCCGCCAGCCCAAGGGCAGTGGCCATCGCCCGCACCGCCTCCACCTTGCGACCCACCGAATCCACCAACGTCAACTGGGCGGTGGGCAGGGCGATGGCGATGGCCAATCCAGGGAAGCCACCGCCGGTGCCCACATCGATCATCTGCAGCGGCCCCTCCATTTGCAGCGGCCCCTCAGCCCCCTGGGGGTTTGCCTGGAGCAGGGCCCGCAGGGGCCAGAGGCTATCGAGCACCTGGGCCACCCAGAAGTCTTCTCCCTCCACCAGGCGCGTCAGGTTTAGGCGGCTGTTCCATTCCCTGAGCTGCAGCTGCAGCCCCAGCAGCTGTTCCAATTGCTGGGGCGCTGGTTCCCAGCCCAGGGCCTGCCAGAGTTCAGGCGATGGGGAGACAAAGGCCATAGGCGGTGACAGGGGGCGGTGGCAGGGTTCGTGATTCCTAGGATCCCGCACACCAACTCTGTCCAATCAACCAATCCGTGTCCGGCCCCTCCCACTACCAGCTGCTGCAGGTGGCCCCCACCGCCAGTCGCGAGGAGTTGCGCCAGGCCTTTCGCTTGCTCAGCAAGCGCTTTCACCCGGACACCACCGAGCTGCCCCTGGCTGAGGCGGAGCGGTCGTTTCAGCAACTGCGTTTGGCCTATGCCGTGCTCAGCGATCCAGCCGCCCGGGAGCGTTATGACGGCGAGCTACGCCATGGGGCCCTGTTGGCGGCGGCCAACCCGGTTACGCGGGTGCGCCCGCCAGGGGCCAGGCCAGACGGGGTGCGCCGGGCCCTCTCCGGTGGCGAGTGGCTGGCCCTGCTGCTGCTTGGCATCGCCCTGGTGTTCAGCCTGGTGTTGGGGGTGGGCCTGGCCTGGCTGCGGGGGGCCGAGCTGTTCGAATCGCCGAGCTGGTGGCAGGAAGCTCGCCTGCAACGCAGCATCCCCATGCCGCCCATCCGGCCGATGACGCCTATGCCTACCCTGACCCCCATGCCTCTTCCCAATTCTTCAACACCTGCCTATGGCGGGGAGACCAGCGCAGGGGCCGATCCAAAAGGGATCAAAAATCAACTGACAATCAAGCAGCCTGTGATTAACATTGGTCTTACTATTGATCCAGCAGCTGAACTCAATGCCAAGGGCGATATTAAATGACTGAGCTGCCTGATCCGGCCACACCGCTCTATGCCCATCCCTTGCCAACACTGGAATGCTGGCTAAAGGAGATTGGGGCAGTGCAGCAACGTGGCAATATCTGCCGCTGGGACCTGCATCTCAGCGACTGGAGCGCCGAGCTGGAACTGGAAACAGAAGAACTAACCGTGCGCTGGCACCAAGATGGATCCCGCACCGTGCGCCAATTTCCCTATGGCTTGTCTAGGGCCGATGTGGAGGCGGCAATCATGCTCGGGCCTTAGCGCAACATAGTTGCTTGCGAGATTTTATTTGGTCGCGCATAAGCATTTGCGTTCATATTGAATTCGCCGTTGGCGCAATAATCTCCGTAAGCGTAGTACTCGCCGCGAGTATGGCATTAGTAATTATATTTTGTTGGTCGCTCGTGCGGTTATGCATGGTTTTTCCATGACTTTTGGCGCGGGTGCTGTGCTCATGTTGGCGCGATTCCCGTTGAAGCCCTGTCAAGGGCATGCATTTGATGGATAGGCGGCGGTAGGGGAGAAAGATAGAGAATGGGGGAAAGGGGAGAAGGCTGGGAAGAAGGAGGAGGATAAGGAGAAGGGGAGGAAGAAAGTGAGGAGGAAGAAGAAGGGGAATGGGCGGGAGAAGAGGCTGGGCTGCCATGCTGTAGACCGCCTGAGAAGTTGCACCTGAGCCAGCGCAAAGCGGGTATTTCCACGTCTGTAAATAAGGCCATCACCCCGCCGCAAAGCAGTACGAGCACTGCGCTAATCAGCCAATTGCGTCTGCTCATCTTTGCTGTGAATAGATCTACGGTTTGGGTTTGGATTGGGGATGCAGCTGTTGGGGCTGGGCCTTTCTATGGGCCGGGGGGCTGGCCGCCTGTCAAGGTGTTGAATTTAGAGGAAAGATTTTGACTATGCCATTGGGCCGCCAAGCCTTCGGCGCAGAGGGGCTCCAGGGGCGGCAATTCAGCCAACACCGGCACGCCGGTTAATTGGCTGAGGGTGAGGGGGTTATCTGGATGGATCGGGCCATTCAGCACCAGCCCCAGCAGGGGTATTCCTCTTTGACCCAGGGCCTGCACAGATAGCAGGGTGTGGTTCAAGGTGCCAAGGCCGCTGCGGCCCACCAAAACCACCGGCAATCCCCAGCGCTGCAACTGATCAATCTGCAGCCAATCGCGCCGCAGGGGCACCAACAGCCCTCCGGCTGTCTCCACCACCAGGGCACCGGGGCCGCCCGGTAGGGCCAGCCGTTCGGGCTCGATGCTCACCCCCTGGCGTTCGGCCGCCCAATGGGGCGACACTGGCTCCGCCAGCCGGTAGGCCTCCGGCAGGATCCGCCCATCGGGCAAGTTCAATAGCCGCTGCAGCCGGCCGCTGTCGCCGCCATCTTCACAGCCGCTCTGCACGGGTTTCCAATAGCGGGCGCCCAGACCCTGCACCAGTAGGGCACTGACCACGGTTTTGCCCACATCGGTGTCGGTGCCACAAACCACCAACCGCAGCGGAGACATCTGGGGGGCAGCTGTCATCGGTGGCTTGGGATCATCGGTGGGTAGGGCTCACGGCGGGTAGGGCTCATCGGCGGCTAGGGGCCATCGAGCGCTGGTTATGGGCGGGTGCCCACTAGCAGCAGTACCTCCCAGCTGGCTCCAGCTCCTTGGGGCCAGTGGTGCAGCAGGTGGCGCAGTTGGCTGCCGCTGAGCCGCGGTGCCGGGCTGCCATCGGCGCCAATCGAGCGCAGCTGGCGCAGCAGGGCGAGTCCCCCTCCCGGGCAGGGGGCGCCTCGGAAGCGCAGGCGGCGGCAACTGAGTAGCTGCAGGCGTTGGCGGGCTGCCAGCACCAACTCCTCCACCGCCGGCAGGGCCAAGCCGGTGTAGGGAACGCAGGAGCGCTGGCAGGCCTGGCGCCATTCCGGAAAGCTGCCCGCCGTGGGCACCGCCACCGCCAGCAGGCCTGCTGGCATCAGGGCGTCGCACCAGCTGGCCAGCCGCTCGGCCGGCCGCTCCAGCCATTGCAGCGCGAAGCTGGAGGTGAGCAGGGCGATATCGCCCAGTTCAGCGGGTAGACCAAGGTTTAGATCCCAGAGCAGGCCATTGGCGGCCAGGGGATTGCGGGCCAGCAGCCCAGCGGCCAGGTCTAGCTGCCGCAGCGAAGCGGCCAGGGACGGTTTCTGCAACAGCAGCGCCTGGCCCAGGGCGCCGCTGCCGGCTCCCAGGTCTGCCGCCGCTCCATCGGGCAGGGGCTGGGCGGCCACCAGGTGGGCCAATCGCCAGGCCAAACCCCGCTGCAACATTGCCTGGCCGTCATAGGCATCGGCCCGGCGATTAAAGCGATCGATCACCCCCTTACTAAAGCCGCTGGATGTAGCGCTGCTTGATGTAGTGTTGCTATCGGCATAGCTGCTGTTCATTTCAGCCCCTCGATCCAGCTCAGCAGCATCGGCACCAGCGGCGTGCCATATAGGCAATGGCCCGACTGGCCAAGTCGCAATAGGTCGGCGGCGGGCAGTGCTTGGCGCAGTAGTTGTTGGGATTGTGGGGCCACGATTTGATCGCGACCCGCCTCCACGATCAAGGTGGGCACCTGGCTGGGGAAGGCTGCTGGCAGGCCTGTGCAGAGCTCCAGCAGCTTTAAATCCGCCCCCAGCCGTTGCAGACCTGCCGGGGCCAGGGGTTGGTCGCCAATGCCCATGGTGGTGGGATCCACCGGCTCTGGATCGGCGGCCATTTTGTAGAAATTGAGCAGCATCGTCTTTGCCGTTTCGCCCCGCAGCTGGGCGGCCATGGCGGCCAGGGCCTGGCGTTGGCGGCGACCGGCTGCAGCTTCTGGCACAAAGCGGCCAAAGCTGGCCAGCAGCACCACCGCTTCCGCTTCTGCCAGCAGGGCAGGGGGCACCAGGTGCAGCCCCAGGGAATGAACGAGCAACACCCGCCGCCCGCCCGATTGCCCCTGCTCGCCCAGCTGCCAGCTGGGCATGGCGGGGGGCAGCTGGCCGTAACCACGCTCGCCGCTCTGCCAGCTCCACCCCCTGGCGGCGAAGGCGGCGATCCAGGGATCCCAGCCGCGTCGATCCCCCGCCCAGCCGTGCATGGCAATCAGTTGACAGGGGCCAGCCATAAGGGGTTTAAGGGGTGTTTAGGGGTGTTTACAGGGGCAGGGGCATGGGGGCCGGGGCCCAGGGCGGCCAGCAATCGTGGCAGCGTGCCCGGCGGCAGGTCTTGGCGCAGCACCAACCGCAGCCGCGCCTGACCCTCCGGCACGGTGGGGGGCCGGATCGCCACACAGAGCAGCCCTGTTGCCTCCAACTGCCGCTGCAATTCCAGGGCTCGAGCATCGGATCCCACCAGCAGCGCCAGGATCGGCCCCTGGCCCGCTGGCCTGGGCCAACCGGCCGCCGCCAGGGCATTGCGCCAGCGTTCCGCCCGCTCCAGCAGCGCCTGGCCGCCCGCCATCAGGTGCAGGGCGGCCAGGGCCCCGGCCGCCAAAGGTGGCGCCAGGGCGGTGGTGTATCGGAAGGCGCCGCTGCTCTGCAATAGCCAGTCGCCCACAAGCTCGTCGCAGGCCAGGAAGGCGCCGCCACTGCCAAAGGATTTACCAAAGGTGCCGCTCACAATCGCCAGCTCGGCGATGCCATGGGCCAGGCCGCGGCCGCCGGCCCCCATCACCCCCAGGGCGTGGGCTTCGTCCACCAGCAGCGGCACCTGGTGGTGGGCGCAGAGGGCCGCCAATTGCACCAGCGGCGCAGTGGTGCCCTCCATGCTGTAGAGGCTTTCGCAGAGCACAAGCATCCGCCCGCTGGGCCGCTGACGCCGGGCGGCCAGCAGCTGGCGCTCCAAATCGGCCGGGTCGTTGTGGGCGTAGCGCCGCAACTTGGCGCCGCTGGCGCGTACCCCCACCAGCAAAGAGTGGTGGATCAGCCGATCGGCCAGCACCACACAATGGCGATCCGCCAGGGCACTCACGGCGGCCAGGTTGGCCTGGAAGCCACTGGGAAACAGCAGCGCCCGCTCACGCCCCAACCAGGCGGCGAGTTCGGCCTCCAGCTGCAGATGCACCGGCCTGGTGCCAGTCACCAGCCGCGAGCCGCCGGCCCCCAGGCCACTGGCGGCCAGTTCCGCAGCGGCGGCGGCCAATACGGCGGGATGGCGGCTGAGGCCCAGGTAGTCGTTGCTGGCTAGATCCAGCAGCGCCGCGCCAGCAGCTGGCGGCTGCAGTTGGGCGGTGGCGGCGGGCGCCAGGCTGCGCAGACTGCGGC
>DGYA01000141.1:3298-23387 GCA_002396505.1 Cyanobacteria bacterium UBA5018 | reverse complement strand
ACCCCTCCCTGGCGGTGGCGGCCCTGGGCGGCAGCCCCGATCGGCTGCTCAAGGATCTGGAGTGGCTGGGGTTGCTGTTCGAGTCGCTGGTGATTCGCGACCTGCGGGTGCTGGCCCAGGCGCTGGCTGGCGAGGTGTTCCACTACCGCGACGACTACGGCATTGAAGTAGACGCGATCGTGCAGCTGCGCGATGGCCGCTGGGGCGCAATCGAGGTGAAGCTGGGCCAGGGCCAGGTGGAGGCCGCCGCCGCCGGCCTGCTGCGCTTTCGCCAGCAGATTGATACCCGCCGCACCGGAGAACCCGCCTTCCTGGCGGTGGTCTGCGGTAGCGGCTACGGCTACCGGCGGGGGGATGGAATAGCCGTGGTGCCTGTGGGGGCGCTGGGGCCGTGATCAGGCAGGTGGCATTGGAGTTGATGCCTAGGCAATTAATCCTTGAGATTCGCTCTTGTCTATGCAGAACGTTCGAGTTAAGCAGCCCTCTTAGGCTGGTGGCGTAAGCCTGGGCTTAGCAGGGTTTGCTGAAATTTTGCGAAGCGGCGCAAGCGATCTGGGTTCCTCAGCAAGCCCTAACTATTTGATCCATCACTGGCATAGCCCCCAAGCGTTGCAATGCTTGTATTTCCGCAACTCAATGCAATCCGATTCACCCAAGCGGCATCTCCTGCTTATTCAGGATCTATTGCGCCAGAAGCCGGGGCCCGGGAGCAATCACGTGTCTAAAATTTATTACTATCTTGCCGGCTCTGCCGGTTGGATTTCCATAGCAACGAATGCCTCCATTCTTGTAAAAGCGAAATCGGGTAAATCTTGCTCCTTTTGAGTGGATTATGCCAAGCACGCTATGCCAGCGCTCCGTGTCCACCCTGATAGCGCCGTCACCGCGTTTGACCTGCCCCGTGTGGAGCCAGGCTTTCAGTAGAGGAAGCAACGGGCTCTCGCTAGTGAGACCGTGGCAATGATGATGGCCCGCCGTGAAGATAGGGGCGTCACAGATCATCCGTAGTTCTAATCTGCGTTGACCCTGCCGATGCACTGGCATGTCCGCCGGAGTCACCCCTGGCCCGACTGTCTACATTGCTGCCTGCGGAATCCTGGCGTGGAGATATCTGATAAGTTATTATGCGCCTGTTTTTCAGTGCGGCAGCTCGCTGCGTCACTGGAACCGGATGGTCGCTCTGGGGGCGGTGAGGATGTCTGCGCTGCTGGTGCGCGTCTAGCTCGACTACAGCGTGACCGGCCTGGCCGCCATGGCTGCTTCCGCCTGCCCAATGCCGTATTTGCCCTGTTTCTAGGTAGTTCACCATGCCGTTCTTAGCCGATCAGAAGCGATTTCTCCACGCCCTGAGTCAGTTCATTCGGAACACAGCCGACCAACCCTGATCTGATCTGATCTGATCTGATCTGATCTGATCTGATCTGCTCTGCCCTGCCCTGATCTGCCCAATTCTGCCCTATTGCCCCCGCCTCGCCATGACCCTGGACCATCTCAGTTTTGGCACCCATGACATCAACGCCACCCGCTCTTTCTACGAGGGAAAGCTGGGATTTCCGGTGCTGATCCACGAGCGGATGCTGATGCGGGAGGGCGGTGCGGTGAATCACATTTTCTTTGATTGCGGCGGCGGCTGCGCCCTGGCCTTCATGGAGTGGCAGGCGGTGCCCGGGGTGTCAAGCGATTACGACAGCGGCATCAACTGCGGCCTGGGCGTGCCCAGCGGCACCTTTCACTTCGCCTTCCGCTGCCCCTCGCTGGCAGCCCTTGAGGCGCGGCGGCAGGAGCTGATCGCCGCTGGTGTGGTGTTGGGCGAGCTGCTCGATCTTGATCCTTACCGCTCCTTTTTCTTTGATGATCCGGTGAACGGTTTGCGGCTGGAATACACCACCCGGCTCCGCGATCCCTCGGCCGCAGACCGCGACCCGGAGCAACGGCGGTTTCCCGCCAGCCTGGCCCTATTCGAAAATGCCTCGCGGCCCGGGCCGGTTGATCCTGTTGGGGCCAGTGAGCAGCGAGGGGATCAGCATGGCCCCGGGTGATCCCCTGGATCGGCTGCCCGATTCGGAGCGGGCCCTGTTGCGACTGCTGGCCTGGCTGGCTGCCCGAGAAGGTGAGCTGGTGCCCCCGGAGGAGCTGGAGCTGCTGGAGCGGCTGGTGGCCCTCAGCCTGCTGGCCCACCACACGGGCGGAGATCCGGAGGGCGCCGCCGCCCGGCTGCTGGCCACCGCCCCCCATGAGGCCGCCATCGCGGACCTTGTGACCGCCCTGGAATCCCCGCGCCAACGACAGCTGCTGGCCTGCCAGGGCCGGCGCATGGTGAACTGCCACCGCAACAACCCTGCGGCGCAGCAGGCCCTGGAGCGGCTGCTGGCCCTGCTGGCGCACCACGGCAGCGGCAACGAGGCCAGCGCCTGTGTGGAACCCCGGCTCCAGCGCGAGCAGGGTTCCCCGCTGATGCCCCCCCTGCCGGAATCGGTGGTGCGGCTGCACTCCGACAGCGAGCTGCGGCTGGTGACCCCAGCGGGGTTTTGCATCCGACGCCTGCGCTGGCAGACAGGCCTGGGGCCGCTGCCCGCCAGCCTTGGCGAGATCGGTCTGCTGGGTCAGCAACGACTGAACGCCTACTACGCCTACCGCCCGCGCACGGTCTGTCCGCTGCGGGGGCTGCTGCTGTTCCCCGGTGGTGGTGTCGATTTTCGCGCCTACGCCCCGATCGCCCGCGAACTGGCCCGCTGCGGCCTGCTGGTGGTGGTGCAGCATGTGCCCTTCGGCTTCGCCCTCTTCGACCACGACCGCGCCCTGGGGCCGGAGGGCAACCTGCGCCGCACCTTTCCCCAGGTGCGGCAATGGGTGGTGGGCGGCCACTCCCTCGGCGGAGTGGCCGCCGCCTGCTATGCCCGCCGCCAGCCCAATGATCTGGCAGGGCTGGTGCTGTGGGGGGCGTTTCCCAGCCCCACCCATTCGCTCGCCGCCCTGCGCTTACCGGTGGCCAGCCTCTGCGGCAGCCGCGATGGGCTGGTGCCGCCGCGACTGGTGCACAACACCCGCCATCTGCTGCCGCCAAATTCCAGGCTGGTGGAGGTGTCGGGTGCCAACCACACCCAATTCGGTGACTATTGGGATGGCCGGGATGAGGCTTTCGTGCAGCGGGGCGACCGACCAGCCCGGATCAGCCGTCGCCAGCAACGGGACCTGGTTGTGGAGCACACGCACCGTTTCATCAGCTCAGCCCTCAGGAGCGGCAGACCATGACATCAACCCATCGACCCCTCTGGTTTGGCCTGATCGCCCTGGGCCAGCTGGCTCTGGCGGCCCTGGCCCTGGCCCGGGTGCCGCAGGGCGCCGCCATCGCCGGCGGCATGGCCGGGGCGATCTGCCTGGGACTGGGCCTCGACAATGCCGTGCTGGCTGCGGGAGAACCGCTGTTTGCCCGTGGGCGGCTGGAGCATTTCAGCCGCTGGCGCTACCGCCTGCATGGGCTGATCACGCCCCTGCTGCTGCCCCTGAGCCTGGTGGTGGCCAGCCGGGGTGAGCTGGCCCTGCCAACGCCGCTGTTGGCCTTGGGCTGGGCGGTGGCCCTGGGTTGGATCGGGGCGAACTGGTGGCTGGGCTACCGGAATCTCGACCTGGCCCTGGTGCGGCAGGGTGCCCTGGTGCGCCACCACAACCGCGACCGCCACGGTCAACCCGGGCTGCGGCTGGCCCTGCTGCTGCTGGTGCTGCTGATCCTCAGCCTGGGCCTGCTGGCGCCGCAGCCGGCGGTGGCTCTGCCGCTGCGGCTGGGGGCCGGGGCGATGCTCGCGGGGGCGATCCTGGCCAGGCCCCTGGGCCTGGTGCTGGCCAACCTGGGGGAATTGGCCCTGATGGGCGGCTTCAGCGTGGCACTGATGGGCTGAAGGTTGGGCTGGGGCATTGCCAGCCGTGGGTGCGGGGCAATCCCAGCAAGCCGGCTCGGGTGGTGACCGCCCGCTGCGGGGTGCGATCCCACCAGGGGGGCATGCGCATGGCCAGAGAGGTGATCACCAGGCACAACACCTGCAGACCCACGAACAAAGCCGCGTTGCCAAAGGCCCCCAAAAACAACAGACCACTGGCGAGAAAAGGCACATGGCAACGCCACACCTTGCTGCGGTTGGAAGCCGGGGTGTCGTGCTCGGGCGTCACATGCACGCCCCAGAAATAAGACTGCACAAGGGCCTGCCAGAGGGAGATCAGCGCGAAAGCAAGCAGCAGCGCAGGCACGCCAGCAGCCCCATGGCCCGGCAGCCAGTCACGCGCCCAGCGCACCAGGGTGAGCATCCACAGGCCCAGGGCCAGCCCCCAGGCCAGGCCGAAACCAGCCTGGGCCAGGGGCCGCAGCGAACGCTCGAACCGCAGGGTGTGGCGCGGCCAGTAGTGCCCATAGGCCTCGACGGTGAACAGCACACAAGCCAGCAGCAGGGCCCACCAGCGCGGATCCGCCAGCTGGGCCGCCGTGGTCAGGGGCTGGCGGATCAGCCACTGGGGCGTGCCCGCCAGCCCGCTGATGGTGATCAACAGGCCCAGGTAGGCAGCGGCCAGGCGCCAGGCTCGCAGTGGTTTGTAGTGGCGTGGCGGAGGCAGCAAGGCTCAGACAGTCAGGATTGAGGATGAAACGGGAATGCAACGGCGCCGATGCAACAGACAAAACCAGTGGACGAGCTGCCCCTTTGGCCCTGGCATAAGGCCCCGGCTCGGCCCAGTCTGGTGAGGCTGGGGCAGGACGCCACCGCCCGGGGCTGGATCCTCAATCTGGTGCAGCTGGGGCACTGGCTGGTGCTGCTGTCGGTGCTGCCAGTGGCCTGGGTGGCCTTCAGTCGGACCGATGTGCTGGCGGCCCAATTGGGGAGCCGCTGGCAGGTGTTTGCCCTCCTGATCAGCATCGTGCTGCCCGTGGCGGCAAGTGCGGGGCCGATCATGATGCATGCCCGCGAGCAATGGCAGCTCACCCCGCCCGCTGGTGCCCACGGCATCCAAGACGGCCACGACCCCCTGCTCCGCCGACTGGCCTACCGCACCTTGTTCAGCGGTCTCACGCTGTCGCAGCTGCTGCTGCCCCTGGCGGTGTTCGGGCTCCAGCCCGCACTGGTGGCCCTGGTGTTGGCCCTGGGCCTGGTGGTGGTGGCGGGCCCGAGCCGGCCGCTCGTGCCCTGGCGCCATGCCGGTGTGCACCTGATGCCCGTGGCGCAGCCGTTGGCCCTGGCCATGGGCGCCTCGATCGTGCTGTCGGTGGCGTCCTACTGGACGCTGCTGGCTCCGGGGCTGGTGGCCATGGGCTGGCCCGCCGCAGCCGCCCTGCTGCCACTGGTATGCAACGGCGCCGGTGGAGCCCTGGAGGCCACCCAGGCCGAAACCACCTACAACCAGTGGTGGCACTTGGTGGCCGTGGTGGTGCTTAGCGGCGGCAGCCTGCTCTACGCCCTGCTGCTGGCGGTGGCGGCGTGATCCACTCGGGGGCTTTTATTTCGCATCCTGAGCGAACGCGATTTGCGCCCGCTGCACGATCGAATGGGGGAAAGGGGCAAACAGCTTGAAGTGTGATAACAAGTTCTTCTTTATTTCTTTGGCTGATTCATCGTTGCTCCGCTGGATTTGATGCGCGGGGCATTGGCCTGCTTGGCGCCATAAGGTGTATATATAATTGGCGAAGTTGAGGCCATGGAGGGGCGGGCTATTGAAGTCAGGCCGAGCGGAATCAGGTTTTAATGGCGATGGTTTTCAGGCAGAGCCTGCATGCAAAGCCCTGGTCATGCGAACGCTCTAGATCAAAAGCGGGTAATAGTTCTATCTTATGGCAGGGTATTACTGGTTCCGCCCGCTGGGTCTTGATGCTGGGGTATTGTCATTCGATTGCTGCTGTCAGGTCTCGGATATTCGGCTGTTGGTTGTTAAGCTGAGACTGATTAACCACGATCGTCCTGCCCGCTACAATTCTAGATCCAGCAGTAAGGGCAACGATAGGGATTCCAAGGGAGCTGGATACGACGGACGCAGTATTGGCATCAACGATCTCATACTGAAACATCTTCTCAAACGCAGCCCTCGAACGTGGGCTGCCAGTGCCAGTAGGATGGATATGAAAGAAGTTAGGATTAGCCTACCACACATCCCATATCTCATTACCTATCTCGGTTACCACGCTACGGAATGCAGCAGAAGACTGGATGTATTGAGTAAGTCGATTGCCGGCATAGCATTAAATCTTAGGTATCTGCAAGCGAAACTGTTGACAGTTAGGAAAGAGTTGGGACTGCCGACTGCCTGGCGTGCGCATCACACCGTACAAAAGTGCTAGGACAGCACGGACCGCACGCTTAGACGAACCATCAGCGGAGAAAGGTATGATCAGGCGATCAGATGCAGAAAGAGCTAATTCTGTATAAATTGAAAAACTCGGGTTGCAATCAATAAATACTGCGCATTCGACCTGCCTCCAGAGGTGCCTAACATCCTGAATAAGATCACTTATCCATGTATGAACATATCGCCACGCATCAGGCGGGCCAGGCGCGGTTGCTCCAAGAACACGTGCTCCCTGGATTTCGAGCTGTTCATCACCAGCGACAAGATATACTTTTGTGGGACGGAGGCGTTGTATTGCGATACCTGTGTAAGATAGCTAGAGCCTGTGTTGGGGTTCACATACGGGCTGCGAATTCGGTCATCGATGTATCCGGAAATGGTCTTCCGTGGTGTTTGCATGCTTAGGCCTTCCAAGATATGCTCGCCATTGCTCATGCCGCCCAAAAGCCTTCCCGAAGAATTCGCTTGTGGACAAAGGTCAATAACTAAGACATTCACATTGGGATGCGTCCGAACATATTCACATGCGATCTGGAATGAAAGGTAGCTTTTCCCAACGCCTCCCTTGTTGTTCCACAGTGAGTAAATAGCCATCGGTCCTCTGAGTCGTTTGTCGTTGGCAATCGAATGATCGTACCGGATCCCCGGTCATTATTGTTAATGGTTTGGCTGCTACTGTCTGCCGACCAGGCCCAACGCTGCCCCGAGTGACAGGCTAGGTGATTGAGGTGGCACAGCGAATAGCTTTTGGTAACCTGTCCACTCGATGGGCTTGTTAGGGTACTTTCACTGTTGGATTCCTTTTCGCATAACCCCCATAAGAAACCTCCACCAGCGGATGTCCTTTGAACTTAAGTTGCCATGCACGGTTGCCTTTTCCGGCTTTACGTGATGCAAACTGAAATTCAGCCATTGATGTCGGCTTGTCTTCGGGAGCGGGCCAGCCATTGAGGGCATCCTCTATCACTTTGGCAGGGACATCGGCAAGTGGATAGATTTCATATTCGGTATTTTTCGCCGTTACACTAGTAAGGGGTGGCGCCGTGATCGAAGGGGCTTCTCGATCCTGAATGTTGATATGCTCTGCGCCGGCAATATTCTCTGTAAGCTCTTGCCTGGCTTTCTCTCTGATTACACCTGATTCGGCAGAGACACCGGCAGCTGACAATCTGGTAAAACGATACCCGTTGAGCGAGAAAAAGAATCGTCCGATGCCGGATAACATTATCTCAAGAGTTAATGTTGATGGATCACTAGGCGTACTAATGCTCGATGTTTGAAGATTTTTAAAATCTCTCTTAATCGTTTTGGGAGCTGGAGGAAAATATGCAACCGCTGCTGCTGAAGCTACGAGTAAAAGCCCTAGGACGCCTGAGATACCTTTCTCTCATCTGTTCAGCTTTTCTGGCTCAGTCACAATTACTGTCGGCAAGCTGCGGTAAGCCTAACGATTTGCTGAGCCGAACGCCGTTCGAGACGAACGACGTTCGGCTCGCAGGCGTTTGTTGGCTCGAGCATGCTGTTGCTTTGCCGTGCAATGATTCTAAACACCCACCACAACCGTGGAATCACGTTCAAAGCAACAGGCTTTAGTCTGACCGGCATAATACCCCCTTCTCCGGCGTTTTGGCCGTCTAAATGCGGGAGGCAAGCGGACTGCACCTCTGATATTACTTGCGATGACAAGAAGTTCACACAAGTCGGAACCATTCCGGGGTTGATGGGCGGGTCCGCCTATAAGGGTTTGCTGTGCCCCGGCAACTCCTGAATCGTCCGGATATCTTGACCGCGCTCCTGCGGTTTGGTGGAAAATGAATGAAAGCGCAGGAAATGTCTAAGCCATTGCTCGTAGGTGTTCACCGTAAAGCGGGCGTACGGCGGGCATAGTGACGCACATGCAACTCCTGTCGGTAGCGCTTAAGCAATACGGCTGGATGGCGACTGGCGCTAGTGGGGAACTGAGACGTAGCAGTTAGAGGATTCCCGCCGCTGGCCAGCGGTCCTGCTACCGCCCAAACCCGCCATAGTGGGCCGATGGAAAAGAGCAAGCCAATGGCTCGGGAGAGCACGGCGGAGATGGCCGCCAGCATCAGCCGCGAGCTGGCAGTGATTCTGCGCAGCCTGGCTGAGGGTCGTGGCGACCCGATCGCCGAACCAAGGCTCACCGCTGCGGCCATGGCCCACCTGCTGATCTGCAGCAGGGAGCTACTGCAAAACCTGCTGATTGATACGGCCCGTAGGCCCCAGCGCATCGAAATTAATAGCTAACTGGCGGGGCTTAAACAGGCACCTGGGGGTATCCCCATGGGCGGCCAAATTGTCGATTTAGTTGCCGCAATGCAGAATCATGCAATTTGCCGCAGCGCTTCCGGCGCTCCGAGATCGGTGAGCCGTGAAAGTGTTCAAGATGTGCGTCAATGGGTTGACGGGATATGCGGCTAAGCCCATAATCTGGCTGGTTTTTGGATGGCGCACGCCTGAGATCATGAGGAGTTCAGCCCTACGCCTTGTCTGCGGTCTCGGCACGGGCCTGCTGCTGTTTTCAGGCGCGGGGGAGTGGCACCGGACTGCCGCTCTGGCGGGGGAGCGGCAGTCTGATCGATCTACTTGGTTGGCTCAGGGCAGCAGAGGGGGGAATAGCGCATCTTTAGTGGCTGCGAAGCCATCGCCCAGGCAGGTAAGCCCCATGGCTAAGCGGGGTGATTATGCGATCAAATTTGGCACTGAGTATCCAGAGGCGGCAAAGCGATACCAGCAAGTTGTCGCCAGTCCGCCTCAGCTGCGGGCCTTCCTTTATGCGATGCCAAAAGGTGGCGATTTACATAATCACCTCAGCGGAGCGGCCTATGCGGAGGGGTTGATCCGCATGGGTGCTTCCCTGGGCAACTGCTTCGATGCCAAGACGACAACCGTCTCGCCGCCGCCCTGCACTGGCGCCACCACACCGCTGTCAGCGGCTGTCCAGGATGCCCAGCTCAACCGCAGCCTGGTGAACGGTTGGTCGATGCGTTCTTTCCTGCCGAGCAGCGGTTTTTCAGGCCATGACCAATTCTTCGCAACCTTCGGGCGTTTCAGTGGCGTGGCCACTCCGGCGATGATGGCGCAAGAGGTAGTGGATCGTGCTGGCCGGCAGCGCATGCGCTATATCGAATTGATGATCACCTTCCAGGGCAGAGCCGTGGCTCAGCTGGCCGATCAGCTCAACAGCCAGAGCCCCTGGAATGGCGACATGGATAAGTTCCGCGCTGCACTACTCAGCTCCGGTTTAACGCAAATCGTGCAAACAGCCGTAGCGGATGCCGCCAAGCTTGATGCCGACCTGCGCAGCGCCCAGGGCTGCGCACGCGCCAACCCCAGCCCTGGCTGTGGCGTCACCGTCCGCTGGCTTCAGCAGGTGACGCGCACGGCCCCGCCATGGCGCGTCTATGCCCAAACCCTGTTCGCCGCCATGCTCACCAAGGCGGCACCCTCTGTGGTTGGTTTTAATTTCGTTGCCCCAGAAGATGATCCGGTGGCATTAGCGGATTACTCCCTGCAAATGCGGATGATTGACCATGTGCTCCGCGATCTGCCCGATACCCGGGTGTCGCTCCATGCCGGGGAGTTGACCATGGGTCTAGTGCCGCCAGAAGCGCTGCTGTTTCATGTGCGTGAGGCCGTTACCCTGGGCCACGCCAGGCGGATCGGCCATGGCGTTGCTGTGATGTACGAAACCGACTCCTATGGCCTGCTGAGCGAGATGGCGCGCCGGCGCATCGCGGTGGAAATTAACTTAACCAGCAACGCCCAAATACTTGGTGTTGAAGGCAACCAGCATCCCTTCCCCGTCTACCGGGCGGCCGGCGTACCCACGCTGATTTCCACCGATGACGAGGGCATCTCCCGAATCGATCGCACCCATGAGCTGCAACGCGCCGTTACCACCTACGCATTGCGCTGGCAGGATCTGCTCAGCCTAGAACGCAACACGCTCGAATATGCCTTCCTACCCGGAGACAGCCTCTGGGCCGATACCCAGAGCTGGCGGCCGGTGGCGGCCTGTGCACAGGCAACTTCCAGTTGCGATGCCTTCTTGGCCCGCAATCAAAAAGCCCGCTTGCAATGGTCATTAGAGCAGGATCTGGCTGTTTTCAATCGCACGGCCGCTAGTCTGCAGCTGCCACTCTCTGTGCGCTAATTTGCTGGCTAACCCTCATGCTATTAGCCCACCAATTAGTTCCGTTGGAATGTATCGCGTGGCTTGGGTTGGGTTTGCCTTGTTTGCCGTAGCGGATCGGCTTTGACGAGGGGTTTTGGGCGTCGTTGGAAGGCGACGGCCGAGTGGATGGCTTTCGAGCCGCTTTACCGAGTGCCTGCTCCGCCCACTAGTTGAGGCTGGTTCCGCTCCGGGCAGCAGCCTTGAGAGCTGCCGCATGTATCTCAGATGAGATGCGCAGCATTACCTTACTGCTTGCGGGCTTTTCTGGCGAAGAATCCAGTGCCTGGGATGCGGCTAGATAGTCTTCAATGGCTGCACGAAAGTTGGACTCAAACTCTGCTGCAGACTCGCCATGAAACGAGATAATGCCGTCAATGTCCAGGACGCGACCAACGATAATCTTGTCTTCAGTATCGAAGACCATGCTCGCCGTGTATCCCTTGTAGGCCATGGAATTGATCATGGCTTGATCTCCATTCGTGCGATGAACCCCCGAACGGCTAGGACCCGGTAGCGAAGCGCTTCCTTGCCAGAATGAGGGCAGTGGAAGGTAATCTTTCTGCTACTTAATTCAAATGTGACAGACTAGCCTGCGCCTTCAACAACCCTGCAGCACGCTGCCTTCAACGAGGATTCGATTCGAGACTACTCGATGTTCTCATTGACGGGATCGGCGAGCACCTTTTCGAGGGTTTTGCGATGGGTTCCGTTCACGCAATTGATTATAGCACTGGAAGGCTGAAGTTCAATCGCTCAGCCGGTGAGCCGCAGCTGTCAACCAACAGCGAAAACTGAGGCCGCATTGTATCTTAAAAACTGTTGACTGCGTAGGCTGTTGCCTCAGTTGAACTGTTGCCGCCATGGGCCGTGCTGCAGGGCGGTCTGTTGAGAAGCGAAAGCGTAGATCGACCGGCCCTAATCTGTAGCGCTGGTGGATGAGCTGGTGGTGATCACTGGCTAACACAGTTCCGGGCAGCTACCACGAGGGTCAGCTGCGCTCAATGGAGCGGTGCGTCAAGGAATGGCGAACAGCCCGAGCAGAGCGGCTGCTGGGGGTGATGCGATCAGCAGGAAAGGGGACGCAGACAGAGGAAACGACCAATTCAGTCGCGACACTAAATAACGGTAACATTTAATGATGCAAAGCGCTGGCTCAGTTTTCGATGTCGGCTGACAGCAGCTCCGGGCCGGATCCTGGATGGCCCGGCTGGCATTTCTGACGCGGACTGGTTGTCGTAACCAGCCGGGGGTGTGCACATCACAGATGGATTCTGCCTGAGATGAAACCGGGATTCAAGCTGCTGTCAACAGCTTGGCGGGGATGAAGCTCGCGGTGGGCTGTCGCGGTCCCTGAACGCGTACGGCAAAGTTGCGTTGCAGCACCACCACTGTACCGAACTGATCGTGCTGGAACACTAGCCAGGTGGCATCACGCCAACTCAGATTGTGTCGCGCTCGAAGCCTTATCTTTGGCAGCTCAATGCTCCCTGATGACTCTAAGGACTTGGCAAGTTGCCGGTAGAAGTCATGCGTTGACAGACTCAGACCCCAAGCTTCAGCTGAGCCAAGTGGGTCCGGCAAGTCGGCTTGCTTCTGATGGTTCACCACCCGAAGATCAGTGGCCAGATAATGCTTGAGGTTGTCCTCCAATGCGAAGCGATCCTGAGATGCGCTGGTGGTCTGGATGAGGTGCTGGAGCAGGCATAAAATCAGAGAGGTTCGCTATGCATTTTTTCAGGAAAGCCTCATAGGGAGGCCTTCCATAGGACAGCACTGCGGACAATGCTTGTGCCATCTCAGCTTCAACTATATACTCATTTTGCTTGAAGAATGGATAAGGTAAGAATACGGGCCGATCCTCATCCGAAGACACTCCAGATAGATAGCGCTCGGCATTCTGCGCAAACACCACATCCGGCTTCATGGCGTCCACCAGCTCAACATGCAGGAATGGGGTGCACACAAATAGCACCTCCTGAGTGATGAGAGAAAGGGTACGGGCAATATCTCTTCCAAAGCTGTCGCCACTAACCATCACCCTCCCCAGGCCAGCAGAGCTGGGGTCAGCGCTGAGGAAGGCACGGTTGATGCATAAGTCAACGATGCCGTTATTGCCACCGCCCAGTCTATTTGAATAGCAGTTGATTGATACGGGAAGCGCAATTCGTTCACAGTCTTCGGTCCTAACGGGGAAGAGCTTCGAGCCGAGATCACCAGACCAATTACTCTGACTAGTGAAGCGCAACTCATTGCGATCCGGCATCAACTTGATGGCCGCTTCGCCGCAGGCAATTCTGAGCAATTCCCTGATCACCATCAGGGTACCCGATGGGCGATAGTGAGTGTCCACCCGGTAGCAGTTCTGCCTAAAATCATCGGCCAGCAACTGGCGCGAATACGTCACCCAGCTCTTCAGAGCCTCGACTGGGGCTGCTTTCAGATATTCATCACCCAGGCAAGCGACCACCTCCACGGGAAACACCTCCTGGCATACAGAGTCAGGAGCGATCAGGTGGGCGAAGCGAATGCCTCGCCGCTCCAGCTGGGCCTTGCGTCGCTGGATGATTTCTCAGAACTACGAAATCAGTTCAGGCTTTAGCGTGGCTCTTGCCCTGGCAAAACGAAGCGGACTGTGCCTCCCTCCGCTGAGGAAAAGAAAGCCTTCACTGCCCTCCAACACCAGATCACTGCTCATGATGTGCACCTACCTCGTCAACGTGTAGAAATGCAGACATACTAAACTCTCTTTTTAACTAGAGTTGCAACCAAAGTTTCCAAGGATACAATACGCTTTTCCTGCTCCACGGCTATAGCAATAAGCAACGACAAAACACCGTTATTCAGCGTTGCATCATCTGCCGAAGAAGCAACGCTCGGCTGTGAGCTTGCCAGAGAATTTTGAAGCAAGGGCTGCTGTTTACTGGAAAGAATTTGATTGGCAATTTCCTGGTCTTTTGTGAAGAGCGCAATCGCATCATCTAATTCCTGGCCTGAAGGATAAAGCTTCGCAAGAGACCCTTCCAGCATGCCGCCGTGCGCAAGCTTATTCCTGCTGATCAGAGAGGCCACATCAATTGGCAACACTGATTCAGCGAAAAGGCTATTGTAAAGTGCATATAGGGCAAGATGTAGATCACCTGGCGAAGCATTGTCTTTTGCCTGTAGCGCCGGCGGGAGCATATCCTCGCAACCCGGAATCAGCTGCATGAAGCTGATTCGCACGTCGTCAAGGACGTCATAGTTAAATAGCTTGAAATTACTGGTAAAAGCATCTTCCCATATCTTCAGTGCTGCGCCGTAGGAAAGAAACTTGGTTTGCCTGCCGACCCATTCCGCGAAACCAACAACCGACCCACTATATGTTTTGTGCCTTACTCCCCATTGCTTATAGGCAGAAGCGACATAAGACTTAATGGCTCTGACATAAGCAACCACAACAACATTAATGCCTAGTTTGGATTGAGCTTCCTGCAAAGCATGCACATACAAAAGTGGCTTTTCATAGATCGATTCGTTGCTCCACACCGCTACCCCATTATCATCCAGTGAGTTCAATGCTTCCACTAGAACCTGACTGACCTCCACCTTGGCCGATTCCAAAGGCATGCGTTGCAGAATATGAGTGCCCGCAGGCTTTTGCCAAGGGCGATCTTTTGGGCTTGGTACTAGGTCTAGATTAATCCCAAAGTAAGCGATATTTTTTTCGGAAAGAGCAGGCTGAATACTTTTTAGGTACTTTTGAATAGAAGTGGATCCAGTTTTTCCTGTCCCGATATGTACAATTAGAGTTTTCATGTCAACAAAGATTCCCGCGTGGAATTGGAGGTGGAATAGATTGTATCATATATTTTCAAATGCTGAAGCAGGCAACTATTGGCCGTCGTCGGCTGCTCCATTTCACCAACCAAGCCCTGGTGAAGGGCCGCATTGCCGATGCAGCGCTCCATGGAGGCCGCCAAGCTGGATTCACTGCGGGCCGCAAAGGTGATACCACCGCGGCCGTCGATCTTCTCGGCGGTACCGCCGATGTCGCTTCCCAGCACAGGCCGCTGATAAAAGAAGGCTTCCTGAATCACCACTGGCGAATTCTCCCACCAGATGGAGGGGATCACCATCCAGTCGGACTCGATCATCAGGCTTTCCATGTCCACCTGGCGATAGCTGCCACGCAGTAGCACCCGATCCTTCACCTTGTCGTGGAACAGGGCAAACTGCTCCTGGAAGTCTGCGGGCTGATGCTCGAGGTTGGCGCCGTGGATGTGGATGGTGAAGTTGGTGATGTCCCGCTCCTGCAGCAGGTAGGCGGCCTTGAGCAGGACCAGGGGGCCTTTGTAGAGGTTGAGCTGGCCAAAATAGGAGAAACGGTTTAGTTCCTTTGAATATGTTTGACGGTATTTAGCTTGGCGTGCTAGTTCGAATTGCGGTGGCAATCCGTTTTCGATCATGTAGAAACGCTCATGGTCGATGCCGCAATCCCGGTAGCGCTGAATCAGGAAATCGCTTGGACTGATCAACGCATCACAGCTTTCTAAAATTGTTTTGATGTAGTGGTGCCGCAGGAACATTTCCTGGGCGCTGCGCTCTGGGAAGCACATCGAGCAGGCCAGTGGTGTGGACTTGTTGCAGAGCTTCAGTTGCTGAGTCGTCACCATCTGGCCGTTGTGCATGCAGATGGCCAAGTACTCATGCAGTGTCACCACAACCTTGGCGGTTGGGCATAGCGTCTGCAGCAGGGGGATCACGTCGATGCCGAAATGGCTGTAGTGCTGCAGGTGGATCACATCAGGCTTGATGTGATCAAGCAGTCGCTGCAGGCCTCGGCGCAGGCTGGGAATGTGGGTGTTGTTGAATCGGAACCAATCGCATTCGGTGCCAATCAGATATTCCCGTTCTGTTCCCTCCACGCTGCGCAGTTCTCCGTGGCCTAGCAGGCCGCGACTGGTGTGAACGGCGCAAAGGATCCAAGATTCACTTCCCTGCTGGGCCTGCAGTTCATTGAACAGAGAAAAGGCTGCATTTTCGGCCCCACCCACTGAAAAGCTCTGGTGCGCATGAACAAGATAAAGAACTCTCATGGCTGCACTCCTACTTGTTGGCCACTCTTCAATCGTTCGATGGTGCTGCACCAGCGCTGATGATGTTCCAATGCATTGGTGGCTACCACCTTCATCTTCAGCGCATCGCTTTTTTCGCCATAACCCACGCTCTGCCGTTCCAGGTGATAGAAGCAGGCCTCCAGATCCACATAAATACCCAGGCCCATACGGCGCACCTTTAGGCAGAGATCCGAATCCTCAAAGTCGCCCACCACATAGTGGGTGCTGAAACCGCCTAGGGTCCGGAAGCGTTCGGTTTGCATAAGCAGACAGGCGGCCGTGGCCGCCTCCACTTCACGCAGCTCCAAGCGCTCCTGCTCTCCAAAGCCCACGTTCACGCCCTTGAGGGGGTGTTCGTTGAGCCATACGCGCCCCAGTTCACCATCCAGGTCGTCCTCCTTTACGAACTCCATGCCCACGTGCTGGATACCACCGTTGTCAAACAGCAGCCTTGCTCCCAGAGCTCCAACTCGGCGGGGATGCTGTTGCAGGGCCCGTAGCATGGTTTCGAGGCTGTGATCGTTGGCTGGCAGCACATCTGAGTTTAGCAGCAGCAAATAGGGTGCAGTGGCATAGAGAACACCCCGGTTGTTGGCGCCGGCAAAACCCAGGTTCTCCGGGTTGATCACCGTTTCAAACGGCATGCGGTAGAGCGTTTGGCAGCGTTTCACCAGGGCTCGGAACTCAGCCTCCAGGCGCGGATCATCCAATACATAGATAAGCTGCAGTCCTGGGGCGTTGCTGCCCAGGCGTCGCAGCCAGGCATTGAACCAGTTCAGCT
This sequence comes from Cyanobacteria bacterium UBA5018, assembly GCA_002396505.1. GTDB lineage: Bacteria > Cyanobacteriota > Cyanobacteriia > PCC-6307 > Cyanobiaceae > UBA5018. The sequence continues at coordinate 6,991 of DGYA01000141.1, read as the reverse complement.
GGTACTCCATGAAGTCAATCCGCCCGTATAGCGGTACCACCACGCTCAGCTCGGCTGGTTTGGATCTCGTTCCATGGCGCTGGTGCTGAGCCGGCCGTTGTAGCCGTTGCTGCATCTGCCGGCTCCAGGCCTCGCGGATGCGCACCAGGCAGCCAGGGCTCTCCACGCTGCAGCGGTCGCTGATGGCGGCGTCCAGCAAGCCCTTGAAGCGTGGAACATCGAAGCTCACGGCCACCATCGGGCGGTGCAGGCAGAACTGATCTCCATTGCGCAGCACCACGAACAATTCAGCTGCTTCGCCTGGGTCGAGTGGCACGGCCTCTTCTTGGTGGTATGCCACGGCAAGCTTCAGGCCGGCATCGAAATCGGCCGGGGCGCCACAGCGTTGAAGCACCTCGGCCAGATCCCCGCGATGGCGGTACTGGGCCTGACCCAGATCCAGCCATTGCACACGGCGGCCGCGGATCAGGCAGAGATGGCTCACCTGGCGGTTGGGATCCACCAGCCAGCCCTCCAGCTGCAGAAGTGTGCCACAGGGGGAAAGCTGTAGGGCATCAGCTGCAAACACCAGGCTGGCGCTGTCGGCCAGATCGCGGATGTGGCTCAGCTGGTTGCGGGGGTTGGTTTCCAGCCACTCCAACGTGGAGATCACCCGGCCCAGCAGATCCAGAACGGTTTCATGCTCGCTACAGAAGGAGGAATTTAGCAGAATTTGTAATCTCTCCTTGGCAGCTTCGGGGTTGCCGGCGTTGAGATCGAGCCAGGCCAGGTCCACCTGGGCATGAAAGCCTGGCTCGCAGTTACTCTCGCCGGCGTCCTTTGCGGCCAGCGACTCGAAGCTACTGCGTGCTTCGCCCAGCAGGCCGCTGCCCCGCTGGCAGCGCGCCGCGAACAGGCGGGCCCAATCGAGCAGGTCGCCGGCCTCTTCGCCCCTGGCGATCAGGCCCTGCAGCAGGGGTAGCCCGAGCTCAAATCGCTCCTGCCGATAGCAGGCCTCTCCCAGGGCGTAGAGGGCAGGGTTGTCAAGCTTGTCCACCAGGCCAGCTGGCAGGTCCCGACCCAGGCGGGGGATCAGGGTTTCCGGCTCTTCCGCTTGCAGCTGCTGCACCAGTTCCGCCAGCTGGTTTTCAATCAGCCGGCGTTCTTCCGGAGAACCCACTGAGGTCCAGCGCGAATGCAGTGGTCGCGGGGTGCGAGGGTCGAAGCTCGTCTTTTGAACACTCTTCTGTTTTTGCACACGCTTCTGGCGTGGCGGGGCTGGAGCTGCGCTGGCTGCGGCAGCCATGGTTTGCTTTGCCTCAGGCTCGGGTGTGGATTCACCCTCCTGGAGCAGCTGGTTCAGGGTCTTCCATCCCTGCGGATCGCCGGGATTGTGCAGTAGGCGCTGCTGGAGCTCGGCGGTGGTCGCACGCATCATGATTGGGCCTCCAGCACCAGCACACCTGCCAGATCACCTCCGAGCACGCCCTGTTTCCAGCTGGTGATCAGATGCATCACCACGTGGGAGAACCCCGCCGAATGGGCCATGGCGAGAATATCCCAGCCCGGAATCTGAAACACCAAGGAGCCATGTTCGGGCCGAATCGGATCGCCATGGAAATCAGGTTCACCAATAAATTCCACTTCACCACTGTTTCCGACAATCCGCGCCTTCTGGATCGAGGCTTCCTGGCCGAAGGCCATCGGGAACGTGGCAATCAGCCGCCCAGCGGGACGCAGCACCCGCTTAACCTCGCCAAGGGCCAGCGGTAGGTTGCTGATGTGCTCGAACAGCTCGTTGCAGAGCACCAAGTCAAAGCTGTGATCTGCATAGCTTAGGGCACTGAGATCCTGATGAGGAATCTCGCCGTCCTGGAAAGCATCTGCGCCAGTGAGGTATTCGCTCTGAGTGAGCTGGGGCATGTACCGCCGCATCCAGATGGCAAAGCCGGTGATCGCCTCCGCCAGGTAGATCCTCTGGTTGGACACAGCCTCCAACGAGCCGAAGAGGCTCTCCATGATTTTGAGGCTGGCCCGGTTGCGGGAGAGACAACCCTCAGCTAAAATTGATTCTCGAAAGTTTGGCGGGCTGATCCTGATTTCTTTCGGGGGGATGTGGCGCCCGGTGAGCGGCTCAATAATCCCCAGGGAGCGGATGACATCCGCAGCCCCGACCAGCAGGCGGCCTTCCTGGAGACGCTGAGGCAGCAATGGCAAAAATTCCGCCAGGCTGGAGAAGCGCTCATGGCGGTCGTGGAGCGCCATGAGCGCTTCGCTAGGCGCCATCAGGGGAGCCGAAGAAATGGTCAAGGCAAACAGTTTAACATTTTATCCGAGTTTAGTAGGGCTTCCTGGAAAAGGCAAATCCATTGCGCCGCAGCTGGTTTCAGCTGCTCAGAGCTGGCAAGCTGGCCGGGAAGCAGGCAGCCAATGAATGCCGTTACGGCTTACAGCCACAAATGTATCAGATCAGCATCACGGTCGGCTTTCTATCGAAGCCTTTCAGCTGCCTTTCAGTTGCCTTTTGGCGGTGCATTTGACCCAGTCAACCGCTGGGTGCTGCTTGCGTAGCTCATACCTTGGCAAGAGCTAGAGGAAATTTATGCGCCTCAGTTGATCGCCAATGTTGGCACCCCTGCCAAGCCAGTCGGACTGGCTTTCGAATCACTCTATATCAAGCAACGCTTGAGGCTCAGGAATGAAGAGATTGCTCCCCAGATCCAAGAGAACCATTATCTTCAGTTCACGAGTTAGTAGTCATCACTTCGCCATTCTACCCCTAATCGCTCATCGCAGCGCGACCAAAGAAGCAACGACCTGTGCTGAGGAGTTTAGAACTCCGGCAGCAGTGAGCCCATCATCCCGCCGCGGTGATGGGCGATCCAAACCTGCTCCAGCAAGGGTCAGATGTCTCGGCCCTGTTGCCGGAGGGTGGTGGTGACCGTGAGCAGACGACTGCGACAAAGGGCCCCTTTGGCGGATTGGATGCCACGGCTGTTGCTCGGCCAATCCCTGATCTTTCGGTGAATCACCGCTGGCCGCAATGCCCTAACTCCTGCGGAGAGGACTTCGTCTACGGCGGCGTTGTTGGTGGGCTCGCCCCCCTGGATCTCAAGGAAGGTCCACAAGCCATCGCTGCGTTGCAGCAGCTGATCGCAGGTGCGCACCGTTTTGGCCCACGGCATTTGCTCACCGCGCTGACAACCTAGCTCCACCACCCGTTGCAGCGTGCCGTCCTTCAATTGGTGCCAGAGCCCAAACAGCTGTTGCTGCAACGCCAGCAACTCCGCTCCGATTTCACCGCTGGCGCCCCGACGGCCAGCGATTGCCGTCAGATCACGAATAATGTGCGCTCAGCACAGTTGACACTGCTCCAGAGGGAAATAGTTGTAGGCCGTGAATAGATCGCTCACCACGATACCGCCAAGGCATCCCCCAACAGCTCGATCGCGGCCGCCGCCGAGCAGCTCAGGCCCTGCACAAACACCGTCACCACGGTGGTCACCATCACCCACTGCCAGCCGCGCTTGCCATCGGGATTCCCCCCGTCGGCATTGCCGGTGGGGGCACCGGTTTCAACCGCTGCGCGCAAGACTTCGTCTACGACGTAGGCCACCGGCTGCTGTCGGGCGGTCTGCAGTGCTTCTGCCATCGGTTGCGCCAGGGCAGCGCTCAAGCGCTGGCGGATCGTTGCGATCGCCCCAAGGCTGATCT
>DGYA01000141.1:0-3053 GCA_002396505.1 Cyanobacteria bacterium UBA5018 | reverse complement strand
AGCAGACCCACCAGGGCACTGAGCCGGGGCCCATAACGGGCCGCTTCCACATCAGCCGGCAATGTGGCGCAGGTGCTGGTGGAGCAGCAGGGACAGATCAGACGATGCAGCCGGTGTTCGATCACTAGCGGCGTGATCGGTGGGATCTCGATCACCTGATGGCGCAATGGTTCTGGATCCTCTTCCTGCAGCAGGGTGCCACAGCGGCGGCAGGCCTCCGGGTGGTGCTCCAACGCCTCGTCAACCCGCTTAATCGGCAACAGTTCCGGGCCGGATCCTGGATGGCCCGGCTGGCCACCCCGCTTGCGACCACTGCCTTTGCGCCGCTCTGGTGGTTTAAAACCCGGACCATCGCTGGAGGGTGGTCACCGCTGCGAGGCAGCCTTACGGCTAGGAGGAATTGCGTGAGCCGCAGCCGATATCCGCTTCTGCAGATGGGCCAGCTCGGTGCCCAGGGCGGTGAGCTGAACGCGCAGCTGATCGTTCTGCTCTCGCAGAGCCACTAGCTCCTCCTGCTGAGCCACGATCTGGGCTTTGGCACCGGATGGCCATTCCAGCCAGTCTGCGTCAGGAATTCCAGCAGGGGGGTGCGTACATCACAGAACGACTCTGCCTGAGATGCAACCGAATTCCAGTGGCTGTCAAAGGCTGAACAGGACAAAAGTTCACTGAGTGCCGTCTCGCCCCGTGAACGGTTACCCAGGAACAGCCCCATGACGTCGTCATTGAGGAGCCGATCACTGTTCTTTGTGTAGACGCAGTCGGCCGGAGACCGTATGTGGTCGGGTGCCAGATCGCATCGTCTGGGCTCAGTCCAACAAACCAGCGCAACATCAGATTGTAGTGAAGCTGCTCCAGCAGCAGCCTCTCGAGACGGATCCCATCAAACGCCTGCAGCAGTGAGGCAAACAGCAGTTGCTCTGGCGGAACCGATGGACGGCCTTCCAGGGCATAAAGCCTGCAAGAAGTGGGATTGAGCCGATTAAGAGCCTGAGCGGATGGCTGGCCGGGATGCACTCCTCGATCGAGACGTAGAAGAACAAGTAGCCGCTGCGCTCCTGTTGGCTTCACATCAACGAATAGGCAGCTACCCCACTCTCACAGAAGTGCAAGGTTTTTTCAGCGAACTCCCAGGGAACCTATAGAGGGCAGTGCTTGCAACCAGTCTTCACGCTTGCAACCAGTCTTCACGCTTACAACTAGTCTTCACGCTTAGGTTAATTTATGTTGCGCTTCCGCACCCAGGCCGCAAATATGGGCTATGCAGATAGTAAAGTTTTTAAAAAAAGTAGACGAATTACTGGTAATGAAATCATCGTTATTGGTATTCCCGCGGGCCGAGCTCGGCAATCAATCAGAAGGCCCTCAGGCAGAGTCCGCTGTCTTGGCAGCCCTCACAAGCGGGGATCCATTGAGCACAGCTGTTCTCAGTGCTGCCGCTGCCACAGCTGCTACTGGAGCCCCAAGCCTAGGGGATGGATCTACAAACTTAGTGGTAGCTGATGGTGCCCCCCGAACCTGCAATTGCTTGGCGTGCCAGCGGACCAATTCGGTGATGGGCGACGAAATACCAGAACCAATTGCCAGTCTAGCTCCGACTGGAGGGGCTACGGTGCTGACTAGCAGGGTGGACCTAGGTTACACCTTCAAGCTGCACAGCCATCCCACGGCTACCAAGACCATCTATCTGGATTTCGATGGCTATGTCACCACAGACACCTACTGGAACACCTACAAAGGGCTCTCATCCATCGCCACCCCAAAATATGATTTCGACGGCAATATTAATGTTTTCAGCAATGACGAGCTGGAACGTATTCAATTCATCTGGCAGCGAGTTGCCGAAGACTTTGCCCCCTTCAACATTAATGTAACCACAGAAGATCCCGGTGCCGCCGCCCTCACCAAGGGAGATGTGGCGGGGGACACCACCTGGGGCACTAGGGTGGTGATCGGAGGCAGCTGCCACGACTGGTTCGGCATCGGAGCCGGTGGAGTTTCCTATGTGAATGTGTTCGGCGATGGTTCCGCCGGCCCCTCCTTCGTCTTCAAAGAACAGTTGGGGAATGGGCATGAAAAAGCCACAGCCGAAGCCATCAGCCATGAGGTGGGTCATGCCCTTGGTCTTGTCCACGATGGTACCAGCGGCGCGGGCTATTACACGGGCCAGGGAAGTGGCAACACCGGTTGGGCCCCGATCATGGGCGCTGGCTATTACCAGCCAGTGACCCAGTGGAGCAAAGGGGAATATAAGAACGCCAATAACAAAGAAGACGACCTGGCGATCATCAGCAGCAGCACCAATGGCGCTGGCTACCGCGCCGATGATTACGGCAACAGTGCCGCCAGCGCCACGGCCCTCAGCGGACTCAGCTTCAGCCAATTCGGCATTATCGAAACTAGCGACGACAGTGATTGGTTCAGCTTCTGTACAGGCACAGGCAACGTAACCTTATCGATCACAAACGCCTGCCAAGCATGGATCAACAATGGCAGCGGCAATTTTTCCAGCGCCCTGCTAACCAACCGCAGTCCAAATCTTGACATTGCAGCATATTTATACAGCAGCGATGGCAACTTGGTGGCAACCAGCTCACCCCTGGCAAGTCTTGCCGCCAGCTTTAACCTCAACCTCAGCGCCGGCATTTATCTACTCAAGGTGATTGGCGTCGGCTTTGGCGATCCGCTTACAAATGGATATAGCAATTATAGCAGTCTTGGCCAGTACCTGATTAGCGGCATTATCTCAATTATCGGCAGCCTAGGTCTTGCCGGTTTTTCAGATACCGGATTCTCCTCCAGCGATGGCATCAGTAACGACAACAACTTTTCCCTGCTCTTGTCGGACCAGCAAGCAGGCACCACTGTTGTCTTTCAATCCAGCACTAATGGCGGCACCACTTGGATTGAAACCACCTCCATCCAATCAAATCTTGCCGATGGTAGCTACCAGTTCCGAGCCCAGGTAAGCAACGCAGCGGGCGACATGGGCTATACCAATATCATATCTATAACATTAGACACCAGCGCACCAACAGCACCAGCTCTGGCCC
>DGYA01000135.1 GCA_002396505.1 Cyanobacteria bacterium UBA5018 | reverse complement strand
AAGCCAAGTAAGTTGTATGTTTAAGTTGGCGCAATAGTTCGTGGCACTTTTCGTGAGTTCCTGGAGCGCCTGATCTGGAAGTTCCATTATCCATTTGCGCAAGGGAGAATCCGCTGGTAAGTTATGCTCAATCCACACGCGAAATTGCAAGGCCATTAACTTGTTGCTTGCGAAAATCAAATTAAAGCGATGCTTGGCTATCATCCAAGCAAAGTAAAGCTTGATAGGTATCGACTCTTTTTGCTCTTGGAGCCATTCGTTAAAGTGATCTATTGAGCTGGATGCCACTACGGTTAGCCAGGCAGGGGAGTGGAAATGATGGCAACTGCAAGCGTGATGAGGATTGGAATCAGCATCATTCTGTGCAGCTGCGCTTTATGGCGAGGGATCTGCTGAGAAGCCTCTAAGAGCGATTCATGCATACAGAATCAGGCAGCGGCAGGCTCAGTGGCAGCCTCAGTTGTGGTCAAGTCTTCCTTCGAGGGTTCCTCAGACTCCGTTGGGGCTTCTTTCTTGAGTGCCTTGTTCATCATGGTTTTCAACCACTCAACATCCACATTCAGCAGGGTGCCATTGGCCTCAAAGTGCTGAATGAACACGCTACCTAGCGCGAAGGTGACTGAGGCTGAGGACACCGCGATGCCACCCCCACCACCCAGGGTGCCGAGGACAGGCACAGCCTTGGCCACGCTCGAGAGACCTCTGGCCAGGAGACCTCCTGTGAGGCCGGAGAGCAAGGATGACAAAATGGCAGTTACAATACTGGCCTTGAAGGGCACGTCGTAGTGACCGGCAAGATCGTGGATCATCTTGATCTCCAACGCCACCAGTGCCACCTGATCGACAATAGGCAATGGCACCAAGGCAAGAGCGGCAGAGCCAATGGTGTAGTTCTTGACCAACACCTCAGCCCGAACCAACCTTTCGGCTCGGGCAATTGTTAGGAGTTTTTCGTCGAGAGAGTCAGGGACAGCTGTGGATGTCATGATGAAGTTTGAGTTGATAATTCAGGAATGAATTGATGGGGTCATCAACCAAGATCGAGAGGGGTGGTGAGCGAGGCTTGATGCTAGGAAAAGGGCCCAGTCAAGCCGCTCCACAAGATTCTTGACCTGCTGACGGCGGTGCCGCCCAAGGACTTGGGGTCGAAGACCGTGCTTTTCAAGGCAGTGCCACTTTTAGATCGAGCCGCACGGCCATTAGGGGGAGGGGGATAAGGTGGCAATGATTCGATTGGCCTTCGGCCAGTTTCCAGAAAATCCTATACCTGATCAAAGCAGGGCGCAACCACGTCGCCGGGGCAGCGACAAATTGTTGCATGTGTTGCCCACGCCCAGCTTCCTCAACGAAGCGAGCGCTTCACACGATTCAGGACATCAAGGATCAATCACATAAAGGATCAATGACATAAATAACTTTGGCCACCGCTGGCATTTCTTTGGAACAGGTGACGGAATCACGGCACCCATGCTACGGCACCCATGGGGCCGCATCGTCTAGCAACATCATGGCGCTGCCACGGCATTGCCCTGTTGGAGCCTGATAAGCCATTCCTCAGCTTCTCCCTAGCGGGGCGGATGCCCTACCAACCTGCGCCACCTTGCCGGCTGATGTGGAAGCGACCCGTTATGGGCCCCAGCACAGTGCCCTGGTGGGTCTTCTGGGAGTGCCTTTCCCTTGAGTTTCAGCAAGACCCAGGCGCTTCTGGATCAGCTCCTGGAGTATGCCTTTGGCGGTAACCTCTGCGCGGATGACTGTTTATATGAGCTGAGCGATCGTTTCCAGTCCTACAACTACTTGCTCTTGTAACAGCTTTAACTGTGCTGGGTTAAAGTGATTCGCTATTTGACGGCCTTCGCTGAATGGTAGCATGTCAGTGCCCAGGTCGGAGCTGAATTGCTGATATTGCAGCAACAGCTGTTTGGACAGTGACGTCAGTGGAATGAAGGCAAGATCGATGCGATCGCAACCCTGAATTGCTCAGTTCACTGCGCCAATTAATTACCCCCTCAGCGCTAAGCGATCAGGGGTGGATTGACGCAGTGGGTGTATCTACCTTTGAACGGATAGAATCAGCGAACAGCGGGCTGGAATTCGTGGCTGAGGATTGGCTTCATGAAGAACAGCTTGGCCATTTCCTTGCCGTTGGCGATCCAATAGGGAATCTTTTTGAGATTTCGTATCGGAGCGGGGCCACCGTCTTGATCTGCCTTGCTGAGCTTGGCGTTATTTTCAACGAGCTTCTCGAGGCGTTCCCAGAATTTTGGATTTTTTACATCTAGTACAACGGGGAATACCCGAGCCGAAGTCTCGTTGGTTTTGTCGATGACATATTTATCGTATTCACGGGCATCTAGTCCCAGTGCCTCATAAAACTCCTTGCGGGCCACGTCGCGCACGTACATGGTGGCAAATACGGCCAGCAGGAAGAAGCGGCACCAGAGGCGGGCCACCGGACCGCGCACCGTGCTGGGTTGAGCCTTCATCAGGGCATCGAAGAAGTCGCCATGGCGATTTTCGTCCTGGCACCAATTCTCGAAAAAGTTGAAAATCGGGTAAATCTTGCTTTCGGGATGCTGCTCTAAATGACGGTAAATCGCAATATAGCGCCAGTAGCCAATCTTCTCGGATAGGTAGGTGGCGTAAAATATGAATTTAGGCTTGAAATAGGTATATGCTTTGTTTGCCGTGAGGAAGCCCAGGTCTAATTGCAGGCCGAAGTCGCTCATCGACTTATTCAAGAAACCGGCATGGCGGGCCTCATCCCTGGCCATGTGGGCAAAGCATTCGGCCAGCAGCGGATTTTTCTGCTTGATGCGACGGCTGAGTTCCTTGTAGAGCAGGAAGCCGGAAAACTCTGAGGTGCAGCTCTGCTCCAGGAATTCGACAAACACTTTGCGGGTGTCGGGATCGAGCTTTTCGGCAGCTCCCTCGAAGACATCCGTGCGCACAAAATGGTGGCGGTTGTAGTCCTTGCGAAACTCTTCGCAGATGGCCTCTAGCTCCACCTCGTTGGGGCGGAGGTCCATGGCCGCCATGGCCTCGAAGTCGGTGGTGTAGAAGCGGGGCGTGAGGATCGTGTCCTTCACCGGCGCCTTGATGGCTGGGGCATCAGGGCTGCCGAGGGCCATGGGGGCATCTACGGAAGCGGTTGCTGTGGCGGGAGGCACCATCGAGCGGTACGGCTGTGGCTTTGGCCCCATCGTAGGTGTCGCCGCCAATGCAACTGCTGACATGCGTCAGCAGTTGTGACTATTGACCTTCACTGCCTGGGCCAAGGCTGGCCAAAGCTGGCCACGGATGGCGCTCACTTTGCGGCTGACCATCGGTGAGAGCAGACGCTGACCAGGGCAGAGAGCAGGCCAAGCGGGCCCTAGCTAGCCAGGGCCCAGCTAGCTAGTTGGGTCCCAGCCACTTCTGGCCATTGAGCCGTTGCACCAGGCGAGATACCAGCAGGGCCAGGGTGATTTTTTTCTCATCGATCAAAAATGACTCCAGCAGGCTCGGTTCGGCCCCGGCCTCCGCCACCGCGATCGTCTTGGCCGAGCTGATGTCCTCGGCGGTGAAGCAGAGCCAAAAGCGGCGTTCGCCAGGCAGGCTGCCCTTCACCATCCAGCAGGGGCTGCCTACTACGGGCATGGCGCCCTGGCTAAATTCCAGTTGGGGCTTAGCTCCGCCGTAGCCCTGGATGTCCTTGGCCAAAGCCGGCAGCAACAGCTCCGGCACGAAGCTGCCAAAGGGCTTGTCCTCGGGCGCGGGCGGCTTGGCTTTCGGGGCCGGCTTGGCCTCAGCGGTGGGGGGCTGGCTGGCAGTGTCGCTGTCCGGCACGGCTGGGGCGGAAAGGATTGCTGAAGTTTAGGGAGCTGGCAGGGCGGTGCAGGTCTCTTGTGCCCCCAAACTGGCCCCCCCAAACTGGCCCTCCAGAAGCCCCCGGGCGGCCCTTCAGAAGAGCAGTGGTTCACCACTCTTCCTGCTCGGGCAATGATTGATCCCAGCCATCGCCTCCACTGGTATTGGCACTTGCACTGTCACTTGCTCTTGCATTGGCACTTGCATTGGCATTGGTGGCCGCAGCCCGGGGGGGCTGGCTATCTGGGCTGGTACTCGCGGCTCTAGCTGGTTTGCGGATCACCCGAAAGGGCACTTCAACGGTGGGCGGCGGTGCCCCCGGCGGCCGCGCTGGCGCTGGGTTGGCGGCCCACGGCTCGTTCCAGTTGTTGGCTTCCCGGTCCAGGTTTTGGCGACTGGCGCTACGGCGGCCGGTAGTTTCGGGACTGGTGGTTTCCTGGCCGGCAGTTTCGCTATAGGCGGGGTCCCAGGCAGGAGATTCGCGGCGGCGGCCCGGCGCCTCGGCCTTGAGTTGCACTTGCCGCCGCGCCGCAACACCGGATTGCAGGGCGGCCGAGGTGGCAGCGGCGCTCAGCAGGCCGCCACCGCCCACCGCCAGGGCCAGCCAACTGCCCAGGGGCAGGGCCGGACTGGTCCAGATCAGCAGGCGCAGGCTCACCGCCGGGCTCAGGTTCAATGCCGCCAGAGCCAGCACCGCCAGCAGTGGTGTCAGCAGGGTGAACAGCAATAGGCGTTGCAGCAGGCGATTCATGCCGGTTGGTTCATCCCGGTTGGCTGGGTGGGCCCTGCCAGCGCCGCAACTCGCCCAGGTCGTAGCCCAGCACATCGAAGACGCGGATCACCAAAAAATCCACCATCTCCTCCAGGCTGCTGGGTTGGTGATACCAGGCCGGCACCGGCGGCGCGATCCGGGCTCCGGCCTCCGCCAGGGTGGTGAGATTGCGCAGGTGCACCAGGCTCCAGGGGGTTTCCCTGGGACAGATCACCAGCGGTCGCCCCTCCTTGAGGTGCACATCGGCGGCCCGCTCCACCAGATCGGTTGCCACACCGCCGGCGATGCGACCGACGCTGCCCATCGATGCCGGCAGGATCACCATGCCGCGGGTGCGGTAGCTGCCGCTGGCAATGGCGGCGGCCTGGTCATTCCAGCGATGGCAGCGCAGGCTGCCGCTCTTTGTGCCGGTGCGCTCCCGCCAGAAGCGCTCCTGGGCCTCCGGTTCCGTGGGCAGCCGCAGCCCCATTTCCGCCCACCAGACGCCGATGGCGCCGCGGCTAGTCACCAGCTCCACCGTTTCGCCGGCCTCCAGCAGCAGCTGCAGGGCCCGCTGGGCCAGGGGTTGGGCGGAGGCGCCTGATACCGCAAGCACTATCGGCAGGGAATTCAGTGCTGCGCTAGGCGAGGCCGCCTGCATCGATCAATCCTCGCTCGGCAGGGTCAGGGGCTCTGGGTCTTGATCGATCCCTGGTGCGGCCCCTGAATCGGTGTCTTCATAGCCCTCGGGAAGTACCACGGCCAGATCGATTTGGTGGCGCAATGCATCAACTTTTTGGATCTCCACCTCCACCGAATCCCCCAGCATGTAGCTGCGGCGGTTCTTGCGACCCACCAGGCGATTTTGGCGTGAGCGGTATTCGTACCAGTCGTCTTTTAAGGAGCTTACGTGCACCAATCCCTCTACGTTGGAGGGTGGTACTTCCACGAAGAACCCATAGCTCTGCACGCCGCTGATGATGCCGGGAAGGATTTTTCCCACCAGGGGTTCGGCCTGGCGAGCCTGGGCCATGGCCACCACATCCGCCTGCAATTCGGCCAGGAAGCGACGGCGACCATTCAGCTTTTGCACCAATCCCTGCAGCAGAGCTTCCTTGGCGGGGTTGAGCAGGCTGGGCGCCAGCAACGGCCAATCTATCTGGCCATGGCAGCTATCGGAGGTGAGGTCTACGCAGGTCTTATGACGCACGCTTGGGCGGTCTTTGCCCTCGCTGAGTAGCAGGATCAGTAATTGTTGATTCCATAGATCGGCGTAATGAAGGCCAGGGCAGCAGGCCGGCGCCACCGCCGCTTCTTCCGTGGCCAGGCCTGCCAAGAGATGGGTACCGGGGCTTTGGCTGAGTTGGACCGGCTTGATCACATCCTCCAGCTGCTGTTGCAGAGAGCGGCTGCGGTCGGTGTTGGCGAACGCCCTGGCCAGCTCAGGGGCATTGGCGTTGCCCTCCTCGCTCAGTTCCAGGGGGATCTCCAGGGCCAGGGCCGTGCGAGCCACCTCGTTCAGCTCGGCGGCATCGGCAGCGGGGTTGATGGCGTAGATCGCCGGCAGTTCCAGGGCCTTGAGATGGCTGCCATAGGCGCGGTCCGCCAGTAGCAAGGCCTCCCGCAACAGGGCCACCGGGCTGGTGTCAGCCAGGGCCACCAGCCAGCCGTCCAGGGCGGCATCGGGAGCACCAATAGCTAGATCTCCCAGGCTGTCGATGCCAGGTAGCGGCAGCTCTAGGTCGATGGAGCCGGCGGCGATGCGCCGCTGACGCAGTTGGCCCGTGATCGCCACCAGGGCTTCCAGCTGGGCTAGATAGGGCTTGAGCGCCTTGAGGGCTACTGGCGTGGTGCGGCTCTTGGGCTTCCGCTCAGCCAGGGCCTGTAGTGCGCTGCTATCGATGCTGGCCGCTGGCTTGATCAAGCTCCGGCAAAAGCGGAAGTGCTGCAGGGCTCCATCTGGATCGAGCTCCAGGGCCACCGATACGGCCGCTTGGCTGTGGCCCACCTTGAAGGCGGCCGCTTTAGACAGGGATGGACTGAGCATCGGCAACCACTGGTTGCCAAGGCAGATGGCATCCGCCTGCTGCCTTAGCCACAGATCCAAACCACTGCCAGCCGTTAGGCGCTCGGCTATGGCGGGGCTGTGCACCCACAGGGTCCAGCCGCCCCCCTCGCGCTCAACGGCGCTGAGGGCCGGCAGGCCAGGGGCTTCCCTGCCCTGCCACAGCTCGATCAGCAGCACGGGCAGGTCGCTGAGATCGGTGCGCTCCTTCTCGGTGAGGTTTTTGAGTACGGCGCGGGGGGCGGCGGGCCGGGAGTTGAGGTGGTGCTTGGTGAGCAGCAGTTCCAGATCCGCCTCTTCCCCGCCATTCACCGGCAGCCGCCGGGCCACGTGACCCAGGGGGGCAAATTGGGCCACCGGGTAGCGATCGATCGCCACCTCCACCACCGAGTTCTGTTCGGGATCGAGATGGGCTTCGTCTTCGGCTGGCAGTTCGATGCTGGTGAGCAGTCGATCGTCGAGAGGCGTGGCCACCAGGCGCTCGGCCTGCTGTTCCAGCTGGGCCAGCAAGCTGGTGGTTTGGCGCTCGAGGATGCACTGCACGCCGCCTTCCGGAGAGCGGCGACGCCCCCCTTCTCGGGTCACCCGCACCAGCACCCGATCTCCATTCCAGGCGTGGTTTAGCTGGTGGTCACGGATGTAGATGTCCTCGCCGCCGTCCTCCCGCAGGGCGAAGCAGAAGCCCTTGCTGGAGCAGCGCAGGCGGGCGGGAATCAGCTCGGGCGTTTCAAGGCGCAGCAAACCAGCCTCGGTGTCATCGAGGAGGCCGAGCTTGATCAGACCGTGAATGCCGATGCGCAGTTGCTGCTTATCGACTGTGGCGCTGAGGCTCAGGGCCTTCTCGAGCTGGGCGATCGGCAGGGCCTCGTTGAGGGGAAGCTGGTCGAGCAGGTCGGCGACCGTGAACTTCATCGGCAGTTACAGCTGGGGCTGGCAGGAGAATTGGCGGTGTCCACCACTGGGCCCGTAGGGCGTCTGGCGGCTGGTCGGGGCGGGAGAGGGACCGAAGCGCTGTCCCCTGATCCCGAACCGAATCAATTCAGTTTAAAGATCGGTCGGCTCGCCGCTGCCTTTGATCGGTCCTGATCTGACGATCAGCCGGATGCCGATGATCAAGAAGCCAAGCGAGGCGGCCAACTGCAAACCGTTGGTGGGGATGACAGTGGAAAGTGATCCACCTGCTGCCGCCCCCAGCAGGCTGGCCAGCACCAGGGCGAGGGAACTGCCCAAAAACACGGCCAGGGGCCTGGGGGAGGTGCCACTGATGGTGACGATCGCCAGCTGGGTCTTGTCGCCCAGTTCCGCTAAGAAAACCGTGGCATAGGTAGACGTGAGCAGCGCGAGATCCATGGGATTTAAGCTCTGGGTGGAAGCGGGGTGATTTAAGTGGTAATTGCTAGATAGAACCGATTGGAACTGGGCGAGAGCGGTGGTATTTAAGCCCGGAGTCGCTCGCCGGAACACTCAGCAGATTCGCCCAGCTGTCACCTGCCAGCAGGAATTGATCAGCCCAGGGGCAAGCCGTCGGGCAGGGGGGCCAGGTTGAGTACCGCCTGTCGCCCCAGCCATAGGCCCAGGCCCACCATCAACAGGCCCGCCAGACGCTCCAGTTGCTGCGGTGGCAGCACCTTGGCCAGCCAGCGCCCCAGCAGCACCCCCACCAGGCTGGAGCTGATCAGGGCCAGGGAAGCGCCCACAAAAACGATCGCCGGCCGTCCGGACTGGGCCGCCAGTAGCAGGGCGGCCAGTTGGGTCTTGTCGCCCAGTTCGGCCAAAAAGACGGTGGTGAAGGTGGTTAACAGAGCCGCCCCCCAGCTGCCAGCTTTATTGGCAGCTGCCGGTTCACCGGCCTGCCCAGGGGGAGAGCCAGTTTCAGGGCCAGAGCTGGGCTCTGGTTTTGAGGGGGCCTTGGGGTCCGGAACGTCGCTCATGGCTAGGGGAGAAGCTCAGGGTTGCTGGCGGATCGCCCGCAGGAACCGCCGCATCACCCTGCCACGACCGCCGTATTCACTGCGGATCTGTTGCTTACAGCAGCTGATCGCCAATTCATTGGCTGCCTGCAACTCAAGCGTCGCTTGCAGCTGAGCGACCTGCTCCAGGTCTTTGGCCTGTTCCGGCGCCTTTGCCCCGCGGCGCTGATCGAGCTGGCCGTCTTGATTGGCCTGGCTGGGGGAGGCGGGGGCTTGTTCCCCCTGGTTAGGGCTGCCAAACAAGCTCATCAAGTTCTCCACCCGGCAGAAGTCGGGCCGCTGGTCGTAAATGCGGCAACGACGCCCACCGGTGTCGAAGTGGATGCACCAGCCATCGGCACCCACCATGGACAGGTAAAGCTCGCGCTGGTGGGCATTGAGGGCTTCGATCGCTTCGCCCCTTTCACTGGGATCTAGCCGGCAACAGGCTCCACAGCCGCTGATGCATTGCCAATGCTGGCCACTTGAGGCGTGATTGGCCTGGGAGGAGCAGGGCATCAGCACCGAGGCGGTAATGGGATCCATTCAGCCACGGCTGGGGAGCTGGGGGCTGGTAGCTGAGAGCCCAGGCGCGGCACCCCTGTGACAAGCCATCACAGGGGTGCCGCGCCTGGGCTGCGGGAGTCGCTCCGGGCGCGTAAACTGCTACGTAGCGCCATTCACCGACGAGCGGATTCATGGGCATTGATTTTCACCTGATCGCCAACTTCGCCGCCCTGGCCCTGATCACCCTGGCTGGCCCCGCCGTGGTGTTCATCCTGTTCTTCCGTCGCGGTGCCCTATGAGCGGCTGCAGGCTTTGATCTGAACGGCGCTGCCCTTCCTTAGCTGGGGAAGGGAAGGGTGCTGGCCTTCCTTTGGCTTGGAGCTACCCTTCCTGTGGCTTGAGAAGGGTGTGGCCTTTCTTCGGCTTGGAGCTGCCCTTCCTGTGGCTGGGAGCCAGTGTCGGAGAGGTGTCTTTGTGGTGTCCAAAAAAATCAGCAGTTTTGGGCAGCTGATTTTCAGTTCTGAGCAGCTGATTTTCTAATAGCCAAGCCAATCCCGGCATTGGCCATGGCAAGGCTCTTGGCCAACAAAGTTTCTGCAACCTCTAAGCAGCGCTGTACATGGTTTGGGCCCTGCACAGCTTCAGCTTGCACGGCTGCAGCCTGAACCGAGGCGAACGCGGCCAGCCTGGCCCAAATTTTCCCTGGGCAAGGGGGATAGGGTTTTAGTTGCGCCAACCAAAAGCCAGGCGATGGAACCAGCGCTTGCAGGCAAAGGCCCCTGGCAGCCATGCGAATAATCTGCACTATCCAGCCTCTCATCTGGGCAGCTCTGGTACTGGATCTGGCGGCCGGGGAGCAGAGATCACGCCGCCAGGCCTAGGGCCATAGCCGCTTCGTGAAGCAGGGCACGCACATAGGGGTGATCCATGGCGGCATCGGCTTCCCCTGTGGTCTGCTGGTTAGCCAAGGCTTGCTCGCTGGCTATTGAAGAATCGCTGGAGAGATTGCTGGATGCAGCATTCGCTAATGCAGTTTTGGTGGATGCAGAATTAGTGGATTCAGCATTGGTGGATGCGGTATTGCTGGATGCGGTATTGGGGGACAAAGTGTTGGTAGGTGCAGTATTAGTGGATGGAGTATCGGTAGGTGCGGCGTTGGCAAAGGTGGCATTGGTGGACGTATTATTGGAAGATGCAGCATTGCTGGCGGCAGGCTCGTTGGTCGTTGGCTTGCTGGCGGTTGGCTTGCTGGCGGTTGGCTTGCTGGCGGTTGGCTTGCTGGCGGTTGGCTTGCTGGTAGTTAAATTGGGGATGTCAAGAGATATGCCGGCGCTTAATTTGGGGGCGGGACGGCGAATCTCGACTCCGTCAGAGTTTCGAATCACTAGCATCTCGCCCTGGCGATGGCACCAATAGCGGCGATTGCGTCGTTGCAGTACCACCACTCCATTGCCATCGGCACCTAGGGCGGAGCCGCGTAGGGCCTGGAGCTCCAGTTGCAGGCGCTGCTTGCCCTGCCAGTTATCGAGGCGTAATCGGTAGGCCACATCCACCACCGCCGGCAGCTTGGCATCGCCAGCCCAGCGCCAGGCGATCGCCCGCAGCTCGGTATCCCCCTGGCGCAGCTGAACTTGGAGGTGGCCGCCCCTAAGTAGTTTCTGACTGCTCACCAAGCAGCCACTACTCCAGAACAGCGGCTGGGGATTGCCGATCCCAAAGGGTTCTAGCCGCTGCAGGGCCTGCCAAAATTGATAGTCGATGCGCTGCAGTGGCAACAGCACCTCCGGTTCCACCGCCGGGCTGCCCGCCTGCTGCTCGATCCAGTGCTCAGCCAGTTGGTTGAGCTGCCGATGCAGGGCACTGACCCGTTCGGCTTTCACGGTGAAGCCCCCCGCCGCCGGATGGCCGCCGTAGCGCTCCAGCAGCTCTGAGCAGGCAGTGAGGGCTGCATCCACGGCAAAACCGCGCGGTGCCCGCACGGAGGCCCGCAACAGGCCATTGCCCTCGCCCGCCAGCAGGGCCACCGGCAGCCCGTATCGCTCCATCAGCCTGGCTGCCACGATGCCGATTACGCCATGGTGCCAATGGCCCTGGGCCAGCAGCAGGAAGGGGGAGCTGTGGGTGCCATCGGCCTCGATCAGGGCCAGGGCTTCCGCTTCAATCGCCTGGCACAGTTCGCGGCGTTGGCGGTTGAGGGCCTCGCAGTCCTGGGCTCTTTCCAGAGCCAATTCCTCATCTTCTGTGGTCAGCAGTTCCACCACCAGGCTGGGATCGCCAAGCCGACCCACGGCATTGATGCGTGGGGCAATCTGAAAGCCCACGGCCTGGGCATCGAGGCCGCTCTCCCCCAGGCCGGCCAGTTGGCGCAGGGCTTGCAGGCCCGGCAGGGAACTATGGGCCAGCTGGGGCAGACCGTCGAGCAGCCAGCGACGGTTGACGCCGATCAGGGGCGCCATGTCGGCGATCGTGCCGATGCAAAACAAATTCAGGGCCACCTGCAGGCAGTCCTTGCGCTTGAGCTGGCGGCAGAGGTCGGCGGCGAGCACATAGGCCAGACCCACTCCCGCCAAGCCGCGAAAGGGCGAGTTGGCTGGGGTGACGGCCGGATGCAGCAGTGCCAGGAAGGGAGGTAGCTCAGCCGGCAGAGTGTGGTGGTCGGTGAGGATCACCTCCACCCCCAGCTCCTGGGCCAGCTGCAGCGCTTCCGCGGCGGCGATGCCGTTATCGACGGTCACCAGCAGGCGAATGCCCTGGTCCGCCAATCTTTGAACCATGGAGCAGTTCAGTCCATAGCCATCGTCCTGACGGCTGGGGATCGCCGCCAGGGGGCGCGCCCCCAGCCTTTGCAACACCCCCACCAGCAGGGCCGTGCTGGTCATCCCATCGGCGTCGTAGTCGCCGCAGATAGCTACCGCTTCCCCGGCTTTGCAGCAGCTGATCAACCGCTTCACCGCTGCTGCCAGGTCGGCAAAGTGGCGCCGGGCGGCGGGGGCCGCCGGCGGATCCAGCAGGGCTTCAATGGCAGCTGCTGTGCCGAAACCGCGCCTGTGCAGCAGCACCGCCAGCTCCAGGGGCAACCGCTGGACCAGCTCTGGCCCGAGGGAGCTGAGAAATGCCTGCGGATCTGGCAGGGGAGCGGGTAGCTGCCAGCGTTGCTCAGATGTGGAATGGAGCAGCGCATACCCTGGCCGTTGGGGCCATTCTGCTGGCTTGCCCGGCTTATCGGTCACGTTTCGGCCCGTTGACATTGGACGCGCTCGCCCCACCGCTGGGGGCCGCCGCCCAGCCAGCTGCCCTGGCGGCGGCCTCGCCAGTAGTGCTGCACCTAGGGTTTTCAGTCACGGTGAGGGGATCAGCAGCCGATGGTCTCTCTAGTTAGTTCCCCGCTGCGGGCCATCCTCTGGGATGTGGATGGAACCCTGGCCGAGACCGAACGGGATGGGCACCGCATCGCCTTCAATACCGCCTTTCGCGAGGCTTCGATAGCTCTGCACTGGGATGCCGAGGAGTACGGCAACCGGCTAGCCATCACCGGGGGAAAGGAGCGCATCGCTGCTGCTCTGCAGCAATTGAGGGGTATTGCCCCGGATCGAGCAGAGCTGGAGCGCCTTCAGGCCGCCAAGCAGCTCCATTACAGCGCCCTGGTGGAGGCGGGTGCCATTCAACTCAAGCCTGGGGTTGCCGCCATGATCGCGGCGGCCAACGCCGCCGGGCTGCGCCAGGCGCTGGTGACCACCAGTGGCCGATCGGCCGTGACTGCCCTGGTGCGTCGTTGTCTCGGCTCCCTGGCGGAAGCCCTGGAACTATGGGTTTGCGGCGAGGATGTCGCCCGCAAGAAGCCCGATCCCCAGGCCTATCTACTGGCGATGGAGCGGCTGGCCCTACCGCCCGCCGCCGCCTTGGCCATCGAGGACACGGGCAACGGGCTGCAGGCGGCGACGGCGGCTGGCCTGGGCTGTGTGATTAGCCTCAGCCACTACGGAGGCAGCGAGTCGATGCAGCGCTATGACTCGGCACTGGCGGTGGTGCAGGGTTTTGGGCCTGGCGCTCAGGTGATCCGGGGACCTGCCTGCGCAGCGGCCGGAGTGGGGTTGGCCTATCTCCAGCAACTTGCCGCCGGGCGGGGTTGAGGGGGCCATGGTTCGACTGGTTCCCCAGAGCACCCGCTTCGAGCGTTTCGCCAAGGCTTTGGCCGCGGCGCTATTCGGCCAGTTGAGCGGCAGTTGGCGGCGCCGCAGCGCCCTGATGTTGGCCCTGTTGCTGGGGTTTTATGCAGGTAACAACGTCACCGCCTATTTGCTTTGGCGCATGCCCGGCGGCCGGCCGGCGATGGTGCTGGCCACTGTGCTGATCTTGGAGCTGATCGTGCGGCTGCGGGGGCGCTGGGTGCGGGGGACTCCACAACTGGCTTGGATGTTGTTAGACAATCTGCGCATTGGCCTGGTCTATGCGGTGATACTTGATGCTTTCAAGCTCGGCACATAACCCTGCCGACCCAGCCCCAAGCCTCCCTGCTGCCCGATTGCTGCACTGCTAATTAGCCATTGTCATAGAGCATTGTCATGGGGCATCACCATGGGGCATCACCATGGGGAATTGTCATGGGGCATCGCCATGGGGATCTAGCCATGGGACATCGCCAGTGCTGGCTTGCCATGGGGGCTTTTCTGCCTTGCCAGTGAACCTTTAGACGATGTCTAGCTGCCATCAGCCGAGCGGCATGGCGATCCTGTGCCTGGGGAACACCAGGCACA
>DGYA01000062.1:19976-21557 GCA_002396505.1 Cyanobacteria bacterium UBA5018 | reverse complement strand
CCAACGCTGCCCCTGAGTGGCAGGCAGAACCGTCGCAGCGGGAGCAAGGAATCGGTGGTTGCATGTCCACTCGAGGGGGTTGTCATGTGCTGGCCTGATGATAGAGAGTTTCCTTCCCATTGCACTGAGCAATCCAGGCCTCAAGCTCGCCAGTCTTAAGAGGGTCAAAGTAGAAGTCATCAATGTATGATTCAAATCTAATGATTAGACCAGGTGCGCCAGGAGCCAAACCTATACCTAGTTTCCTTCTTGGCTGGGAGTCATCATGCGAGACCTGCCCATACGGCCACTTCTTCCCTCTCGAAGAATATCGAACATACCTTCTTAGCTCATTAAATCTGCTTTCAAGTGCGACTTGCCAGCCAAACTTCCATGCAATGTAATTCAGGGAAATGTGCCCCAGGCAGCGACGAAATTTTGAATCGTTATACTCCGATGGGTTTGGCAAGAAGACTTTTTGTTCCCCATCAGTCTCCTGCAGCCACTCTGGCCGATATCGAATCATCAGTATTTTACCCTTGTCATCAGCAGTATAGTGTGACATTCTCTTTCTTCTCTTGCCGTTCTTTCCGGGTACTCTTGTGATCATGATCTGCGTCCATATCCGATTATGATAAATGAAAGCCTTCTCAAGATTAGACGCAAAGTTGTTGCATTCATCGCACTCAGTGCCAAGTTCTAGGGTCACATCATTCTGGAGAAATGATTCTGGAACGATGTGTGCTCTGTGGCGGCTTGAGGATGAGTCCCGAAGGCAGTAGATGCAAAATCCCATGAATTAGCACACAAAGAATATTGGTAAGATCGTGACCACCCACGACCTTACCAATAATTGGACAAGCCCGCAACTATGAGGCCTTGGGGGGGGTCTTACTGCAGATATAAGTCCGGCCGTTTTCAGGTTTCTTTCATGATTCACGTGGCTGGCAAGTTGAAGCACCTGCTCCATGCCCCCATGGTTCCATGAAGAGTATAATTGGCTTTGAGATAATCACGAAGCAAAGGTATGCAATGCATCTGCGGAAGTGTCAGAACAGTAAATATTTAAGCAATGAGAGTTTTCTCGGACTGTTGAATCTGCCGCGCAGCGGCATAGTCCAACGCTGCCTTTCAGCGGCGGGTGGGAATCTCAGCAAAGCCTGACCCCTGCACTCCAGTCTTCTGTAACTTGATGTTCTGAATGTCTTCAGCATAGCTCAATCTTTAGAGTCTTACCTACTGCTGATGCTGCTCGTCCAAGAGTTGAGAGAGTTATTGAGCGATTCGAAGGATCCAACAGGCGATCTACAACGGGCCTACTCGTTTTCATACGTTGCGCAAGCTCTGTTTTTGTGATGTGTGATCTTTTCATTTCCTCGGCTATTTGAAAAGCAATCACTCTTTAAGCAGCCATAGCTTCAGCATCGTCAATAATTCCCTCTTCACGAAAGGTCTTATCAAAATCGCCTCCAAGAAAACGTTCATCAATCATTTAGCACCTCTGAGTTTGGAGAGACGATCTCGTGCTACTTGTAGATCATTGGAAGGAGTTTTCGCGGACTTCTTCACAAAGCCATGAAGCAATACCATCACATTATCCTT
>DGYA01000062.1:15183-19797 GCA_002396505.1 Cyanobacteria bacterium UBA5018 | reverse complement strand
AAGCAATACCATCACATTATCCTCGACCGTGAAAATAACACGAGCAATTCCTCTGTCAACCATTGATCGCACCTCCCGTAAGCCAGATTATAGCTTGCGAATAAGAGGCATTCTAATAAGCCATCCATATTTGGCTGTTTTACTGTCGTAACCAATTGCTTTGCGATCATCTCGACTCAGATCAAGCAACCACTCTCTCACTGGCTCCCTCCCTGCTTGAAAACGAAAGAAGACAACTCGGAGGATAGGGTGATTTCCCATGCCGCGAGACGCATTACCCAAGCGCTGTACCACAAATGATGCAGCGCGCTTGGGCCCAGGTGCCTGGACATGAATTCAGGACGTCCCAACGCTGCCATTGAGTGGTAGGCAAGGAGATTGGGGTAGCGGAGCAGATGGCTGGTGGTGGCCTGTTCACTCGAGGGGCTTGCTCGAAGGCTAACCTCTCAACAGGCAACACCCCCTGGCCTGCACATCACAAACAGAACTAATTCGATCTCCGCAGCTTAATAAACACTCACGCCGATCTTGAGAACCAAACTGAAATATCCTTTAGGGAGTTTCTGAAAAACCGCCATTTCTGCAACCAAGCCAGCTGAGATCCACTGCGGCATCAGGACTTATTTGATCATGGCTCAGTTTTCCAAAGCTTCCTTGGGATGATTTCAAACTAGGGAGGAGATCTCCAGAGAGTGACTTGTACAGGCTTTCACGCTTGCGGTCGGTTTCTGGCCCAATTTATGTCATCCACTTGGCACAGGCAATATGCCTTAAATTACTGACAATGAAGGCAGCATTTCCTCCCAGGTGCTGAATGCACATTGCAGGATGGTCAGCCAGCTTCGCGAGGATTTTAAGGAGCCTGACATAATTAATTTTTCTAATATTGTGATCGAGAAACGGTAGAGCACTTGACGTGTCACGGCGACTGACTGTTGCTCTTTAGCTTGCAAATGGGGCACAATGCTTTTCCCAGCGAAAAGGGATCGTGTTGATAGCTAGAGCAATACCAGTGACAAGCAATGGGCACCTCGAAAAATACCAAATCTCACCGCTTTCGTGACACGAGAGGCGTTGCAGCGACTTACTTGCCTCTGACTCGCAAAAGCCGAATGGGAATTTTTCGAGATGCCATAATGCTATTTACTGGCGACAATATTGCCGCACTGGTTTAGGGTTTTTGTGCTGGCCGGACGCGTAACACCTAGCCCTTCGAGAACATCAATAATCGAGATGGCAAAGTTTAGCCCCTCGGCTGCAACCTTCTTAAAGGTAACAATACCCAAGACTTCTCCATTCTTGTTAACGAGTGGTCCTCCACTGTTGCCAGGATTGACTGATGCATCTGTCTGTATGAGAGTACTGCCAACAGGTGCAGACTCCTTGAGGTCATTTGCAGATTTTCGCACTGCACTGACGATTCCCCTGGTGACAGTATTAGCAAGACCTCTAGGGCTTCCGAGGACAACTACATCCTGGCCGGCAACGGGATACGAGGCATAGCAGATTGGCAATGGCTTTGCCTTTATAATTCGTGTTGGCTGAAGAACTGCAAAATCTTCAGACCTTGAGATGAATATTGTTTTTGCTGGCACTGTGGAGCCATCGGCTAGCTCAAGTTGTGATTCCCTCGTGGCATTGCTGCCAACTACGTGTCTGTTGGTGAGAATAAGCCCATTGTCACTAAAGAAGAAGCCTGTTCCTTGGGAACTTCCCGACACTATCTTGACCACGGACGGGAGTGCTGCGCCAGCCAACTGCTGTGTATCGCCTAGATTTTTAATTGATTGGGCGCTGAAAACTATTTTGGGCTTAGTCCATACAGGAATGGCCTTTGCATACATTAATTTAAGCTGTCTGACGGTTTCATTTCCGATCGGGATGACAACTTTTTCTACTCGAATGCTCAATTCGTTGTTGCTCGCGTTGATCTCACTCTTAATTGCGTCTACGAAAGAGGATGGAAGAGTGAATCTGCCTTCCTCACCGTATATTGTATAGGTCTGCCCGGCGTACTTCATTTCAAGCGGTGATGGTAGATCCCCGTTCGCTACAACTGTTCCAAACGGGCACGCAAGCAGTCCGCAGCCGGTTTTTGTGTAAGAGACACCGGCGACGTAATCGGCTGTCCACTTTGTGACGATGCCGTACTCATTTGGATATGCTTTTCTCCAGTTCTTATCAAAAACTGCATATTCAGAACTGCCGTCAAATCCCGAGCTCAGCTTTACAATTTGAGATAGGGGGACGGATGGGTTGGGATTGCTGTTCCAGTTCTGGTCGCTGCTGTGGTTGGTGACTCTCAATCCTGTCTCCGGGTCAAGAGTCACGGTCCCGTCGTTTTCAGAATCTTCGCCGCATTCTTTTTCTTGCGATGGTGTTAAGCTCCTTGCAGGAGGGTTCGTGCAAAAATAAGGCTTTGCCACGACCGGGTTGCAGATTCCAACTAGCACATTTAGTGTGATTGCCGAGAGTGGCAATATAAAAAAGAAATCTTTCTTCATCGGAATAAATGAGTTGCTGGTGTTCCTGAGAATCCTAGGGTATTGCTGCTTATAGCAGATTCGCCAGCGGGAAGGGCTTGACGGTCCAGGGCTTACCCCTCCAACCACCCGACCTCAATGTCGACTACCGACAGTAAACAGAGGCTTCGGCGCTTTGCAGGATCAATGGCGTCGGCGAAGTGGCCTGTTTACTCCAGCAGTGGGTCGACCACGGGGCGAGCTCGCGGATGTGGCTGACAAGCTGCCCCAAAAGCTGCTGTCCGTTACTAGTTCGGACGATGGCGGTTAAGCGATTGCAGTCGGCCCTGCGCTAGCCGCTCAGCAAACCTTCGAACGCTCAAGATCAGCGGCGGGCATAAGATTCGTGCCTTTGCAGACTTCCCTAGCCCCTTCCGCTGGATCTTGATGTTAGACCTTCTTTCTAGCATCAAGCACGGTTGGTGAAGCCTCACCGTGGACTTGCGGTGGCGGCGAAGAAGAGCTATAAGCAGATCGTGTCAACCCAGTCTTGCTTAACTCGCATACTTATTACCGCCAACTACAATTCAACGCCTCAATTGGCTCAGAGCGCTTAAATTCACATGTTAGATCAAAATTTCGTGATCTCCCTCAAGCCTCAGTAGCCCAGCCAATCTCGATCTACATTGCCGACCCAAGCACTCCACGCTTCTGTCCGCAGCCGTCGCTCACGATGTGGTATGATGCAGTATGGCTTTAGATGACTTAGCTCCGTGCTCTGGCGCTCATGCGGTGCAAAGTGCTGTCTTCGCAATCGAGTGGTCTAATCCGCTGCCGCAAGATGCACTAAGCCATATTCGAGCGGCTTATGATCAAAGCAAAGAACTAAAGCGTCAGTTCCCTGCGGCACCTCAAGAACAACGCATTCTCTCAGTCCTTATTGACCAAGCTGCTGGCGCTGTAAGTCCACAGCCAGTTTCCAGCGCTGGTGAGTGCATTGGGTATAAATTCACGAAGCAATCAAGCATCAGCCCTTCACGCACCCTCCAGATAACAAAAGATTCCTGTTTGTATGTCGTTCAAGATTATACTAGGTGGAAGTCTGTGTTTTCCGACGTGTTTCTTGCATATTCAGAAGTATCTGAATACCTAGTCAAGGCGCCTGTCGCAGCATTGGGGCTGCAATACACTGACGTATTTCACTGGCGCGCTGATCCTGAACATCTTAACTTGGTCGAAGTTCTTGATGCCGAGAGCGGCTTAGTTCCAACAAGCGCCTTGGAGAGGAAAGGCTTATGGCACTCCCACCATGGTTACCTTGAGGATAGATCAAGCCCGGCTGACCACTCAGCATTGGAGAACGTAAATGTGGACATAGTGGACAACGGGGGGCAACGGTCGGTTGCTATCGTTACTTCCCATCAAGCGAGGCTTCAACGACCTCTCTACACTGAAGAAGCACTACGTTCATCACTTCAGATGTTTTACGAATCTCTACATGACCAAAACAAGGTTCTTCTCGGAAAGCTGCTGACGAGCGAAGTCAAGAGTAAGATCAAACTCCAAGAGGATCCCAGCTAATGATTGAAACGCTTAGTGGAACATTCCTCGTGACCACTCTTCTTTTCACCTCTCCGCAGACACAATCTCCTCGCTGGATCATTATGCCCAGCATCAGTGAGGATTTTCGGCGTCACACTAAACAGACGTTCGTTTCTGACCTTAATCATGAATCCTCGACTAGCTCGGTTCTCTATGAACCTGCTACTCGAGTAGAGTCCGATGTTCGTGGAAAACTGCTTGAGCGCTTGAGTAGTTGGAAAACCCTTCCAGACGGATGGGATGGTGAGCTGAGTAAAGCCCCTATACATAGTGCACTCAACCTTGCTGCTATGTTCATTGATGCACTGCCACGAGACGTGTCATTGCCAAAGGCGATGCTTTCGTCATCGGGAGAGATCGGCCTCTATTGGGACACAACAGAAATCTATATTGATCTTGAGTTCGGTTCAGATACGCATTTTTCAGCCTATTTTAGAGACAGGCTCACTGGTAAAGAGCGTTTTGTTGAAAACCTCAGCATGAGGAGTGATGACTTGGATCAATTCCATAAAGACATCGGCTCTTCGTATCCAATAGCTGCATGAACCCT
>DGYA01000062.1:14341-15010 GCA_002396505.1 Cyanobacteria bacterium UBA5018 | reverse complement strand
TCCAATAGCTGCATGAACCCTTGCCGAGACTTCTTTTGTGCACACCTAAATGACTCAAGCAAGGTTGATGCACTTATTCAAGAATCGGATAGAATTGCTTGGGAAGGGATCTCGGCATCAGAACATTCGCCTGAACCAGTTGCAAATGGTGAGGTTCTATGCCGTCAGTTAGTCCAGCCAATACACTTCCAAGATGATGGTTCTATTAATCCTACAGCGTTTGATGATGTGATGAATAAGGGCCTTTCTACCGATAGGCTCAAGTATCGCGATCTTGCAGAATCACGGAGTGAGGGTGTCGAAAGAGCTGAACGACATAATGCAGATTTCCCATCGAAGCCCCGTAGGGAACTTGTCGCTCTCGCGAAATTTAATGTCGCTGAAATTCGTAGCATAACTGCGATGAATGCTAATGATAGGGCAGTTGCGGTATACGACACTGCTTTGCCGGCCAATCCTGCTCATGCAGATGTTTGTGTTGTTATAGAAAAGACCAAAGAGAATAAACGCAGTATTCGATCAAAGCTCTATGATGTAGCAAAGAGGCATGACTTTAACTACTGATCAATTTACACCGTCCCCATTGCGGGGAATTGTGCAGCACGTTGTCACAACACAATCGGTCTAACGATTTGCTTAGCCGCAACGCCGTTCGAGACGAACGACGTT
>DGYA01000062.1:981-14157 GCA_002396505.1 Cyanobacteria bacterium UBA5018 | reverse complement strand
AACGCCGTTCGAGACGAACGACGTTCAGGTTGCAGGCGTTTGTCGGCTCGAGCATGCTGTTGCTTTGTCGTGCAGTAATGCTAAGCACCCACCACAACCGTGAAATCACGGTCAAAGCAACAGGTTTTAGTCGGACCCGCATGATACCCCCCTTCTCCAGCGTTTTGGCCGTCAAAAGCGGGAGGCAAGCGGAATGCACTTGTGAGATTGCTTGCGATGACAAGAAGTTCACACAAGTCGGAACCATTCCGGTCTTGATGGGCGGATCCGCCTATAAGGGTTCGTCGTGTTACAAAAGATCGGCAGGTCTGCAAACGTCCAACGGGCCTCGGCTGAGCACATGGGTGTAAATCATTGTGGTTTTTATATCGCTGTGCCCGAGTAATTCCTGAATCATGCGGATATCTTGACCGCGCTCCAGCAGTTGGGTGGAAAATGAATTAAAGCGCAGGAAATGCTTAAGCCACTGCTCGTAGATGTTCAGCGTACGGCGGGCATAGTAACGCACCTGCAACTCCTGCCGGTAGCGCTGCATCAATCCGGCTGGATGGGGAGTGACGGTGATGGGGAACTGGGACGTGACAGTTAGAGGATCGCGATCTGCACAGGGCCCAGGAAGCCTCTCGGCTTTTCCCGCATCGTCTGACCGGTTTTATTTGCATCAGCAGCCCAGTTTTTTCTGCTTCAGAAGCCCGGCTTTTCCTGCATCCAAAGTCCAGTTTTTCCTGCATTGGAATTCCGGTATCCGCTGCATCGCCTGCCACCCCCTGGCCTCCGGCTACCCCCACGCATCGCCGAAGCCAAGCTGCGGGCCTGCCTGGCCGCCTCCTCGGTGCTGCTGGATGAGTGGCAGGTGGAGCCGGCGCCATGGAACCAGGTGCGGCGGGCAGTGGATGCCGTCGATGCGCCTGGGCAATTTATGCTCACCGGTTCAGATCACCCTTACCTACATATAGTCTTCAGCTCGCCCAAAGCTCATCCAGGTTGATCACCAGACCCGGGAACAAAGGATCCGCCGAGATGCTTGACGCTGGCGCGATCCGTTGCGGGGTCTCGGCCCCTGCCTGCTGGGGACCTCACACCTCCACCGCTTGCTCCTCCGGGATCAGCAGCCAGCCCAGCCGGGCGCCATTGCGCTGGTAAGCGGCCATCTTGCGGCGCAGGGCGGTGAGGCCCCGGGGGCCTTCATCGCTAGGACTGGCAAGCTCCACCACCAGATCAGGGCACAGGGGCGCGAAACCGCGGCGCTCATTGGCGCTGAGGGCCTGCCAGCGCGCCAGGGCCACCAGGGAAGCATCCGGGCTGAGTACGGAGTTATCGGGCAGGCGGAAGCCGGTGGAGCTGTCGAATGCCATCCAGCCTCCCCTGGCTCGCGCCCAGGTTTTGATTTGAAAAAAGAGTTCGCCGTTGCGGGCGCCCGTTTCGCTGCCTGTGGGGGTGATGGGAATCAGGGAGCCATCGGCGGCCAGCTCCAGCACCGCATCCGGGTTGGCATCGCACACCTGGGCAAACTGCTCGGGGGTGAGGCGCAGGCTGGCGGTGAGCGCAATCGGCAGCGTCAAGCCATCAACAAGCCCGGGGGATCGCTGAGCTCCCGGGGGCGGGGCGACCATGAACCGCACAGCGAAGCTGCTTCCAGCGTAGGAAGAGACCCCTCAGCGCACTTGATCCCATCCACCCTCTGCAGCGCTCATCTGCTGCCTGGGAAGCATCTCGGCTTTTCCCGCATCGGCTAACCAATTTTTTCTGCATCAGCAGGCCAGTTTTTCCTGCATCAGGAGCCCGGCTTTTTCTGCATTGGCAGGCCAGTTTTTCCTGCATTGGAATCCCGTCGCACCCTCGGCCAACCAGCCCGCCTGGCGGCCCAATCTGCGGTCAAAGGCAGCCCTGCGCCAGGCACCCCGGCGTCACTTCTGCGACCCCTCCCTGGCGGTGGCGGCCCTCGGCGGCAGCCCCGATCGGCTGCTCAAGGATCTGGAGTGGCTGGGGTTGCTCTTCGAGTCGCTGGTGATCCGCGACCTGCGGGTGCTGGCCCAGGCGCTCGATGGCGAGGTGTTCCACTACCGCGACGACTACGGCATTGAAGTAGACGCGATCGTGCAGCTGCGCGATGGCCGCTGGGGTGCGATCGAGGTGAAGCTGGGCCAGGGCCAGGTGGAGGCCGCCGCCGCCGGCCTGCTGCGCTTTCGCCAGCAGATCGATACCCGCCGCACCGGAGAACCCGCCTTCCTGGCGGTGGTCTGCGGTAGCGGCTATGGCTACCGGCGGGCGGATGGTATCGCCGTGGTGCCGGTGGGGGCGCTGGGGCCGTGATCAGGCAGGTGGCATCAGGCAAATCCAGGTAACCCAAGCCAAACTTGCCTCATTACCGCCTCGGTCTGCGCCACCAGCTATCACCGTGCCGGCTGCCCCTGGTTGGTCACCCACGTTTCGAGGAAGCCGATTCCCTGGGCTGGAAATTGGCTCATTAGCCTATAACGAAAGCGTTCAGTATTGTATTTCGGCAATGCTGTCAGGCTTGATATCCAATACTTTCCAATTTCACCTCGGCAGATATCCTAAGCGAACGCCTTCTCCAGATCCTTTCCAAAAGTATGGATAAGCCCGTAACTCTGGGGCTCTAGCGGATGGAGTATCGGTGATGGCCTGACCACTCGATATGCTTGTCGGCCGGCCTATTCGCCTAAGCAAGAAACTCTTCAAGTTCATCTCTTGTTTGCTCAACATCCCGGAGGATCTTGGCCAGCAGCCCAGGCCCCAGAGATTCCCCCGAATGCACTGGGACAACAGTGGTACGCCCATCTGGATGCCTGAGGAAATGATGACTACCCTTCACTCTCTGCACAAGAAAACCAGCTCTCTTCAAGGCAGTAATTAATGCTTTGCCTGTAACTGCCGGGTATTTTGACACGTCTAAACCGTAACGCGCTGAACACCAACGAAATCAAGTTGCTCAATATCCTCTTCATTAACTTCGAGGCAGAGCTCAATGGCTTCCTTTATTCGATCCATAAGCTCATCGAGAGAACGAGCCTGTGTATGACAGCCGGATAGAGCAGGCACACTGGCAACGAAAAAGCCCTCGGAGTCTTTCTCAACAACAACATCAAACTGCCGTGCCATGGAAGTCGCCTGTGTCTTCTCATGTTAGCTCCAAACCATCCCTTGCATACAATCCTTCACTGGCTCCAGCCAACGTGCGAGTTAAGCAGCCCGCATAGGGTGGCAGCGTAAGCCTGGGCTGAGAAAATGTATCGCGTGGCTTAGGTCGGGCTTACCTTGCTTGCCGTAGCGGATCGGCTTTGACGAGGGGTTGGGTGTCGTTGGAAGGAGACTGCTCGAGTGGATGGCTTTCGAGCCGCTTTGCCAAGTGCCTGCTCCGCCCACTTGTTGAGGCTGGTTCCGCTCCGGGCGGCAGCCTTGAGAGCTGCCGCATGTATCTCAGGTGAGATGCGCAGCATTAGTTTACCGCTTGCGGGCTTTTCTGGCGCAGAACCCAGTTCCTGGGATGCAGCTAGATAGTCTTCGATGGCTGCATGAAAGTTGAACTCAAACTCTGCTACAGACTCGCCATGAAACGAGATGATGTCGTCAATGTCTAGGACACGACCAACGATAATCTTGTCTTCAGTATCGAAGACCATGCTCGCCGTGTAGCCCTTGTAGGCCATGGAATTGATCATGGCTTGATCTCCATTCGTGCGATGAACTCCCGAACGGCTAGGACCCGGTAGCGAAGCGCTTTCTTGCCAGGATGAGGGCGGTGGAGGGTCATCTTTCTGCCACTTAATTCAAATGTCACGGATGAGCCTGCACCTTCAACAACCCTGCAGCCCGCTGCCTTCAACAAGGATTCGATTCGAGACCACTCGATGTTCCCATTGACGGGATCGGCGAGCACCTTCTCGAGGGTTTTGCGATGGGTTCCGTTCACGTGCTTGATGATAGCACCGGAAGGCTGAAGTGCAATCGCTCAGCCGTTGAGTCGCAGCAGCCGGTTGGGTGGCAAGCGAATGAAAATGCAGAAGCCGCCGCAGCCACTGCTTGTAGGTGTTCACCGTAAATTGGGTGTGGTGGCGGGCAGAGCGGGGGGAATAGCGGTGGGCATAGTGGCGCAGCTGCAACTCCTGCACGTAGCGCTGAATCAATCCGGCTTGATGGCAACTGGCGGTAATGGGGAACTGGGAAGTGTCAGTTAGAGGATTCCCGCAGCTGGTCAACGGCCCTGCTACCGCCCAAACCCGCCATAGTGGGCCGATGGAAAAGAGCAAGCCAATGGCTCCGGAGAGCACGGCGGAGATGGCCGCCAACATCAGCCGCGAACTGGCAGTGATTCTGCGCAGCCTGGCCGAGGGTCGTGGCGACCCGGTCGCCGAGCCCAGGCTCACTGCGGCGGCCATGGCCCACCTGCTGATCTGCAGCAAAGAGCTACTGCAAAACCTGCTGATTGATACGGCCCGTAGGCCCCAGCGCATCGAAATTGATAGCTAACTAGCGGGGGCCACCAGCACAATTCCTGACCAAACGAACCGCCTATCGCTCCTGCGCTTGCGCAAATACCATTAAAAAGCCCCCGGGGGAGCAACCCAGGGGCTTAGGAAGCCGTCCCTTTGTTTGGCATAAAAATTGCCAGTTTTTTTGCTGCTGTGAAGCTGCTGGCCTTGGCGCCTGGGGCCTAATGATCCAGGATGGGGCAGTTTGGGTTCCTTGGGGCACCTGAAGCGGTGCGAATGGAGTGCCGACCGGCGTGACGCCCAAATGGATATAAATCCTCTTGTCACACCGGATGGCCCGCCCCGATTGGTTGGAGACTGTTGGAGCAGGGGCCTGCAGTCAGCTTGCTTCCGGTTGCTGGCGGGGTGGCGTGTCGTCCATCGAGGGCGCCTCCTGAGTTCGTGAATACAGAATCGCCCATCTGGCGTTGCCACGCAATCGGCGATTACACCTATTGTCTCGCCCTGGCATCGGCAACAGGATGGAAGGTTTGGGGCCCTCGATCTAAGGAGCCCCGGCGCACCACAGGCCCGCCCTGAGTTGGCCAGGCCATTCTCAGCCGATCAACGACCGGCCATGGGGCGGCGGCCAGTGCGTCTGGGGCTGGGGGCCGCCGCCGCTGGGTGATTGCTGCGGCTGCGGTTGCCGGAGCCGCCAGGCTGGCGTCCCTTGCCGCGGCCGCCACTGAGATCGAGGGGAGCGGCCTTGAGCACCTTTGGCTCAAAACCAACCACCTCCTGGCGGGGCAATGGATTGCCGAGCAGTCGTTCAATCGCCCGCAGCAACTCGCATTCCTCGGCGGCCACCAGCGAAATCGCCTGGCCGCTGTGGCCGGCTCGGCCGGTGCGGCCAATTCGGTGCACGTAGTCCTCGGCGTGGTTGGGCAGATCCAGGTTGATCACGTGGGGCAACTGGTGGATATCGATGCCGCGGGCCGCCAAATCCGTGGCCACCAGCACCCGCAGGGCACCGCTCTTAAATTCTGAGAGGGCCCTGGTGCGGGCGCCCTGGCTCTTATTGCCGTGGATGGCGGCGGCGGCCATGCCCTCCTTCTCCAGGCGTTCGGCCATCCGATTGGCCCCGTGTTTCGTACGCGAAAACACCAACACCTGCTGCCAGTTATTGGCGCGGATCAGATGGCTGAGCAGATCCCCCTTGCGATCCATGTCGCAGGGGTGCAGCAGGTGCTCCACCGTGGGGGCGGCGCGGTTTTCAGGCGTCGCCTGCAGCTGCACCGGCTGGTGCAACAGCCCCGTGGCCAACCTTCTGATATCGGTTGAAAAGGTGGCGGAAAACAGCAGGTTTTGCCGCTTAGGCGGCATCAACGCCAGGATTTTGTGGATATCGCGGATGAAACCCATATCGAGCATGCGATCGGCTTCATCGAGCACCAGGATCTCCACCCGATCCAGCCGCAGGGCGCGCTGCTGCTGCAGGTCCATCAGCCTTCCCGGCGTGGCCACCAGGATGTCGGTGCCCCGCTGCAGGCGGATCATCTGGGGGTTGATCTTCACCCCGCCAAACACCACATCACTGCGCAGATTTAGATAGCGGCCATAGGCCCTCACGCTCTCGGCCACCTGGGCGGCCAGCTCGC
Organism: Cyanobacteria bacterium UBA5018; assembly: GCA_002396505.1. GTDB lineage: Bacteria > Cyanobacteriota > Cyanobacteriia > PCC-6307 > Cyanobiaceae > UBA5018. The sequence continues at coordinate 8,066 of DGYA01000062.1, read as the reverse complement.
GGGTGGGGGTGAGCACCAGGGCGCGCACTACGCCAGCGCGGGCCTGGGGCCCATGGCGCAGCAGCTCCAACATCGGCAGGGTGAAACCCGCGGTTTTGCCAGTACCCGTCTGGGCGGCGGCCATCACGTCGTGGCCGGCCAGTACGGCGGGAATACATTGCCCCTGGATTGGGGAAGGCTGGGTGTAACCCTTTTCGGCAACAGCCTTGAGAATTGGCTCCCCTAGGCCTAGGGAGGCAAAATCAACAGTAGCTTGAGAAATAGCCATAACGTCCGACATCGCCCCAGCCTAGATGGCCCTAGTTCCGGACCCTACCGCTTTGCGCCGGCCCTGATCCAGCCCAGGAGAGCTGGGGCTCGCGGCAGCTGGGGCTCGCGGCAGCTGGGGCTTGGAAACTCGAACTGGAGGGCCTTGGGGCCCGGGAGCTGGTTGACGCGAGGCCCCTAGCCGTTAATCAACTGCTCCAGTGCGGCGGTCACGTCGTCCTGGCGCATCAGCGATTCGCCCACCAGCACCGCATCGGCGCCGGCGTTTTGCACCCGATCGAGATCGTCGCGGCTGAACAGCCCCGATTCACTCACCAGCAGGGCCCCCTTGGCGCGGATCCGATCGCCATAGCTGGCCATCAGCCGCTCGGTGGTGGCCAAATCCGTGTGGAAGCTGCTCAGATCGCGGTTGTTGATGCCGATCAGCTTCACCCCATCGAGGGCCAGCGCCCGCTCCATTTCCTCCTCGTCGTGCACCTCCAGCAACACCGCCAGCTGCAGGCTGTGGGCCACCTTGAGCAGGTAGCGCAGGTCGGCGTCGCTGAGGATGGCGGCGATCAACAGCACGGCATCGGCACCGCAGGCGCGGGCGTGATACAGCTGATAGGGGGTGAGGATGAATTCCTTGCACAGCAGGGGCAGATCCACGGCGCCGCGCACCGCCACCAGCACCTCAAAGCCCCCCTGAAAAAACTTTTTATCGGTGAGCACCGACAGACAACTGGCGCCGCCCAATTGGTAGGCGCGGGCAATCGCCACCGGATCGAAATCGGCGCGGATCACCCCCTTGCTGGGGCTGGCCTTCTTCACCTCGGCGATCACCGCCGGCTTGCGACAGCTGGCCTTTAACGCCGCCACGAAGTCGTGGGTGGGCGGTAGATCGGCCACCTGCTTCTGCAGCTTGTCCAAACCCACCCGCTGCCGGTCCTGCTCCACCTCCCGGTCTTTCTCCCAGACAATCTCCTCCAAGATGTGGCGAGGCTGCTGATCTGGATGGGGAATTCCGTATTCCAGATGGGCCACCCGCACGCTCGGGTTAGGGGGACGACGACGAATTTCCATCTCAGGCCACCACCGCCATCGCCGCCTGTTTGTAGGCCACTTCCACCACCTCACTCAAGGTGGGATGGGTGTGCACCTCGGTGGCCAATTGCACCACGCTCTGGCGGCGGGCGATGGCATTGGCGATCTCTTGAATCAAGTCGGCGGCATGCAGCCCGTAGATGTGGGCGCCGAGCACCTCGCCGCTGGCCTTGTTAAATAACAACTTCATCAATCCGTCGCTCTCCAGTTCAGCCAGGGCCTTAGAATTAGCCTTGAAATAGCTACGCACAGATCCCAACTCAAAACCCTCCTTGGCGGCCAGGGCCTTGGCATCGGCTTCACTTAGGCCCACCGAACTGATCTCGGGATGGGTAAAGGTGGCCGCCGGTATTGATCGGTAATCGATCTGGCGGGCATGGCCCAAGATGTTGTCAATCGCCACCGTGCCCTGGGCCGCAGCCGTATGGGCCAGCATCATCTTGCCGGTGACATCGCCCACCGCCCACAAATTCGGCACCACCGCCGCTCCGGGCTCGTTGTTCACCAGCACCCGCATGGCGTCGTCCACCGCGATGAAGCCCCGCTGGGTGCTCACCCCCACTGCGGCCAGGTTGAGCTCCTTGCTGGTGGGCACCCGGCCGGTGGCCACCAGCACCGCATCCACCTCCAGGGTTTCCACCGGCTCGCGGCTGGCCATCTCCACCAGCTCGATTCGCACCGGGCAACCGGGGGTGATCGACTTGGCCAGCACCCCGGCCCGGGCATCGATTTCGCGGCCGTCGATCAAGTGCCGGGCGGCGATCTTGGCGATATCCGGATCAAAGGTGGGCATCACCCGATCCAGGGCCTCGATCATGGTTACCTCACAGCCCAGGGCCGTGTACACATCGGCAAATTCCAGGCCGATATAGCCACTGCCAACGATGGCGATCCAGCGCGGCAGCCACTCAAGATTGATCGCCTCGTCGCTGGTGAATACGGTGCGGCCATCGGTGACGATTCCCGGCGGCACAAAAGGATCGGAGCCGGTGGCCAGGATCACGTGGCGGGCGCTGTAGATCCGCTCGATGCCGCTGCCGCTCTCGCGCACCGCCACCCGCTGGGGCCCCTCCAGCCGGCCCTTGCCCCGCATGATCTGCACGCCAGAGCGCTCCAGGGTTTTGGTGAGGTTGGTGCGGATCGTGGCCACCAGTTGGTTGGCGTGGTCGGCGATCTTCTGCCGCTCAAAGCGCACCGGCGCCGCATGGATGCCAAAGCCGGCCAGGTGCTCGGCATCGGCCAGTTCGCGCACCCGGCCGCTGGCCGCCAGCAGCGCCTTGGAGGGCACGCAGCCGCGGTTGACGCAGGTGCCGCCCATGTCGCGGGCCTCCACGATCGCCACCCGCAGGCCGTGGTCCGCGCCATGTTTGGCGGCATCAAAGCCGCCATAGCCGGCACCGATCACAATTACGTCAAAGTCGAAGGTGGCTTCGCTCACCGAGCTGCAGCGCAGATGCCGCCATCCTCCCCCGTCAGCGGCTGAAATTTTGACGCCAACGCTCCAGTAGCAGCGGGGCTGCGGCCACTGCCACATTCAGCGACTCCACCGCCGCACTGTGGGGAATGGTGAGCTGGCGGCTGGCCAGGGCCAATAATTCCGGCGCCAACCCCGCCCCCTCATTGCCGAGCAGCAGCACCGTGGGACGGCTCCAGTCGTATTGCCAGTAGGGAATCGCCCCCGGCACTACCACCGCCGCCACCACCTGGCAACCGGCGGCGGCCGCCCCCACCAACCTGGCGGCCAGGGCCGCACCGTCGCCGCGCAGCAGCGGCAGGGCCAGGGCCGCACCGGCCGAGGCTCGCAACACCTTCGGTTGCAGCGGATCGGCCCCGTCCGCCAGCCACACCTGCTCCACTCCAGCCGCCAGGGCGGTGCGCAGCAGGGTGCCGAGATTGCCTGGATCCTGCAGCCGATCCAGGGCCAGCACCCAACTGGGCGGGCTGGCGTTGCTGAGGGGGGAGGGGGGCTCGATGGTCAACACCACCCCATCCGGGTGCTCGGTGGTGCTCACCGCCGCCAACACCTCCTCGGTTACCAGTTGCGGCCGCAACCCCGGCGGCAGGGCCGCCAGCAGCTGGCCATGGCGCTCACACCAGAGCTCGGTGGCCAGCAGCTCCTGGGGCCGCAACCGCAGCCGCAGCACCTCCTGCAGCAGGTGGGTGCCCTCCAGCAGCAGCAGCGCCGCCTGGCGGCGCCCCTTGGCCTGGTGCAGCTGGCGGAGGCGCCCCACCAGGGGATTGCGCCTACTGGTGATCAGCCCCTCGGTCACAGCCGCTTAAAACTGGCGGTGCTGGCGCACCTTCATGCCGTCCTGGAGCCGCAGCTCGCCATCCTGCAGTTCGAGCCCACTCACTGCGGCCAACTCGCCTTTCACTCCCTCAGCCTTGAGGTTGGCCACAAGTTGCTTGATCAGCTCGTTTTCCACAGCGTTGTGGTCGAGCATATCCGGGGTGAGCATCTCCAAAAATCGCCCCAGTTTTGCGGCGACCAGTTCAGAGGAGTTGGTGATTTTGAGGATAATCATGAATAGAGTGCGGATGGGGAGACTTGAACTCCCACGACATTGCTGCCACTAGTACCTGAAACTAGCGCGTCTACCAATTCCGCCACATCCGCGTGGCTGTCGCGTCGGCGACCAAGCAACCTTAAGCCATAGCCGTCTGGCTCACCCCCGCCTCCTTTGGCGCAAGCACCACAGCCCCTGGCGGAAGCTCCGCTGCGCATCGGCTGCGGCGCCAGCCAGTTCCCGCTGCGGCCTCCTAGACGGCCCGTTTATTTCTTGTCAAGATTCGCCAGCAATCAGCAGGAGCTGCGTTGATCACCCTGACCAGCTCCCCCGCCCAAGTGATCGCCAATCCCGTGCTGGAGATCATCGGCGGCCAGCAACTTAGCGGCGAGCTCCAGGTGAGTGGTGCCAAAAACTCAGCCCTGGTGCTGATGGCCGCCTGCCTGCTCAGCCGCGACACGATCCGGCTACGCAACGTGCCGGCGCTCACCGACATCGCCGCCATGGGCCAGATGCTCACCAGCCTGGGCGGTCGGATTGTCGAGCACGCCGATGGCCTGGAGCTCAGTGGCGACGGCATCAACAACTCCACCGCCCCCTACGAGCTGGTGAACAGCCTGCGGGCCAGCTTCTTTTGTATCGGTCCGCTGCTGGCCCGCACCGGCCTGGCCAAGGTGCCCCTGCCCGGTGGCTGCCAGATCGGCAGTCGGCCCGTGGTGGAGCACGTGCGCGGCCTCAAGGCCCTCGGCGCCCAGGTGAGCATCGAGCACGGCGTGGTCACCGCCGCCCTGCCCGGTCGCAGCCGCCGCCTCACGGGCTGCCGCATCCACCTGGACTGCCCCAGCGTTGGCGCCACAGAAACCTTGATGATGGCCGCCGCCCTGGCCGAGGGCGAGACGGTAATAGATAATGCCGCCCTCGAACCGGAGGTGAGCGACCTGGCTGGACTGCTGGCGGCCATGGGCGCCCGGGTGCGCGGCGCCGGCACCCCCACGATCACCATCGTTGGCGTGGAGCGGTTGCATGGGGCCGATTACGCCGTGATCCCCGATCGCATCGAAGCCGGCACCTTTTTGCTGGCGGCGGCGATCACCCGCTCCGATCTGCGGGTGGCGCCACTGATCCCCGAGCATCTCGGCGCCGTGCTCACCAAACTTGAGGAGATTGGCTGTCTGCTGCGCCACGACGGCGTCGGCACCAGCATCCTGGCCAGCCAGCGCCATGCGCCCGAGCTGCGGGGCGTCGACCTGCGCACCCAGCCCTTCCCCGGCTTCCCCACCGACCTGCAGGCACCGTTCATGAGCCTGCTGACCACGGTGCCGGGCAGCAGCATGATCACCGAGAGCATCTTTGAAAATCGTCTCCAGCACGTGGCGGAGCTGCAGCGCATGGGCGCCGACATCCGCACCCAGGGCAACACCGCCGTGGTGGAAGGGGTGGCTCGACTCAGCGGCGCCCCGGTGAAAGGCACCGATCTGCGCGCCTCCGCCGCCATGGTGCTGGCCGGCTTGGCCGCCGATGGCACCACCACCGTGCGGGGCCTCGACTACCTCGACCGCGGCTACGCCCAGCTGGAGCAGAAACTCAGCGGTGTCGGTGCCCGCCTGCAGCGGCTATCGGCCCAGTCCCAGCTGCTGGCCGCCAACTGAATCGCAGCCTGGTCTGCTGGCTCGACCCCTGAGAGGCTGGCCCGACCCTTGAGAGGTTGTCAGAGCGGCGTAGCGGTCCAGACAGGCGCCGCGTAAGCTCCAAGGCGAGGGAGCGTGCCGGAATTGGTAGACGGACTCGACTCAAAATCGAGCGCCTTCGGGCATGTGGGTTCGAGTCCCACCGCTCCCATCCCTCCAGACCCCCTGGTCAGCCAGGCCAGCCACTGACGAGCCCATGGCCCCTAGCCCGGTGATGGACACCTACGCCCGCTTCCCGGTGGAGCTGGTGCGCGGCCGGGGGGTGTGGGTCTGGGACTCCGCCGGCAAGCGTTATCTCGACTGTGTGGCCGGCATCGCCGTCTGCTGCCTCGGCCATAGCGATCGACGCCTCAAGCGGGCCCTCTGCCGCCAGCTGGACACCCTCCAGCACGTTTCCAACCTCTATCGAATTCCCGAGCAGGAGCAGCTAGCCGAGCGGATCGTCTCCAGCAGCTGCCTGGATCGGGTGTTTTTCTGCAACTCCGGCGCCGAGGCCAACGAGGCCGCCATCAAGCTGGCCCGCAAGCACGGCCACACGGTGCGGGGCATCGCCGAACCGCTGATCCTCACCGCCAACGCCAGCTTCCACGGCCGCACCCTCGCCGCCGTCACCGCCACCGGCCAACCGAAGTACCACCAGGGCTTTGAGCCGATGGTGCAGGGTTTCCGCCACTTCCCCTACAACGACATCGCCGCCTTTGAATCCCTACTCGCCGACTGCGAGGCGGAGGGGCCCCGGGTGGCGGCGGTGCTGCTGGAGCCGCTGCAGGGAGAAGGGGGCGTGGTGCCCGGCGATCCGGCCTTCTTCCGCCGCCTGCGCCAATGCTGCGATGAGCGCCAGATCCTGCTGATCTTTGACGAGGTGCAGATCGGCGTGGGCCGCAGCGGCCGGCTGTGGGGCTACGAGCGGCTGGGGGTGGAGCCCGATGCGATCACCCTGGCCAAGGGGCTCGGCGGTGGCTTCCCGATCGGCGCCCTGGCCGTGAAGAGCGCCGTGGATCACTTTCGTCCCGGCGAGCATGCCAGCACCTTTGGCGGCAATCCAATGGCCTGTCGCGCCGGGCTCACCGTGTTGGCCGAACTGGAGCGCCGCCAGCTGCTCCCCCACGTGCAGCGCATGGGCGAGCTGTTGCAAGACCAGCTGGCCCACCTGATCGCTCGCCATCCCTCGCTGCTGGAGGGCTCCAGGGGCTGGGGGCTATTGCAGGGCCTCGTGCTCAGGCCAGAGGCCCCCAGCGCAGCGGCGGTGGTGCAGGCCTGCCTGGAGGAGGGCCTGCTGCTGGTGCCCGCCGGCGCCCAGGTGGTGCGGTTTGTGCCGCCCTTAACGATCAAACCCCGCCAGCTGCGCCAGGCCGTGCAGCTGCTGGAGCGCGCCCTGCTTCGCCTTGCCCGCTGATCCGCTCGATGATCTGGTGATGTCCTGCAGCCGCGGCGGCATCCACCCGGGGCTGGAGCGGTTGCAGGCCGCCCTGGCGGCCCTGGGCCATCCCGAGCGCCAGTTCGCGGCGGTGCAGGTGGCCGGCACCAACGGCAAGGGTTC
>DGYA01000062.1:405-720 GCA_002396505.1 Cyanobacteria bacterium UBA5018 | reverse complement strand
CTGGTGAGCTGGACCGAACGCATCCGGCTGGGGGACCAAGCGATTGCCAGCGGTGAACTGCAGCGCCTGCTGGAGCGCATCCAGCCGATTGCGCGCCAGTTCGAGCTCAGCCCCTTTGAACTGATCACCGCCGCGGCCTTCTGCGCCTTCGCTGCAGCGGGGGTGGAGTTGGCGGTGCTGGAGGTGGGTATGGGGGGGCGCCTCGATGCCACCAGCTGCCATCCGAACCGGCGGGTGATTGGCTTCGCCACGGTGGGCATCGATCACCAGGAGTGGCTGGGCTCCAGCCTGGCCGCCATCGCCGCCGAGAAGGCC
>DGYA01000062.1:0-236 GCA_002396505.1 Cyanobacteria bacterium UBA5018 | reverse complement strand
GCCATCGCCGCCGAGAAGGCCGCCGTGCTCCAGCCCGATGCGCTGGCCTGCAGCGCCCCCCAGCACCCCGAGGTGGCGGCGGTATTGAACCAGCGGGCCAGCGCCGTCGGCGCCCAGCTGCGCTGGCTGGAGCCGCTGGATCTCAATAGCTGGAGCCTGGGCCTGGCCGGCCAGGTGCAGGCCCGCAATGGCGCCGTGGCGCTGGGCATGCTCCAGGCCCTGGCGGCCCAGGGCTG
>DGYA01000058.1 GCA_002396505.1 Cyanobacteria bacterium UBA5018 | reverse complement strand
GCTGAATGCTTCTTCTCTTTCATGACACTTGAAGAAATCTGGAATAAAGTGCTAAAAGCTTTTTAGCCAAATCCCTGGCACTGGTTGGGAGCCGATACAACCGTCAAACGAAATAACAGAAAGTCTTCCCATTTGCAAGCCCAGGGGGCTGGCCCCATCCCTCCCCTACCTGAGGGGGCGAGACTCCTGGCGCCATTTAGCTGGGGCCGGGGTAGCGAATCGACTCCACCTGGCCCATCCAGTCGATCGCCGAACTGTGCAGGTCGTAGTAGCCGGCCACCACCGTGAGCTGGCCGGCCCGCAGTCGATCGGTGAGCAGCACGCTGGAATGCACCAGATTGCCGGCGGCGCTGAGGGTGTGGCGCCGGCACGATTCCTCCAACGTCAAATCGCCGCCGAACTGGAGCAGCTCCATGCGCAGCTGGCCCACCACCTGGGCCAGGTTTGGGGTTAGCAGCAGTTCCGGATGCAGGGCCGCCGATACGGCCCCGCAGGCCTCATGGCCTAGCACCACGATCAACGGCACGCCCAGGTGACCCACCGCATACTCCAGCGAGGCGATCGCGGCCGTGGTACTCATCGTGCCGGCGTTGCGCACCACAAACAGATCCCCGAAGCCGGAATCGAACAGCAGCTCCACCGGCACCCGCGAATCGGCGCAGCCGAGCACCGCCGCCAGCGGATGCTGCCCCTCCACCACAGCCCGCATGCGTTCCCGCGTGCTGTGGGGATGCAGGGAATGGCCCTCCAAAAACCGCTGGTGGCCCTGCTGAAGCCACTGCAACACCGCCCTGGGCCGCTCTAGAGGCGAAAGCTGATCCAGCGGATTCGCCGGATCCTCAGAAACTATCGGTTCGGCCATGGTGAACAGACAGGCCTCAGGACGGACTGGACCCCTAGGGTCTGACAGCCAGCCGGAACAACAGCCGTCCAGCATGAACAACTAGCACAGGAATTCTCGACGGCCCAGCAGATGGATTTGTTACAATTGCTACAGCCAAGCTGTTAGTATCGGCATATTTACTTACCAGTTTAGTCCGCTATTTTCTCCGCCCGTTCAGCGTTGCTCAAACTGAACGAGCCGAATAAACGGGGTCTCAGGTCGCTTTCATGGTCGGGTCGTCGACAAGGCCCCCTGATGGGTAGGTCAACTGGTGGATGGATCAAGTCGAGTGGACAAATTTCGCGATGCAGGGGCCAGAAGGGTTGCAATGAATACAAAACCTTGGCATCATCCACCTAGGCTTAGCCATGGCCTTGTTAAAGAACGGGCCCCTGGCGTGGATGCGCGCCTTCTCCAGGGGGTCGGTGGATCAGCTGAGCATCAAATCCAAGCTCATCTTGATGCTGCTGCTGGCGAGCGGCTTCTCCACCCTGTTCACCGCCGCCCTGGGCTATCGCAGCGGCCAGATAAATCTCACCGATCGCGTCTTCAATCAGCTCACCAGCGTTCGGGCTTCAAAAGCCTATCAAATTGAAGCCTATTTTCGCAACATTCAAAACCACACCCAAACCCTTAGCGAAGATCTTTCGATAGTTGCTGCTACAGGGGAATTTGATGCGGCATTCAAGCAACTGGAAAAGGTGAAAGTAACGGAGGCAAAAGCCAAGATACTCGAATCATATTATCAAAAAGAATTCCTGCCACGGCTCGATAAATTCCATACGGGTACACCGAATCTTCCCGCCTATCTGCCCAGCGATGCGGCCACCCGCTACCTGCAGGCCAACTACATTGCCGCCAATGCCAATCCCATAGGCAAAAAGCAACGGCTGGTGGCAGCAACGGATGGCAGCGCCTACTCAGATGTGCATCGTCGCTATCACCCGGTATTTCGCAATATTGTCTCCCGGTTTGGCTACTACGACATGTTCCTGATCAATCCCCAGGGACAGATCGTTTACACGGTGTTCAAAGAAACTGACTATGGCACAAACCTGGAAACAGGTCCATACAAGGATAGCAATCTAGCCCAGCTGGTGCGGCAGGTAATCGCCTCAAAGGAGAAGGATTTCACGCAACTTGCCGATTTCGCCGCCTACGCCCCCTCCTACGGCATGCCCGCCTCCTTCATCGCCGCTCCGATCTACAACGGCTCCAAACTGGTGGGCGTGCTGGCCTTTCAGATGCCCGTTGACGAGATCAACAGGGTGATGACCGGCAATCAGCAATGGCGCCAAGACGGACTCGGCAAATCGGGAGAAACCATATTGGTGGGCAATGACAAGCTGATGCGCTCGGCCTCCCGCTTCTTTCTGGAGAATCCCACAGCTTTTCTCGCCCAATTAAAGTCCAGGGGCATGAAAGATGCTGCTATTCAGCGGCTGCAGCAATACGGCACCACGATCCTGCAGCAGCCGGTATCCACTCCGGCGGCCACCAAGGCGATCGCCGGCGGCAGTGGCACCTTGAATGTGGTCGACTATCGCGGTATTCCCGTGCTTAGTTCCTACGCGCCGCTGCAGATTCAGGGGCTCGATTGGGTAATCCTCTCCCAGATGGATCTGGCGGAGGCCTACGCCCCGATCTACGCCTTCCAGCGTCAGATTTTAATCTCGGTAACCCTGCTGATCCTGCTGATCACCCTGCTGGCCATGGCCCTGGCTCATCTGTTTGTAAAGCCGGTGCAGCAACTGATCGAGAGCGCGCGCAGGGTTTCCTCCGGCGAACTAACAGGCATTCCCGAGTTGAAATCCAGGGATGAGTTCGGCGAACTGGGCCAGTCGTTTAACGCCATGGTCCAGAGCCTCCAAACCCAGACAGCACTTGTAGATCAAAAGAATCAAGAGAATGAGCGGCTGCTGTTCAGCGTTTTTCCCTCGGCGATTGCCCGGCGTCTGCAGCGGGGCGAAAGCCAGATTGCAGAAGAGGTAAATAACGTGGCGGTGCTCTTCGCAGACCTGAAGGGTTTTTCGAAACTGGTTTCCGCGCTCAGTGCTTATGAATCCCTGGCCATACTCAACGACCTAGTCGCTTCCTTCGACGACCTGGCCGAAAAATTTGGCCTGGAGAAGGTGAAGACCATCGGCGACAGCTACCTGGCGGTATGCGGCCTGTCCGTGCCCTATCTCGACCATGACAAACGGGCCCTGGATTTTGCCATCGAGATGCTCGGCATCCTGAGGCGTTTTAATATTGATCGGGGCTTCCAGCTCGGTATCCAAATTGGCATCCATTCCGGCGACATCGTGGCCGGAATTGTGGGCAAGAGCCGAGTGGTCTATGACATCTGGGGGGAAACCGTGAAGCAAGCCCACGCCCTCAGCCAGGCCTGCCCCTGCGGCGCCGTGATGGTTTCAGACGTGGTGCATCACCGGCTCGAGGATCTTTATCAATTTGAACCCACCAGCATGGCTCCGCCGGCCAACCAGGCTACGCCTGGTAGTAAGGCTACGCCGGCAAGCCAAGCTCCGCCGGGTAGCAAAGCCTGGAGACTCACCGGCGCCAAGGTGGGGGCAGCCAGTGAGCTGCCGGCGCTTCGATGAGCACAGGAGCGCCCATCTGGATCTGGGGCATCGGCCTGGCCATCGGCTTTCCGCTGCTCACAATCCTGTTGGGGGAACTGATCCACCGCCTGCAGCGACGGAAGCTCACCATCGCGGGCCCGGTGCGGCTGGTGCGGGATGTGCTGCTGCCGATGCTGGTGCTGTTGGTGTTTTTGCAGCACCTGCTGCTGCTGGATACCGGCAGCCGTCTGTTTAGAACCGTCGAGACGGTGTTTTGGGTGTGCGTTATCCATGCCGCCCTGTCTCTGCTCAACGTGATCCTGTTCGAGCAGGCAGAGGTAGACACCTGGCGGGCCCGGGTGCCGAAACTGCTGATCGACCTGGCCCGGCTGTTCCTGATCCTGCTGGGCACGGCCTTCGTGCTGGCCACGGTGTGGAACGCCGATCTGGCCGGTCTGGTTACCGCCCTGGGGGTGAGTTCGATCGTGATCGGCCTGGCCCTGCAGGACACTCTCGGCAGCGTGATGTCGGGGATTGCGCTGCTATTCGAGCGGCCATTCATGGTGGGGGACTGGCTGGAGGTGAGCGGCGTGGTGGGCCAGGTGATCGATATCAACTGGCGGGCCGTGCGGCTGCTCACCCTGGAGCGGGAAATGGTGGTGATTCCCCACAAGTTGATCAGCAGTGAGGTGATTCGCAATTTCACCAAGCCCACGCCAATCCATGCCGAACGGATCCAGATCGGTTTTTCGTATAACGATCCACCCAACCTGGCCAAACAGGTGCTGAGAAATACGGCCCTCGAAACCAAGGGCATCCTGCTGGATCCCCAACCCGAAGTTTTCACGCTCAACTATTGCGATTCCACTGTCAACTATGAGGTGAAGTTCTTTATTCGCGACTACAGCGAAATCGAACAGATCCGCGAGCGATTCATGACCAGGGTATGGTACGCGGCCAAACGCGACAACCTTTCAATTCCCTTCCCAATTCGCACCCTATATCACTTCCATGGGCCCACCAGCCAGCAGAAAGGCATCGCCAAGAAATTCAGCGAAAGCCTGCAGGCCATCCCCTCCTATGTGCCGATCAACCGCGAGGAGAGCAGCCAAACAACCGCCACGTCAGGAATTGCCCTACAGCATTTTGCCGCCGGCGAAAAAGTAATTCGTCAGGGCCAGCTAGATAACGAACTGTTTATTATTGTCACCGGACAAGCGACGATGTTCGCACGCCTAGAAACGGGAGAAGAGATAGAATTACTTTCGCTTAGAAGTGGAGAATTCTTCGGCGAGATGAGCCTGTTTTCCGGCGAGCCGAGCGCCGTAACCATAGCGGCCAGCAACGACCTAGAAGTGATGAAAATCTCAGCCAAAGTGGTAAATCAGATGATCGATCGCCAACCCAGCTTTGCCCGCGAAATCGGCCAAATCCTCGAAATTCGCCGCCTGGCCATCCAGGAAACCACCCAAGCCCACCTCCAATCGAAACATGCATAGGGGAGGGCCTGGGAAGGCCTGAAATGGGAAGCTGTTCAAGGCAAGAGATCTGGCTTACTTCATGCAGCGCACCTCTCGGTATGACACCATCAGCGCACCTCTCGGTATGACACCATCAGCGCACCTCTCGGTGCGACACCATCAGCGCACCTCTCGGTGCGACACCATCAGCGCACCTCTCGGTGCGACATCAGCCTGCACACACCCCAAAAGCCTTGCTGCAGCTGGTTCGATACCACTACACGGCAAACATTGCCTGCAATAGTGCAAGAACTTCAACCAGTGAGGCCTCCGGCAAAACACCCAAACGTTTAACTAGCCTATCCCTGTCGACTGCCCTGAGCTGATCAGGTACGACATGGCCATCTTGCTCGGCAAAGCGGCAAGGCACCCGGAATGGATAAGGGTGCCCGCCTGTTGTGAGGGGTGCAACGATGAATGTGCGGAGATGGGCATTCAGCTCATCTGGCGAGACGATAACGCATGGCCTTGTCTTCCTGATTTCAGAACCACGAGTTGGATTAAGGGCAACCAGAAAGATATCGCCCCTTGAAACAACTTCTTCTGTCACCATGTCCACTCTTCATCATCAAAGCGGGTGGCGGTCATTTCATCGAGAAGGCCCTCCGCTTCCCAAGCGGCTGCCGCTTCTGCCCAACCAGCCCGTGGGTGGGCTGCGGGCCTGATGATAAGCACTCCCGGTGCAGCCTCGATTTCAACTTCATCTGCCAACCCGGCAACCTCCAAAAGCGGCTTTGCAAGCCGGATCCCCCTCGAGTTGCCGATTTTGACCAGCTTTGCCCGTACCACGATCACTCACGCAGGCGTGCTCACATTGTAGCCACGCCGGATGGCGTCGTGAATTTACTTCGCTCTGGCTGGCGCCAATCATCACCCGCCCGCACTTACTCATCACGAAAATCTACACTTGGCGACGGGTCGGGTGCATGATGTTGCTAGCCCTTAGTCACACCGAATCAATGTCATATAACGACTGGCCCAGTGGAGCTCACATTCATGACACGTTCGCCAGGGTTAGCCATGAAACTCCTCCTAGTGAACATGCGCAGGCCCATTGGGCTCATGACTATAGAAATAAACTCTGTAGGGCCCGCCTCGCAGAAGTGTCGGCATCTGGCATCCGTGCGTAATTCAAGTTTAGGCATCCACGGCCTTCGATGCAGCTAACGCTGGCCATAAGCGGCATGCCTTAGGCATGTCCGCTCGAGAAAAAAGGCTAGAAATCTATTCTGTCAACTTTAGGGATCTGGAGCCTGCTCAACAGATCAATGAGAAGTGCTCTGTCATCTTTTTTGATCTTTCTTCCAAAGATTATGCGGCAAACCTTCACTTTAACGTATTTGCCAGTCGTGATTACGCGGCTTTCCTCTTCATGCTGCCAGAAGCGCTCTTTTCTGGAGAGAATCGTATAAGCAAACTCGGGTCCGCGCGACTCTGAGAGAGTGGCTATGCCACTGTAGTCAACAGGCATCACCATGACGCTACCCCTTGGTTCGATCTCAAGACAGATGCCCGAAGGCCATCCGCGTAGTACGACCACATTAGGTCGTTCGTCGGCGTTCTACTAAGCGAGCAAATCTTGAGCTTCTTCTTGTCATTATAGAGTTCGTCGAGGATATGCTCGTTAACCAGGCTCGGTTCGTATTTGAACAAGCCCTCCATCGGATCATTGAGATCTTCAAATGTTGCGGCATACAAGCGCGAGTTTAGAAGTGCATCAAGGACGAACTTCCAGTTCTGAAGGGTTCGATATTTATAGAGTGGTTGCATGATCTCGGGTTTGGCGCAAATGATGCCCTACATCAGCCTTGGTTCGCGGACCCGCGAACCACATGTTCGAGCTAGTACACAAGATCCGCAGGGCTGCGCACTACTAGGGAGTTGCCCCAGAGGTGCAGGTCATGGCGGGGGAGCTGGGCTGCCAAGAAGAGCTGGGCGTTTAGCCGTACGCTTATACGCCTGGCCGCGTCGGTTGGTGAGTTTATATGCTCGCAGGTTTATTTTGGTTTGCGATGGCAAACCGCTTATGGAATGTGCCGATGTTGAGAACGCATCATTTGTGGCAGCCCAGGCAGAGTCGCTACATTACTCAGGATAGCAACAATCAGGCATGCCTATATATAAAGTAATTTTTCTATCGCTCTAGAGGATATGCGGCGGACATAGGCACAGCGATGCATGAACCTTGTGTTCATGTATTCTGTATCTTAACGCGAGATTCTTGCTTACCCCAATCGGCAAGACTCTGAAGCAATATGGCCAGCAAGAGAAGTTATAAATGCCTTCAAGCTGGTCATTTGAGAAATCTCCGAAAACTCGCCTGTAATTGCAGCCTCACGTGGAGAGGCTAGAAGACAAGCAGAGCTGTATAAAACTTCTTTCACCAGCTTCTGGCACAAAAGATCATATCTGTTTAGGTAAGATGCACTCTGAAATTCGGGCAAAACCGGAAAGTGTGGGGAGGTATCACGTACTGCCTTCC
>DGYA01000005.1:22864-42979 GCA_002396505.1 Cyanobacteria bacterium UBA5018 | reverse complement strand
CGCCGCGGCCGGCCCCAGGGCGCCGCCGCCGTAGGGGCTGTGAGCTGGCGCACCGCGGCGGCCAGGGCCGACAACTGCTCGGGCCGCTCCCCATCCACCACCACGCAGACATTGTTCGCAAAGCTGGCCAGCCGCCGCAGCAACAGCCCATAGCCGCCAGCCGCTGGCTCGGGCAAAGCAATTTTTTGCTCAGACAACCCCGCTGCCTGCTGGGGGGCAGTCAGCTGGAGGCCAGCCAGCTCTGCCGCCGCCGCATCCAGCTCCGCCAAGCCAATCCGCTGCACCTGCTGCGCCGGCCAGCGGCCGCCGCTCTTCTGCTCCACCCAGGCCGGCAGATAACTGGTGCTATAGCCAAATTGGCGATCTTGCGCAAAGGCGCTGGTGTGCACCGGTAGGCCGTGGAGGCGGTGCTCGCCCGCCACGGTGGTGCGGCCGCCGGGCAGGAAGGCCGGCACCAGCAAAGTGGCGTCAAAGGGCCCCAGCTCGGCTTGCAGTAGCTCGCTCTCCAGGGGGAAATGGCCCCGCAGGGTCGAATCCCCCCGACTGAGCAGCAGCCAGCGATCGATCACGCCGGCCTGGCGCGCGGCAGCTAATGCCGCCGTCAGCACCTTGCAAATCTGCCGCACCCGCTCGGCGGCCTCAGGGGCGGCCAGTCCGCGGCTGTTGGCCAGCAAAAACAGCAGCGGCGAGGGGTGGGCCAGGCCAGCGGCCAGGGCCTGGGGCGACCAGCGCAGCAGCAGCGGGCAGCTGTGCACCGTCTGGGAGCCGGTGGGGTCGTCGTCGAGCACGATGATTTTGACCCGCCCGGGCGGCCCTGGAGCCAGCTGGGGCTGGGCCTGGCTGGGTGCCTGCTGGTCTGCCTCTGGGCCCGTCTGCCGCTGCGCCGCCAACTGTCTTTCCCTGCCGCATGGCACCATCGTGCCGTGATCTGCCCTGAGCCCAGCGAGCTGCAGGAGCTGGTGCGGGAACTGCACCGGCAGGCCTCGCCCTGGCTGCCCAGCGGCCTGGGCAGCCGTCTGGACTGGGGGCCAGCGGTGCACCCCGCCAGTGCCTTGGTGAGCACCGCCCGCTTGGACCAAATCCTCGACCACAACCCCGGCGACTTCACGGTGACCGTGCAGGCCGGCATGCCCCTGCTGGAGCTGCAGCGGCAACTGGCCCAGCAGCGCCAATGGCTCACGGTCGACTGGCCCTGGGGCAGCGGCCCGGGCGGCGGCGGCAGTGGCAGTGTCGGCGGTCTGGTGGCCCGGGGCCTCGCCGGCGGCTATCGACTGCGGCACCTGGGCCTGCGGGATCAACTGATCGGCATCGGCCTGCTGCGGGCCGATGGCACCGCCGCCCGCGCCGGTGGGCGCGTGGTGAAGAACGTGGCCGGCTACGACCTGATGCGGCTGCTCACCGGTAGCTGGGGATCGCTGGCGCTGATCACGGAGGTGACCCTGCGCACCCAGCCCTTGCCCCCCGAACGCCGGGGCCTGTGGTTGCAAGGCGAGCTCGCCGATCTGGCCGCCTTCAGTCGCTGGCTGCTCGGCTCCAGCCTCAGCCCAGAGCGACTGGATTGGCAGCTGTCCGGCGGCTCCAACACCGGCCTTGGCCTGCTGGTGAGCCTGGCCAGCATCAGCGCCCAGACCCTGCAAGAGCAGATCAGCTGCATCGCCGCCAACTCCGCTGAACAAAAATGCAGCTGTTCTGAGCTGGATGTCGAGGCCCTCGACGCCAAGCTGGTGCAGGGGGTTCCTGGTGCCCGGCTCGGCCCGGATCCCCCCGGGGATGGGGCTAGCCCAGCCAGTCCAGTCATTCAATCCAGCTCAGCCAATCCACCCAGCCAGCTTCCAGCTCAGAGCCCTGGGGGCTGGCTGCTGCGGTTGGCGGTGCCTCCCGATCGGCTGAGCGAGCTGGTGGGCGATGTCGCCAGGCATGGCCTATCCCTCACCGGGGAGGCCGGCAGCGGCCTGGCCATGGCCTGGGCCGAGCCCCAGCAGCTGCCCAGCTACCGGGTGGAGGCCCTCAGGCGTCGCACCCACGAGCTCGGCGGCTACCTGACGGTGCTGCGCCAGCCGGCAGCCAGTGCCTTGGCGGCCTGGCTCGACGCCCCATCGCGGCCCCTGATCGAGGCCGTGAAGCGCCAATTCGACCCGCTCCAACAGCTGGCCCGGGGGCGGCTACCGGGCGTACAACCAAAGCCCCTGGCAGCCCTGGACTGAGTCAGCCCCCGCCCGCGGCATCAGGGCTCCATTGGGTGTTGCCCAGGCTTTCCAGGGCTTGCTCAGGGGGCGCTAATCGGACCACACATTATATTTAAGTATGCACCAGATAGCCCTCACCCCATCTTTCCAGCCTATCTTTTTGCCTTCGTCATAGGTGCGACCGTAGTAAGAAATGCCCACCTCGTAAATTCGGTATCGGCGCTTGGCTAGTTTGGCGGTGATCTCTGGCTCAAAGCCAAACCGCTTCTCCTTAATGGCAATTGCCTGGATAATCTCCGTGCGGAAGGCCTTGTAGCAGGTCTCCATGTCGGTGAGATTTAGATCGGTAAACATATTGCTGAGCAGGGTGAGAAAGCCATTGCCCACCCGGTGCCAGAAGTACACCACCCGATGGGGGGCGGCGCCCTGAAAGCGGCTGCCGAAGACCACGTCAGCTTTGCCAGCCACAATCGGGCCAATCACCAGGGGATATTCGGCTGGGTCGTATTCGAGATCTGCGTCCTGCACGATGCAGATCTCTCCTCGTGCCGCAGCAAAGCCGGTGGCCAGGGCCGCACCCTTGCCCTGGTTTAGACCATGGAAAAGCAGGGTCAGATCCGCAGCTGGCTCTAGCCGCTGCAGCTGCTCGCGGGTGCCATCGCTGGAGCCGTCATCCACCACGATGATCTGCTTGGAGGCCACCGGTGCCTGGCGCACCCGCTCAATCAGCTGGGCGATGGTGGCCGCTTCGTTGAAGCAGGGAATCACCACCGATAGCAGCGGCCTGGGGGATTGGTTGGTCACGGGCGCAAAGTCATGGGCGCAAATGCAGGGCCGCGGCAGCTGCCGGCTCGGGGAAGACCCACTGGCGCTGCAGTCGGTAGGAGATGGCCGCCAACAGCGGTACCAGGGCCAGGGCAGCCCAGTTGCGGGGCCAGCCCAGCCCAGCCAGGCCCTGGATGCCACCCCAGTTCAAGCCCCAGAGCAGCAGGGCCAGGGCGGCGTAGGCCAGGGCCGAGCGCCCCTGCAAGCTGGCCACCCGAAACACATGAATGCCGTAGAGCAGGTAACCCAAGCCCAGGTTGAGCAGCTGGCTCCCCAAGGTGGCCAGCCCGGTGGCTACACCACACCAGAGCAGCAATTGCAGCAGCAGGTTGGTGAGCGCCACATTCAAAGCGCCAAATAACAGGAAGCGGCGCTTACGGCCGATGCTGGCCATCGGCTGGGCCACGGCGGAAGGCTTAGACGTTACCCGCGGGCCGCCAGCCACTCCAACAGGGCCCGATTCACCAGTTCGGGCACCTCGTCGTGGGGGCAGTGGCCCGCCTCCAGCACCACCTCGCTGGTGGCCGCTGGGGCATGGCGCTGGAAGGCGGCCCGGCGACCGGCCGCATTGATCCAGGGATCGCGGATGCCCCAGAGCAGCAACAGGGGGCAGCTCAGCTCGGCGAACAGGGCATCGAGGGGCTCTCCCTTGGGAATATCGAAAACGGTGCGAAACACCCCAAAGGCGCCGGGATCTAGGGAGGGCCGCCGGATCGATTCCACCAGCTGTTCATCGACGTTGGTCTTGTCGATGTACACCTGGCGCAGGGTGCGGCGAATCGTCGCTGGACGACGCAGGTTCTCAAACAGCAGCCGCTGCAGCGGCGGACTGCTGAGCAGGGCGCTGGCGACGGTGCGGCGGGCGATGGCCCCCCAGCCCCCCGGCTGCTGCTGCTCGTCTGCAAAGGGACCAGCGGCATTGATCAGCACCACCCCGGCCGCCTGCTCCTGGAGAGCCACCCCCGCCGCCAGGGCGGCAAAGCCCCCCAGGGAGTTGCCCACCAGCACCGTGGGCCGAGCGATCCGCTCCCGCACATAGGCCGCCAGCTGATCGCGCCACAGGGCCCCGCCGTAGGCCAGACCGGCGGGCTTGGCACTGCGACCAAAACCCAGCAGGTCGATGGCATGCACCTCATGGCGCTGGGCCAGCACCGGGATGTTGTAGCGCCAATGGTCGGTGGATGCCCCGAAGCCATGCACCAGCAAAACGGCCGGCCCGCTGGGCTGCTCGGGCCCCTCCATCAGGGCATGCACGGGATGGCCCAGATGGCTCCAGGGCTGAATTGGCACCAGACATGCAAGCGGGGTGATGGATGCTAGGCAGCAGTAGCGATCAGCCATTGCCCGCCATCGGCCCCGACTGGAGCGGCATGCTGCCCGCCATTGCCCTGTGGGCCCTGGCCCTGTATCTGCCCCTGAGCGCTCCGCTGGCACGCTTGGAAGACAGCCTGGCGGCCGGCTCGCTGCCGCCGGCCCTGCAGCAGCTAGCCCTGGTACTGAGCAGTTTGTTGCTGGCCCTGGCCGTGGCGGTGGTGGCCGTGTTGCTGCTGAGCTGGTGCCTGGGCCCTGGCTGGGCCGGCAGCCTGGGGCTGATGGCGGCCCTGGGGGGCCTGGCCTTTGCCCTCGCCGGCAGCCGCGACCCAGAAGCCTGAACCGGCCCTCAGGCCTGATTAGCTGAACCCGCCCTCAGGTCTGATTAGCCGAACCCGCCCTCAGGCGGGGGCCTTGGCTGCCCCAGCAACCTCAGCACCCGTGTCTGTATCGGCATCTGCATCGGCGCTGGCATCGCCGCCGGGATCACCACTGGGCGGAGTTTTGATCACCAACCGCAGCAGGATCGGGGCCAGGAAGGTGGTGCCGATCACCATCAGCAGAATCGCCGCCTCCAGGGAGGAGTTGAGCAGTCCGGCCTGGCTGCCGAGGCCCAGAAAGATCAGCCCCACCTCGCCGCGGGGCATCATCCCCAGACCCACCACCAGGCGATTGCTGGGCTCGGCACTGAGGTAGCTCCAGCCCGAAACCACCTTGCCCAGCACGGCCACGACGAGCAGAAAGGCGGCCATCACCAAGCCGGGGCGATTGGCCGGTTCGAAGGGATTGAGCACCGATAGGTCCATGCCCGTGCCGATAAGCACGAAGAAGACGGTGGCAAACAGGGCCACCAGGGGCTTGACGGCCGTGTCGATCGCCTTTCTGTGCTTTGAGCCGCTGAGGATCAAGCCCGCAGCGAAGGCCCCTAGGGCTGCCTCCAGGCCGATGGCCTGGGCCACGAAGCAACTGCCGGTGAGCACCACGAAGGCGGCTACGGCCACATCGCCGGGGGCCCGCAGCCGATCGATCAGCCAATCAAAGGCAGGGGCCGCCCGGCGGCTGAGCAGGATGGAGGCGACAACGAAGGCGGCGGCGGCAGCCACCAGAGCCAATAGCGGTTTCAGGGAGAAGCCGCCGCCGCCGGCCAGGGCCACCACCACCGCCAAGATCACGATGCCGAGGATGTCGTCGAGCACGGCGGCGCCGATCACGATCTGACCCTCGCGGCGCTTGAGCCATTGCAGTTCGCCGAACACACTGGCGGTGATGCCGATCGAGGTGGCGGTCATCGCCGCCCCGGCGAACACCGCCGGAATCAGCGGCAGCTGAAACAGCAGCAACAGGCCTCCAGTACCCAGCGCGAAGGGCACCAGCACGCCGGTGACGGCCACGGTGCTGGCCTGCAGCCCCACCGCCATCAGCTCATCTAGATCGCACTCCAAACCGGTGAGGAACAGCAGGGCAAATAGCCCGATCTGAGCTACGGAAAGCAGGCTGGGGAAGGTTTCTGCATAGATGGCACCGATCTGGCCAGGCTCTGCCCCGGAGATGGCCGCAAGCAGCTGCACTGCCGCTTCACTGAGCTGGGCTTGGCTGTCTGGCGGCAGGATTAGATGCAGGCCCGAAACCCCCAGCAGCACGCCGGCCACCAGTTCCCCCAGGATGGTGGGCAGTTGCAGGCGCACCATCAGTTCGGCCAGCGCCCGAGCCGCCAGGAAGATCACCAGGAAGCGACCCACCTGGATCAAGGTTTCGACCACCTCCATTTGGTGACTGCCGATGTCCAAGAGCAACGCAGGCAGGGACATCGGGCTCTAGGCAGGGGGCATTGGCGCCGACCCTAGGGGCGCCTGAATTGGTAACGCCGAAATCAGCAGGCTGAGCTGACATCCAGATGTGGATCTGTGATTGCTGGTCTGCCAGCTAAGCCGGGCCTGCCAGCCAGTCCGGGTCTATCCCGCAGTGACTGGCTTAACTCCCTTAGTAGGCATATCTGCACCAACGGGCCCCAAGAGCGGTCAGCGCCCTGGCTATGTGGATCTACGCATCTGCCCAAAGACCCCAGCCATGGCCATAGCTACGGTCATGGGGCGGGTTTGATGACAAGGCGATGACTGTGGAGATCACTAAGGAAATGAACGAGCACCAACCCATCAACCTGCGCCTTCCCACCCCGGGCTGCTACGCGGACGCCGATCGCAGCGGTCTGGAGGCCGACGACGTGTTCGACGGCATGACCGAACACCTCTTTTACACCCTGGGCAAGCTCGCCCCGGCCGCCTCCCGCCACGACCTCTACATGGCGCTGAGCTACGCGGTGCGGGATCGGCTGATGACCCGCTACCTGGCCGGCATAGAGGCCCTGGCGGCCACCCCCACCAGGGTGGTTGCCTATATGTCGGCGGAATTTCTGATTGGTCCCCAGCTGGGCAACAACCTGTTGATGCTGGGCATGCAAGAGGCGGCCAGCGAGGCCCTGCGCCGCTTTGGCATCGCCAATGTCGATGAGATCCTGGAGGTGGAGGAGGAGCCAGGCCTGGGCAATGGCGGCCTGGGGCGCCTGGCGGCCTGTTTTCTCGAATCGCTGGCCTCGCTGGAAATTCCAGCCACCGGCTATGGCATCCGCTACGAGTTCGGCATCTTCGATCAACTGATCCGCGACGGTTGGCAGGTGGAGATCACCGATAAGTGGCTAAAGAGTGGCTGGCCCTGGGAGATTCCCCATCCCGACCAGGCTTGCTTCGTGGGCTTCGGGGGGCGCACCGAGACCTACCGCGACGAGCATGGCAACTATCGGGTGCGCTGGATTCCAGGCGAGCACGCCATCGGCATACCCCACGATGTGCCGGTGCTGGGCTACCGGGTGAACACCTGCGACCGGCTGCGGCTGTGGCGGGCTGACGCCACCGAAAGCTTTGATTTCTATGCATTCAATATTGGCGATTACTACGGCGCCGTGGAGGAGAAGGTGGGCTCCGAAACCCTCTCCAAGGTGCTCTATCCCAATGACGGCACCGACGAGGGCCGCCGCCTGCGGCTCAAGCAGCAGCACTTCTTTGTGAGCTGCTCCCTGCAGGACATGATCCGCAGCCTGGATGCCCGCCGGATCCCGGTACAGGAATTTCCCGATCACTGGGCCGTTCAGCTCAACGACACCCATCCAGCGATCGCGGTGGCCGAGCTGATGCGACTGCTGATCGATGATAAACATCTCGGCTGGGAGCAGGCCTGGGACATCACCTCTCGATCCCTATCCTATACCAACCACACCCTGATGCCCGAGGCCCTGGAGAAGTGGGGCCTGAAACTATTCGGTTCACTACTGCCACGCCATCTAGAATTGATCTATGAGATCAATCGCCGCTTCCTGCAGCAGGTGCGATTCAAGTATCCCGGTAATGAGCAAATCCTGCGGCAGCTATCGATCATCGACGAAGACGGTGCTAAGGCCGTGCGCATGGCCCACCTGGCCACGGTGGCCAGCCACCATGTCAATGGAGTGGCGGCGCTGCATAGCGAACTGGTGCGCACCCAGCTACTTAAGGATTTTGCCAACCTCTGGCCCGATAAATTCACCAATGTCACCAACGGCGTCACCCCCAGGCGCTGGATGGCTCTGGCCAATCCTGAGCTGTCTAAGCTACTCACCAATGCGATAGGTGATGGCTGGGTAAAAGATCTCGATAAACTGCGCGGCCTGGAGGGTTTGGTCGACGACAACTCCTTCCTAGAGCAGTGGGAGGCCACCAAGTTGACGGTAAAGCGTAAGCTCAGCAACTATATCCATCGCCACAATGGCTTTTCGGTGGATCCCGCCTCTCTGTTTGACGTGCAGGTGAAGCGTATTCACGAGTATAAGCGCCAGCACCTCAATGCCCTGCAGGTGATCGCCCAATACTTGCGCATCAAGCATGGCCTAGCCGAAGGCATGGCACCGCGCACAGTGATCTTTGGCGGCAAGGCAGCTCCTGGTTATTACATGGCCAAGTTGATCATTCGCTTTCTTAATGGCATTGCCGAAACGATCAATGCCGATCCAGATATGCAAGGGCGGTTGCGGGTGGTGTTCCTGGCTGACTACAACGTGAAGCTGGGTGAGCGGGTCTATCCCGCCTCCGACCTCTCCGAACAAATCTCCACCGCAGGTCTGGAAGCATCGGGGACTGGCAATATGAAATTTGCCATGAATGGCGCCCTGACCATCGGCACCTTAGATGGCGCCAATGTTGAAATTCGCGAGCAAGTTGGCGAGGAGAACTTCTTCCTTTTTGGCAAAACCACCAAAGAGATAGAAGCGCTACGCCATAACTACAGGCCCTGGGAGTTGATTCCCAATCACTCGGATCTGGGCGAGGTGCTGAAGCTGATCGAGCAGGGGCATTTCAGCAACGGCGATGGCGAGCTGTTCAAGCCCCTGTTGCAAAATCTCACCGGCCACGATCCTTTCTTTGTCTTAGCCGATTTTGGCGACTACATGCGAGCCCAGGATGCAGTGAATCGCGCCTGGTCCGACCGCAACCGCTGGAATCGGATGAGCCTGTTGAATACGGCACGAATGGGCTATTTCTCCTCAGACCGGTCGATCCGGGAATACGCCCAGCGAATTTGGCAAGCCGATGAGTTTCCGGTCACGATCACCTGCGAGATCGACTGATAGGCCACTAATCAGGGTTGGTGCAAGCTTGCACTAGCCCCGATTGCATAGCGCCAGCAAAATCTCTACTGGCACTTGATCGCCGCTTGCCCAGGGATTACGGCTGAGCCCTTGTTTAGCTGCGATCGGGGAGGTCGGGGGTTTGATGGAGCAGGCGGTTGAGCCGCAGGCGATCGGCATTGAGTGGATCGGGGGCTAGCTCGCCAGCCAGTTCTCGAAAGGTCTTTTCCACCTCGTCGGGCACTCGCACATCAAAGATGCGCTCCATCAGCACCTCAATCGAGAAGAGGTGGGCATTGATGTTCTCCAGATCCAGCATCGCCTGCTGGATCGCATCCCCCTCTCCGGAGGCACTGGCAGCGGCGCCAGGGGCAGAGACGACCGGGGCAGCCGTAGGTTCCGGGACCTGGCCAGCAGCTGGCTGCTCCCCATCGCCGTGTTGCTTCTGCAGCTCTTCCAGTACCCGGCCAGCCAGGGTGCGGAAGGACTGCAGCGCAGCCCAATTGAGCTCCTGCTGCTGGCGCAGGGTGGGATGCTCTCGGATCAATCGGTCGTGTTCCCGATAAAACCTCTGGCAATCAGGGCACTGGCAGGGCTCTTCTGGCACCGCACTCCCTTGTTCTGACAATCTCCATCATGGCATCAGGCGGCCAGTGAATCGCCATCCTCCCCTTCCTCATGGGCAGCAGGCAGGGGAATCTCGATCGAGGACACCAGGTTGATCACGTCGCGCAGCCTCATCGCATCAGCAAACCAGCCCATCGCCTGCTCCACATCGCCGTGGTGCTCGGCCTCACAGGCCTGGGCCTCGTGGGCCTCGGCCAACACGGCCAGCCAGCACAGACAGCGGGCCTGCACCACGGAGAGGTCGAGCTCGTCCGGTTGGCTGTCAACCAGTTGCTCACTCTCTTGTTGCACCAACAAGCGCAGACGCAGGTCGTGCAGCGAGGTCATCGCGGGGAGCCGACTTGCCTCAGGCTAGCGACCCCAGACCAGCTGGGAGATGCTGGCATCAGCGACGACCGAGCAGTTCCTCCCAGCTAGGGGCGGCTAGGGGCTGCAGCCTGCAGCAGGGCACCCGGCGCTGACCTGGGGGTGAGCTGGAGCCCCAAGCATTGCCAGCGATGGCATGGCTGGCCAACGGAAGGCCACTGGCCGGGTGATTGGCCGGGCGATTGTCCGGGCGACTGGCCGGCATGACAGCGGCTGTCTGGCCCTGGAGTAAAGCCTGCAAGGGGCGCTGGACAGCACGGGGCAGGGCAGTTTGGCCCTGGGCAAAAATCGACAAAATTGAATTAGTCATCACAAAACAGAACAAAAACGGATATGGATCGCGCACCGGGCGGCTGCCTTTCCCTCGCAGGACTCGCACGGGCAGTCGGGGTGAACCTGGTGGGCCGCCTCCAAGAAGCGCAGGAGGGGGCTCGGTGCTGGTTCCAGCAACTCGCAGCACCACGAAAGCGGGTGCATCGAGATTGCGGGCAGCAAGAACTTGGCGTGCCCGCCGGCTTCTACCGGGATTCTCACCCTAGACCATAACCAGCGGCCTGGGGGGCAACGACCCAAAAGCTGAGGCAAATCAGCTGCAGCTAGCGGATTCATCGATCTAGGCAGACTCTAGAAAATCGCCATTGCTAGGGACTTGCCCCTGAGAGCCCTTGCGACGTCAGGAATCGGTTGGTAGCGGCTCGGATTCTCTAGATCTTTCCTCACTCTTTCCCTGATTCATCCCGTTAGAAAAGCAATGGAAAACTGATAATTCGCGGACTTTCTAACCTGGGCAGGCGTGGACACTGGCAGACTGGCCATCCGGGCCGGTTCAAGACCATTTTGCGCTCTGCTGCCAAAGGAGCAGACATCGGAAAAATTCAAAATAGCGATCAGGCTAATTCTGTCCATACAGCGATCAGACTAATACTGTCCAGCTGAAGGCGATAAGGCCAGGGGGAAGGCTTTGTCGGGTCAATTGACAAGAGACCCAGGCCGGCCAGTAAACTGGGAGTATAAACTGCCAGGCTAGGCCTGAATAAGTTATTTCTCTGCAATGACGGCATCCATTCACGTAACATTTAAAAGCAGGTTTGGCCTCTGCAACCGACTGCGCGGTTTGGCTGGATACTACGCATTATCCAAGTCATTAAACTGGGAATTGTTTTATACATGGGAGGCCGACCCGAGTTGTCCCGGGCTAATTGATGAGGTATTCCTGCCGATTCCCGGGGCCCTGTTCGTAGGCCAGCTGCCTAAGGCAAACGATCAAACCCTCAGCATCGTCACCTCCACTTCGGCCCAGCGACCCACCCATTGCGGCTCGCCACCTGAGCTCACCTTTCAAGCCCATGGTCGGGGACAGGTGGATAGGGCCACCTTTGACGGCTTTGTGGCGCAATTTTATCAATTGCTCACCCCTATCAATGCCGTAGTACAGCGAGTGGAAGC
This sequence comes from Cyanobacteria bacterium UBA5018, assembly GCA_002396505.1. Lineage (GTDB taxonomy): Bacteria > Cyanobacteriota > Cyanobacteriia > PCC-6307 > Cyanobiaceae > UBA5018. The sequence goes on along the minus strand of DGYA01000005.1, from coordinate 31,564 downwards.
ACTGATGGGGCAAGGTGAAGCCACTGGGTCTCCCAGCCTGGGAAGCCATATTCGTCGTACGGACATGGTTGATCTGCGGGCCAGAAAAGGATTGCCACCGCTGAAAAATGACATCCCCAGCTACGCCGGTAGCTTCCTCAAGCAATATCCCGATGGCAGAGTATTTTTGGCCTGCGATAATCCAGCTTCGCTGGAGCAGGCCATGGCTATCCTAGGCCCTCGGGCCCTAAGTCTCGATCACCACTGGATCGAAGCCAACCGGGCCGCCAGCGAAGACACCACCAAGCAGGCCAGGCTTACGGGCCTTTTTGATGCCGTCTGTGATCTTTATATGTTGGCTAAATGTGATTCCATCATTGGCACAGTTGGCTCCTCCTTCAGCACTTTTGCTGGCCAGTGGGGACGCAAGCCTACCCTGTATCTCTGAGCCATATTGGCCTTGAAGCCAGTGTGGCCGTGAAGCGAGTCTGGGCTTCAGCTGGGGCTGATTAAAAAAAATTTTTGGGCTGAGTTTGGCGGTCGTCCTGCCCTAGCTCGCAGCCACGGTATTTTGTATATGACGACCTGTAGGCCAGATAGAATCGATTGCCCGCCCGCATCAAAAGCGCCTGACCAGGGGCTCTGCCCGCCAGGCACTGCCGATCATGATCAAAAAGGAATCGATAATTCCGACGCGTTTCAACTTATGGAACCAAACATTTTCGTTGTAAAGCAGATGGATCAGGGCCTCCTCCTGCTCCGTTGATGGCGGTAGGAAGCCAAGGCGTAGCACCGAATAGCCTTTATGGTTTCTCTGCCCTAAAATTTTAGAGGGTAGTGTCAGTTTGCTCTGGGGCAGCTCCACCACGGCATCTTTGCCATCCGCAGCAATCATGGAGTCGATCAAAGCCATGGACAGGCCGCTTTCCGAAAGATCCCGGGTCACGCCCCAAGCAACCTGGGAGCCGATCCGAAGACAGGCGACCGTTTCCAACGGAAAACGATCGTGCTTGCGCCGCACGGGTCGATCGATGCAGGCCAGCACACAGACAAAAATAACGATCGCGTTGTAGACGTTCCAAGCCAGCATCACCTCTTCTCCCTCGAAAGAGGAACGCATCCAGCTCGGATCAATCAATGGCAAGCCATAGCGCATGAACATGGTCACAGTGAAGATCGGCAGATAAACCAGCAGTGGCCAGGCCAGCCCTAGATCCATGCTTTGCCGATTTTGTACCGTATCTTTGTTGGTCACTAGGCTGCCGATGTGGCCCATCGGATTCCTGATCATGCGAGCCAGTCGACCAAGAGCCGGAACACAGAATAGAGATTCATAGATCTCGGTCCAGATCTGTGAATAGTGGTTCTTGCTCTGCCACGACAAAATACCATGCAGGATTATCGTGAACGGAAGTCCATAGAAGAGATACTCTGATGGCGGGGCTACAATCAGGCTGAAACCGAGCGCAAAGCTTAACAAGGGAAGTACAATATAGCCGGTGCGAAAAAGTGGCATGAAGCAGTAAATTGCCTGGCTTACGTAGAAGGATTTTTGCCAGATTCCCAGCCTGGTCCAAATCGGCAAGTCTCTCCAGCAGAAATAGATTTGGACATTGCCCTGCAGCCAGCGCAGTCGCTGGTCGATATAGTCGCGAAAGGTGCGTGGAACTTCGCCGAGACTAAGAATCTCATCTAGGTAGATAATGCGCCAACCCTTGATCATCAGACGGGTGCCTGTCTGGTAATCCTCCACGATGCACTTGCTGAAGTAACCACCCGCTGAAACCAGTGCCTCCCGTCTGGCCACATAGGATGTGCCGCAGCAGATCACCGCATTGAAGTGGTCACGTATGACTTGATTGTAATGGAAAAAACTATCTAGATCGCTTGGCATTAGCAAATTAAGCCCAAGATTTCGCATATGAAAGTCGGGATTAAAGTAATGCTGCGGGGTCTGGACCAGGGCTACCCTGGAATCACTGAAAAAGCCGATAGTACGATTTAAAAAATTCCTGAAGGGGATGAAGTCACAGTCGAAAACAGCGATTAGCTCCCCTTGAGTGCACCCAAGGGCATGGTTCAGGTTTCCGGCTTTGCGGTTGAGATTGTCCGGCCTGCGCAGGTAATTGACTCCTACTTCAGAGGCTAGATCGGCCATCTCGTCTCGGCGGCCATCATCTAGAATATAGATTTTCTTGTTTGGATAATTTATGCTGCGGCATGCCAGCACCGTTCTTCGCACCATCTTGACGGATTCATTGTAGGTTGGAATGAAAATGTCCACCGAGGGGGGATGCTCGATCCCGGCTTGACAGTATTTATCAGCTTGACGGATCCTGGGTTTCGGATCGAAGAAAAGCGAGGGATAAAACTGGAGGCTAATGCTCAGCAGGGAAATGATCTCGATCAGAAAAAGTGCAAGGCTGAAAGTGAGGCTTAATGGGTGGGCTGTATTCAGGGTTGTTGATCGCCAGATGAAATAGCGCAGGCTGAATCCGCTGAGCAGTATTGACCCCAGCAGGTATGCCCAGGGGCGCCGGGGAGCCATGCTCATGCCCAGCAGAATGCCCAGGGCAACCATGGACGGTTGAACGGTATGTTTCCAGTCGTTGGGTATAGCCCATGGCTCCGGAAGTTTGCGCGTTTCAAGAGGATTGAGTGGCCTTAGCGCCACCAGCTCAAACTGCAGATTCGCCAGCACCAGGGCCAGGAACAGGCACACCATGGAGACCACCAAAAATCCCCATACCCAGGGGGAGATGCGGCGCGGGCTATTCGCTTCTGGAAACGGGTTAAGAATTCTCATCGCTAAAAAATCACCCGCCCCGTATAGCCCACATAACAGAACTGCAGCGGTGGGGCTGGAACATCGTTGAGGATTCGCACCCGCACCTCACTTTCCCTTGTCAGGTTGATCGGAATCGGCACCAGCGGGGCCTCACCGAGGCGCAGCCGCCCGATGCCGGAGCGGATCGACTGCACTTCACCCCGCAGGGTCAATTGCCTTCCCACTAACTCGACCCTGGCGGCCGAGCCGATGCGCAGCCGGTTCAGATCGTTTTCCGCCACGTAGGTGGTGACCCAGCGGTTCCCGCAATCGATCAGTTTGATCACGGGCTGCATGGCCTCTAGTAGATCGCCGGCTTGCGCCTGCAGTTCCCAGACCACGGCCTGACGTGGGCTGCGCAGCACGCTCATGCGCAGCTTCTCCCATGCCTGGCTGGCTGCGGTCAGCTGCCGCTCCAAGCCCTTCACCCGCTGATCCTGCGTGTATAAGTCGCCCTGCAGGGACTGGAGGTTGCGCTTGGTTTCCTGCAGGCGCACCGCGGGATCGGAGCCACTGCGGTTGGTACGCAGCACCAGGTTGTTGGTCGCGGCCTCCAGGTCGGTGCGTCCGCTGAGCAGCTTGGCTTCGAGGACCGCTAACTCACTGCGCCGCTCCTGCTCAGTGGTACGGGCGCGGTCGTAGACGTTGGCGGCGAGGACGCCGGTGCGGAACAGGGCCTCGATGCGTCTTGTTTCTCGTTTGGCGAAGGCCAGCTCAGCCTGGGCGCGTCGCAGGTCTGCCGTGGTTTGCAGGAGATCCTGGCGGTTGCGGCGGATCTCCAGAACCCGCTGCCGTTCGGCATCGACCCGAATCTCCGCCACCAGCTGCCTCTGGGATAGTTCCTGGCCGCGCAGGTCTGCCTGGCGGCTCCGGGCCGCCTGCAGCTCGGTGCGCAGCCGTTCCAGTTGGTCGCGGTTGGTGCTGGTGTTGCGGATCACGGCAAGCTCCTGGCCCTGGTGAACCTCCAGGCCTGTGGCCTTGGGCAGCGATTGCAGCGTGCCGGTGATCGGGGTTCGGATCGTAATTGGGTTGGCGTTAATCACGGCATCGCGTGATCGTGCCTTGAGGAAATTGGGCGCGATGATCCCGGCTAGAACCAGCAGAGTGGATCCAATCAAAATGATCAGGATTTCAGCTCCACGGCTTCTGGGAGAGCGGTCATCGTCGTTTGCGACCGGGTCGTTTTTGTCCGGAACAGACGAGATTGATTTCCCTGCGGTGGTTGATTCGGGGCTGGGCGGTTCTGTCACCTGGGAATTGTGCTCCTTGGAATTATGCTCCTTTGAATTATGCTCCTGGGAATTGCGTTCCAAATAGAAGTTGAGTTGGCGCGAAGTTCCATGCAATAAAGATGATTTCGCTCATTGGCTATGAGGCTAGGGGCTTTCACTCGGTTGTCAGGGTTTATCAGGACTTGTTGGTATTCAATGCGGCTAAAATGCTGCGCGTTGCTGGCTTGGCTTTGTTGGCCGAGTCGAAGGGTAGGGGTCGCTGCGGCAATCCGTCCTGGCGAGGGAAGTACTGATTCAGCCAAGTGTAACGATCGCTGAGGCCCCAGCTTGTAATGCTTTTTAGCCGGGGTTGCTGCAGAACAGTTGTCAGGAAATCGCCGTAAATCGCGGCGATGCGGGCGTCCCGTTCGGGAATGGAAGCCGGCAGCATTCTGTCATTCACATCCAGTTCGGTTACCTGGATGTCGAGGTTGAGATCGGCCAGGGACTGCAGGAAGGCGGGCAGCCGCTGAAAGGTCGGTCCTGTCGGCGTGGCATAGAGATGGGCCTGCAGGCCGAGGGCCTGGATGGGGACCTGGCGTTGGCGCAGTTCGCGCAGCAATACCAGCATCTGCTGGCGCTTTTGTTCACTCGCCGGATCATCCCCTTCCAGTCCGAACTCGTTGATGAGCAGGGGAACGGTTGGGTCGGCCTGGTGGGCCCAGTTCAGGGCCTGGTCGATGTAGTTTGGGCCGAGCCGCTCCAGCCAGAGACTGCGCCGTAATCCGCTGCCATCTTCGGCGATTGGTTCATTCACCACATCCCACGAATGCAAGCTATTTTGATAATGCTTTACCACTGTGGTGATGTAGCTCTCGAGCGCCTGCTTGGTCTCCGCCGGTGGCAGTGCCACCACCCAATCGGGTAGCTGTTGATGCCACACCAGGGTGTGGCCGCGCATCTGCAGGCCCTGGCGACGGGCGAACTGGAGCAGCCGATCCGGCGCACTGAAATTGAAGCGGCCCGGCGCCGGTTCAAGCCCATCCCATTTCATCTCCGACTCCGGCACGATCATTGCCGCCTGGGCGAGTACCAGGGCGCTGAAGGCAGGATCCTGCAGCTGGGCCTCGGTGATCGCCACTCCCCAGGGGCGGTGGCTGCGGGCCGCCGCCGCTTTGAGGCTGGCGCCCGCCCCTGGCTGGGCGGCCCGGGCCAGGCCCCAGCTGGTCAGTCCCAGGGCCGCCCCGAGGATCAACTGCCTGCGTCGCATTTCCGGCTCCAGGCTGTCCCGCAGTTGGTTTTTTTCATCGTGCAAGCAACTCTCGGAAGTAGGCAATGGTGGGCTCCAGGCCATGCTCCAGGGGCACCGTTGGGACCCAGCCCAATTCGGCGCTGGCCAAATCGATCACCGGTTGGCGCTGCAGGGGATCGTCCTGGGGCAGGGGATGATCCACAAACACCAGGGAAGGGTTAATGCGATCGCGCACTAACTCCGCCAATTGTTTGATCGTGAACTCCGCCGGATTGCCGATGTTGACCGGGCCGGTGTGGGAGCCATTCATCAAGCGGATCAGCCCCTCCACTAGATCGTCAACGAAGCAAAAACTGCGGGTTTGCCTGCCACCGCCATAGAGGGTTAGGGGATCACCTCGCAGGGCCTGCATGATGAAGTTGCTCACCACCCGGCCATCGTCTGGCAGCATGCGGGGCCCGTAGGTGTTGAAGATCCGCGCCACTCGGATCTCGCTGCCGTGCATGCGCCGGTAGTCGAAACAGAGGGTTTCGGCGATGCGTTTGCCCTCGTCGTAGCAACTGCGGATGCCGATCGTATTGACGCTGCCCCGGTAGCTCTCGGGCTGGGGATGCTCCTCCGGATCGCCATAGACCTCGCTTGTGCTGGCCAGCAGTAGTCGAGCCCCCACCCGGCGGGCCAAACCCAGCATGTTGTAGGTGCCCAGGAAGCTGGTTTTAGCCGTCTTGATCGGGTTGAACTGGTAGTGCACCGGTGAGGCCGGGCAAGCCAAATGCCAGATGCGATCCACCTCGAGCTTGATGGGCTCGGTTACGTCGTGGCGGATCAACTCAAAGCGGGGATGGCCGATCCACTGGGCGATGTTGGCCTTGCGGCCAGTGAAGTAGTTATCGAGGCAGATCACCTCCTCACCGGCCTGCATCAGCCGGTCCACCAGGTGGGAGCCCACAAAGCCGGCACCGCCAGTGATCAAGTTGCGCGTTAGGGAAGCGGGCATTGGCTCAACCCTCCCCCAGGCGCCACACCTTGAGCCCCGCCGCCCGAGCGGCCCTGGCATCGGCCTTGGCACGGGCATCAAACAGCCAGGCTGGCCGGCGCATCACCGCCGCGATCTCTCCCCAATCCAGGGTTCCGAACTCCGCCCACTCGGTGAGCAGCAACACCCCATCCGCCCCTGATGCCGCCTCCAAGGCGTTGCTCGCCATCTGCCAACCGCGAGCTCCAGCTCCAGCTCCACCGCAACCGCCACCGCCACCGCCACCGCAACCGCAACCTCCGCCGCCATCGGGGCCCTGGGCCCTCGGCCCCTGGCCCAGGTCTTTGGCGATCTGGGCCGGCGCCACTTTGGGATCCACGATTACCAGCTGGCTCCCCTCCTCCAGCAAATCACGGCATATGCGAATTGCTGGAGATTCACGGGTGTCGTTGGTGTCAGCTTTGAAGGCAAAGCCCAATACCGCTAAACGCTTACCGTTGACGGTGCCAAACAGTTTGTTCACCACCAAGCGGGCAATGCGGTGTTGCTGCCAGGTGTTGAGCGCCACCACCTGCTGCCAATAGGCCGCCACCTCCTCGAGGCCGTAGTGGCGGCATAGATACACCAGACTGAGAATATCTTTTTGAAAGCAGCTGCCGCCAAAGCCAGGGCCGGCCTGCAGAAATTTGGCACCAATCCGGCTGTCGCTGCCGATGGCCTTAGCCACCTCCCGCACATCGGCGCCCGTGGCCTCGCACAAAGCGGCAATACTGTTGATAGAGCTGATCCTTTGGGCCAAGAAGGTATTGGCCGTGAGCTTGGAGAGCTCACTGCTCCACAAATTTGTCCGCAGGATCTTCTCAGGAGCTACCCAATGGCCGTAGATCCCTGCCAGGGCCTCAATCGCCTCCGGGTCCTCGCCGCCGATCAGCACCCGATCGGGATTTGCGAGATCGGTCATAGCTGTGCCTTCCGCCAGAAACTCAGGGTTGGAAAGCACCGAAAAAGTGGGCCCAGGCCCATTGGTGTGGCACCGGCCTGAGGTTTCGCCAAGAATCGCCTGCAAGGTAGCGGCTGTGCGCACGGGGAGGGTGCTCTTTTCCACCACGATCGTGTGGCCCTGGGCATGGGCCGCCACGGTGCGGGCCGAAGCCTCCACCCAGCGCAGGTCACTGGCCTGTCCAGCCCCCAGGCCCTTGACTTTAGTGGGGGTGTTCACCGAGAGAAACACCATGTCAGCGGCGGCGACTGCAGCTTCCACGGCGGTGGAAAAGTGCAGATTGCGGCCCCGGCAGCGGCCCACCACCGCATCGAGCCCGGGTTCGTACACCGGCAGCCGGGAGAAGTCTGAATCGTTCCAGGCAGCGATTCTCTCGACATTGAGATCCACCACCGTTACCTGAATATGAGGGCAACGCTCGGCAATTACTGCCATGGTAGGGCCGCCCACATAGCCTGCGCCGATGCAGCAGATGCTACCAATCTCAGACTGCATTTTTCTCATGCTATTGCTGAACTTATGATAGCTTGAGCCGACGGAAAGCCCCGCTTAAAGGTCTGTAAAGCAAGCAAATAGACCTGGCCAAGCTCGTAGACGGGCATTAAAAAATCGCTTCTCCACCTACTCGCTTCTTGGCGGGACAGCGAATCGGTACCGACTTGCTTGACCTCCTGGAAGCGCCGGATCAGCGCTGCGATGACATGGCCTTGCTCGCCCAAGCTGTAGATCTCATCGAGGTAGCAGGGGACCATTGTTTGGCGCCATGATGACGGGCAGTGCAGCGACAGATGTTTAGTTGGCTTTTGCAATAACTGGCTCAAAATACACCTCTGTTTTGATTGAGTTTGGGTTCTAGCTGGGCTCAGGTACTATGCGTACCAACCTATCATTAAGTGTTTTTAAGGGTTTTGCCAAGGTGAATGCAAATTTGTTGCACATATGTGGAAAAGCTGTCGCGTCATTCTGAAGCGGCAGGTGCCGCAGGCCAAGCCCGTCAAATTCCTATTAATTTAGATTGCCTCTCCATGGCTAAGCAGGCCAATCGAAAGGCAAAGATGCTGCAAATCACCAGCGCCAAGGGCATGAATCCCTTGGGGTCACTAGGGAGCTCTGGAAAGTGAGGCCAGGCTAATGCAATAATGATAATGCCAATCTTCTCAGGCGCCAGGCTCTCGACTGCCAGGCTCTCAGTTAGCAAGCTCTCAGTTAGCAGGGTCTCAGCTGGCAGGGTCTCGGAATTGGCGGTTTTCCAGCGTCTGCCTAAGCATCTTGCTGGCACTGGTTAAGTGATTGGCGCTGGCGGTGGGAGCCTGGCCAGATTCAGAGATGTAATTCCACTCGGGCTTGCATTTGGGTAGGTTAATTTCTGGATGTCCAGGCTTTATGGGTGCAACTCAGTCCAATCCTGTCCGATCCTGTCCAGTTCAGACCAAACCAAACCAAACCAAACTAAAC
>DGYA01000005.1:13039-22609 GCA_002396505.1 Cyanobacteria bacterium UBA5018 | reverse complement strand
TCTAATCTAATCTAATCTAATCTAGGATGTGATCTCGCTCTCGATAAAGCTGACGAGCGCCTGGATTCACCCTGTGGCGGCGGGGCCCAGGCGCAGCGGCTCCAGGCCCGGCAGCTGGTAGCCCTGCTGGCGAAACAGCCGCAGGCAGGCTTCCACCACGGCCGGGTCATAACTGCTGCCCTTGCCGGCCTCGATGGTGGCGAGAGCAGCCTCAATCCCCTTGGAGAAGCGGTAGGGCCGATGGGTTGCCATCGCTTCGATGGTGTCGGCGACGCCTAAGATGCGCCCCTCCAAACTGATCGCCTCCCCCTTCAGTCCCTGGGGATAACCGCTGCCATTGAGGCGCTCGTGGTGGTGGAGCACGGCCTCAGCCACTGGCCAGGGAAAGTGAATCGGCAGCAGCACGGCAGCCCCCGCCTGGACGTGGGTGCGCAGCAAGGCCTGCTCCTCCTGCTTCAGGGGCGTGGGTTTGGTGAGGATTTCGGAGGGGATGGAGAACTTGCCGATGTCGTGCACCAGGGCACTGATGCGGATCCCCTCGATCTGGTGATTGTCCAGACCCATCTCTTCGGCGATCGCTTGAGCCAGTGCCGCCACCCGAGCCTGGTGCCCCGCCGTGTAGGGATCCCTGGACTCACTGAGGGACACGAGCGCTGCCACCATGTCCTGGAGGCTGCGCAGCGTCTCCTGCTGATAGGCCTGGGAGCGACGCTCTGCCGCCCGGCGTTCGGAGATATCGCGGATGTTGCACTGGATCACTCTTTGCTCGCCCACCAGGTAGGCGTTGCTGACGAACTCCACCTCCTTCAACGCCCCGTTGGCGGAGTGCAGGGGGAGGTCTTCGTAACGGACGTAGCCCTTGTCCTGGAGTTCGGTGAACATGCGAATCGCCCTGTCTTTGTCGAGAAAGGAGCCGATCTCCCAGAGCTGCTTGCCGACCAGATCTGCGGGCTCACGACCGAGGAGCCTGCTGATGTAGGGGTTGGCCAGGGTGATCCGACCACTGCTCCAGTCGAGGATCAAGATGCCGTCTTGGGCGTTTAGGGCCAGCATCCGGAAGCTCTGCTCAGACTCCGTTAGTTCTTTCTGCGCCAGTTGAATCTGGGTGAGATCGGCGGTGATCAGGCAGCGGAGCAAGGCGCCATCGGCCTCTTTGATCACCAGGGAACTCATCGAAGCCAGCACGGCCACGCAGCTGCCATCGGTCCGCACCAACTCCAGGGCCGCCCGGGTCGTTTGGCCGGCGCCAATGGCGCCGAGGCGCTCCAGCTGGGGCCGCTGGCTGGCGCTCACCAGATCGCTGACAGCCCTACCGATCAGGCTCTCCCGTTCGCAGTGGAGCAACCTCGCCAGCTGTTGGTTGGCGTAGAGAATCTTGCCACTGGGGGACAGCGTGGCGGCCCCTTCCCCCATCGCCTCCACGATCAGGCGATAGGGCTTATCGGATGTGATGGAGCTGTAGAGAAAATTGCCATCGAGCTCCTGGCCCGCCACCACCGCGTCCACCGCGCCGCTGCGGATCGCCTGCAGGGCATCCTGCAGTTCGGCCAGCTGCTGGCGGAGCTCCTCGATCAGCTTGGACTCTGACGGGGGATCTGAGTTGCTCACGGGGAGGTCCCCCCCACCCTGGATAGGCTGCAGATCCAGGGACAGCAGCAGCCGCTGCTTGTCGCCCAAGTCGCCGATGATGCGCCGCAGCGGTGGCGGCAGCCGCTTGATCAGGGTGGGGATGGCCAGGATCCGCTCCTCGCTGAGCAGCTCGGGATGGTCGTGGATGTCGACCACGAGCAGCTCCACCTGGCCCTTGAGCTCGCAGTCGCAGATGCTCTGAATATTGAGCAGGGCCGCCGTGGAACGGGGGCTGGTGCCACTGATGTAGAGGTTCAGCAGATAGCGCGGATTGGCTTGATCCTGGCTCATGATTCTTCGCCGCGGTGTTGTTCCAACCGCAGTAGATGGCCCGCCTCCGAAGCCAGGAGTGCCGCCTCCTCGGAATTGGCGATATTCAGTAGGGCTAACTCCTGTTTGATCTTGGCCCGCATCGAGATTATCTCTGCCTCCACTTCCGCCACATGCAGCTCCATGGCCTGGCGTTTGTGCCGGATCGAGGCCAACTGCCGGGCGGCAAGGGAACGCAGCTTTTGCTGGTGGACCAAGCGGGCCGAGCCGGTAAGGATCCCGCGCGGACCGATCACCACGTCCTCCAGCACAGGCCCCTGGTCGGTGAGCCGGAACTCCCGCATCTGGTTCGAGTGGTAGCTGCCCCGGCTCTTGACCACCACCACCAGGCGGGTGCGCTCGCCGTTGCCTTCCACACACTTGAGCAACACCCAGGTGTCGAGGATCGAGGAGATTCCTGCAACTCTGGCATGGTCATGGTCTGTCTCGGTGAGGACGCTCATCAACAGGGTGATCCGCTTATCCCTCATCAGCTCGATCGCCCGTATCAGGATGGAATTTTTCTCTGCTGGATTGCCTACATGGGTCAGGGATGTGACGGTATCGATGCCCACCACCTGGGGCTGGAACGTTTCGATCAGTTGCTCAAGGATTCTGAGGCGCTGCTCCAAGCCCTGGCTGCTCGGCCGTTCTGACCAGATCTGCAGTAGTCCCGCATCCAGCCAGTGCTGGAGATCGATGGCCACCGAAGCCATGTCGCGGATCAGCTGGGAGGCGGATTCTTCCGAGGAGATGAACAGGGCCCGCTCGCCGCGGCGGGTCGCCTCACACAGCACACAGGCGATCAGAGTGGACTTGCCGTTACCGGTGTTACCCGAGACCAAGGCGCAGGAGCCACGGTACAATCCACCCCCCAACATCCCATCTAGCTGTGCAATGCCGGTGCTGATGCGTTCATGGGAGACGATGTAATCGAGCTTTGCCGATGTGATCGGCATGATTTCAAAGCCGCGATCGGAGATCAGGAAGGGGAATTCATTGGTGCCATGGGGTGAGCCCCGGTACTTAATAATTCTCAGGAAGCGGGTGCTGATTTCAGCCTCCACCCGCAGCTCCAGCTTAATCACGCAATCCGATACGTATTCCTCAATGCCGAAACGGGTGAGCTCCCCTCGCCGCCCCGTTTCGCCGATAATCACCGCGCTGATCAGTCGCCCCTTGAGCCATTCGAGCAGCCGCTGGAGTTCGCCGCGCACGATCTCCGTATTGCCGAAACGGGCCAACAGGGTCTCGAGTGGGTCGAGCACCAGCCGCTGGGCACCCACCGCATCGATCGCCCGCTCCAGGCGCAGGAACAGCCCCTCGAAATCGAAGCCGCCAATGGCCTCCGTTTCATCCGGGTAGGTGGGCAGGTACTCCAGCGCCAGTTGCCTGGTACGCACCAGTTCGGCCAAGTCGAGCCCCAGAGATGCTGCGTTCTGGAGAATCGATGACTCGGATTCCTCGAAGCTCAGCAATACACCAGTCTCCTGGAAACGGAGGGCGCCGTTCACCAGGAACTGAACCCCGAAGATGGTCTTGCCCACTCCCTCCGCACCGGTGATCAAGGTGGAGCGTCCCCGGGGTAGGCCGCCGCCGCTGATCTCATCGAAGCCCCGAATCCCCGTGGGGGCCTTCGCCAAAGGGATCACGGCGGCGATCCCCGAAGTGTCGCCCATGGATGTCTTGGCAGGGTCGTGTGGCATCAAGACCTGCGGTAGTTGATTTCAAGCTAGAAACGGCTAGCTAGGCTGACGGCAGCGTCGAGACGCTCGTCACACCCGCCGAGAACCGCTGGCCGGCAAGCGCCCTGGGCCCTGTTGGCGATCCCCAAGCCAAGTTCGCCAGCATCCTGATCAAACCGGCGGCAGCCACTGCATGAGCAACCCTGGTTTTATGTGAACATAAGTATGGGAACATAGGTATGGCCAAAAAACCAGGAATAATTATATTCAACCCCCCTCCTGCCGGCTCTCTTTGGCGCTGGCCATCGGCTTTGTTGCGCCCAGGCAGGGGGCAATGATTGGGTCCATGATATTGACAATGATAATTGCTTACGGATTGCAGTGGTACGTCAATTTACCTGTTGACCGCTGGCTGCTTCTTGCCTGGCAGGCACTCGCCCTACTGCTAGCAATAAGATTGGCTGCGGTGAATCGAGATCAAGCAAAGCAAAGCCCGGACCTGGAGCAGCCTTATCGAATGCTGATTGAAAATGCAATGGATGTTGTCTTTTTCATCAGCCCAAGCGGCAACATTAATTGGGTGTCTCCAGCCGTGTGCGAGCTGCTTGGATACAAGCCAGAAGTGATGCAAGGCCACGATTGGAAGGAGTATGTCGACCCTGATGATCAAGGCAAGCTGATCGACGCTTTGGCTGGAAATAGCAAGCATGGAAGTAGTCGATTTGAGGCCCGCTTCAGAAAGCAAACCGGCCAGATTTGGTGGTTTTCAATCACTCTTAATTCTCTGCGAAATAGCCGTGGCGAGATCGTGGGGCATGTCGGCTGCTGGCATGACATCAACTCAGAGATGCAGCTGCGCATGGCCCTTGCCGAATCGGAGCTGAAATATCGACTGCTCTCGGAAAATTCCACCGATGTGGTAATCAGGCTTCGGGAATGCAATATCGTCTGGATTTCCCCCTCGGTAACGCCATTGCTTTGTTGGTTGCCTGAGGAATGCATCGGTCACCATGTGAATGAATTTATCCATGCCGACGACCGGCCAGATTGCCAATATCAATATATGGCTATTCAAGAACGCGGAAGGTTGACGAGCCGACTCCGAATCAAGGCTAAAAATAATAGATGTCACTGGGGAGAGGTGCACGTCAAGCCCTATCAAGACGAATTCGGCAGGGTGGATGGATTGATAGCTTCTTTATACATCGTAGATGCGGAGGTGTCTGCCTTGGAAAAATTGGAACATCGTGCGCGCACCGATGAACTGACTGGCCTGCTCAACCGCTCTGAGCTGCTCAGGCAGCTTAAGCATATCCAGCGTAGTGTGCGCAGAAGTGGCATGCATACCGCAGTGCTTTTCTGCGATATCGATAATTTTAAAGTCATTAATACCAACTTTGGGCATGCGGTAGGAGATCAATTGCTTTGCGCAGTGGCAGAGCGCATTGAGGCTTGTCTGCGCAGCAGCGATCTGGCCTCTAGGGTTGGTGGCGACGAATTGCTGATTTTATTGCAGGGGGTTCAGGCCATGGGTAGTGCCGTGGCTATCGCTGAGAAGATCCGCAAAGTGATTGCGACGCCGATCCATACTCAAGCCGGGTTTATTAGTATCACCATTAGCGTTGGTGCGACCTTGTGCCGTCAAGGGGAGAGCATTGACGGCACAATCGCCCGCGCCGATAGTGCCATGTTTGAGGCTAAGCGTTTGGGTCGAAATCGCGTAGTGCATATTCTTTGAGCTCCTAAATGTCAGGAGCGGCTTGTGGGAACCTCGATTTGTTGGCTCTATGCGCTTCCGCCGGCGCCATTGGCACTGCGGTCTCCCCCTGGGGTTGCCAGGCCGGCTGGCTGCTGCCACAGCCCTGGCCCTGGCCTGATCCGGCCAGGCCAGAGCGCTGCTGCTGCCCTGCCGCTTGGGTTTGGCCCCCCTGGCGGAGCCAGGTGGCTCAGATAGGGGTGGGGGCAGGGGCTTTGGCTTCCCTGCAAACCCTTGCGATAAACTGGGTTTTGGAGGACGGGGCTGGCGGGACTCGAACCCACGACCTACGGTTTAGGAAACCGTCGCTCTATCCGGCTGAGCTACAGCCCCCGAGCGGGCCAGCCCTGGGGACGGTCCGCATGGGCATTATGGGGTTTGAAAGCAGGCGAGGTGGTCGCGATCGGGGTCGTTGCGGTCTACAAGGCGGCAGCGGCGCCCGGTTGAGGAAAGTCCGGGCTCCCCAATGGCCAGGCTTGCTGGGTAACGCCCAGTGCGGGTGACCGTGAGGAGAGTGCCACAGAAACACACCGCCGATGGCCCGGGGCAACCCGTGCACAGGTAAGGGTGCAAAGGTGCGGTAAGAGCGCACCAGCAGCATCGAGAGGTGCTGGCTCGGTAAACCCCGGCTAGGAGCAAGGCCCAGGGACCAAGGTTGGCCATAACACCGGTCCCGACAAAAGCGCGCCGCTCGAGGCCGCCGGCAACGGCGGTCCCAGACAGATGACTACCCCCTCCACCAGCGCTTCGGTGCCAGTGGAGGAGAACAGAACCCGGCTTACGTCCTGCTTTCACCCCCTGTAGCCCAAAGCTGAGTAAAGCCATGAAGCCCGATCGCCAGCGGGCGCTGATCGCCTTCCTGGCCGGCCTTGGCCTGGATGCCTCCGGCCGCGATCTGAGCGCCGTGGATGAGGCCCTCAGCCACACCTCCGCCGGCCTGGCCTACAACCATGAACGGCTGGAGTTCCTGGGCGATGCGGTGCTGCGCCTGGCGGCATCCGCCTACCTGCGCCGGGATCATGCCGGCCTGAGCGTCGGCCAGGCCTCGGCCCTGCGGGCCCAGCTGGTGAGTGATCGCTGGCTGGCCGAACTGGCGGAGCGCTGCGGCCTGGCGCCGCTGCTGCGCATCGGCCCGGTGGCCGCCGGCGATCGGGCCGGCCGCGCCACCCTGCTGGCCGAGTGCTGCGAAGCCCTGATTGGCGCCATCTATGAAAGCTGGGGCGGCGCCGACGGCGGCCTGGGGGCTGTGCACATCTGGCTGGATCCCCACTGGCGGCGGGATGGAGCCGAACTGCTGGCCGACCCCCATCTGCACAATTGGAAATCGGCGCTACAGGAGTGGAGCCAGGCTCGCGGTCTGGGGCTGCCCCATTACAGCTGCGAGCAGGTGAGCAAGGTGCATGCCGATCCACGCCGCTTCCACTGCCAGGTGCAGGTGGACGGCCGGGACTGCGGCGCTGGCTGGGGGCCATCCCGGCGCTCCGCCGAACAGGAGGCGGCCCGGATGGCCCTGGCGCAGCTGGCGCCTAGGCCTGCTCCAGGGCCTTGATCGGCATGGTGACCAGCTTGTCCCAATTGCCACCCTCAAACAGCACCGCCGCGCGGCTGCCCGAGAGGCGCTGCACGAAGCCCCTGTAGCCGTTGTAGATGGAGCGGACATCCCGCACCACCACGGTGGAGCCCGGCAGGATTGGCAGTTGGGCCATCGGGGCGGAGCTGGCTCAGCGGGCCAGGGGCAAGCGTTTGGCCATTATCGGGGGAAGCTCGGGGAACTGACAGTGGCGGATCTGGGGGGCAAGGGAGCGACTGGCCCCGATCGCGGACCGCAACAGCAGGGGCAAGTGGACCTAGACCCCGAGGGCTCCGAGATCGAGCAACCAGAGCTGCTGGTGGTGGGCAAGCTGGTGGCCGCCCAGGGGCTGCAAGGCGAACTGCGGCTGCTGCCCCTCAGCGACTTTCCCCAGCGATTCACCAAGGCCGGTCGGCGCTGGTTGCAGCGGCGGCAAGATCCGCCCCGCTGCGTGGAACTGCTCAGCGGACGCCAACTGCCGGGCAAGCAGCTCTACGTGGTGCGCTTGGCGGGGGTGGACAGCCGCGAGGCCGCCGAGGCCCTGGTGGGCGAGCAGCTGCTGGTGCTGGCCAGTGACAGGCCCAAGCTGGCCCGGGGCGAATTCCACCTGCTCGATTTGATCGGCCTGGAGGTGCGGCTGTTGGAGCAGGGGCAGAGCATTGGCCGGGTGCTGGATCTGCTCCACGCCGGCAACGACCTGCTGGAGGTGGAACTCAACGCCGAGGCTGGCGGGCGGGTGATCTTGATCCCCTTTGTGAAGGCGATCGTGCCCGAGGTGCAGATTCAGGCGGGCTGGATAGGCATCACGCCGCCGCCAGGGCTGCTGGAGCTCTGAGCCCAGGCCGCCTGCTGTTGCCTGCTGCCAGCCCCTCTACCTCTACCTCCAGTCTTCTGCCTCCAGTCTTCTGCCTCCAGGCCAGCCGGCCCCCAGCGCTTTCGGCTCACTCCACCGTGACGCTCTTGGCCAGATTGCGGGGCTGATCCACATCCAGGCCCCGGTGGGCGGCGATGTGATAACTGAGCAGCTGCATCGGGATCACGGTGAGTAGCGGGCTGAGCAGCTCGTCCACCTCTGGCACCGGCAGCAGCAGATCGAAGATCTCAGTGTCTTTTCCCCCAGGGCCAACGCCAATCAACTGGGCATCCCGCGCCTTGGCCTCCTGGGCATTGCTGAGCACCTTGTCAAACACCTTGCCCGGCATCGCAATGGACACCACTGGCACCCGGGCGTCGAGCAGGGCGATCGGCCCATGCTTCATTTCGCCAGCTGGATAGCCCTCGGCGTGGATGTAGCTGATTTCCTTGAGTTTGAGGGCCCCCTCCAGGGCAATTGGATAGTTGATGCCACGGCCTAGAAAGATCACATCCTGGGTGCTCTCGAAGCGATGGGCCAACTCGGCACAGCGGCGGTCGTGGTCTTCCACCAGCTGCCGCAACTGCTGCGGCATCGCCCGCAGGCAGACCACCAGGGCCTTGAGCTGCTCGCGGTTGGGGCCAAGGCCCACCCGCCGCTCGGCAAAGGCCAGCGCCAGGCCGTAGAAGCTCAGCAATTGCCCCAGGAAGGTCTTGGTGGCGGCCACACCCACCTCAATGCCGGCACCGATGTCGAGCAGGTGGGGCACCAGCCGCCCCAGGGAGCTCTCGGGCCGATTGGTGATCCCCAGCAAGCGCGGCGCAAAGCTGGGATCGGCCACCAGGCTGCGCCGCTCCTGCTCCATCGCCAGGGCCGCCAAGGTGTCGGCGGTCTCGCCTGACTGGGTTACGCCGATGGTGAGCGTATGGGCGCTCAGCGGCGGTGGTGAATAGCGGAATTCACTGGCATAGAACACATTGGCGGGGATGCCGGCGAGCTGCTCCAGCAGGTAGGCCCCCACCTGGGCTGCATGGCGGCTGGTGCCACAGGCCAGGATCTCGATTCGCTCCACGCCGGCATAGAAGTCCTCGTCAAAGGGCAGGGCCACCAGATGGCCGTCAGGGTCCTCGGGCAGATGCCGCGCCACCCACAGCGCCGCGGTTTCCGGTTGCTCATGGATCTCCTTGAGCATGAAGTGGCGGAAGCTGCGCTTGTCGACCACCTGCTCGGTGCCGCTCAGCAGGCTGGGGCTGCGCTGCCGCCGCCCGCCATCAGCTCCATAGAGCTCGATGCCCAGGGGGGTGAGCAGCGCCACCTCGCCGTCCTCCATGGGCAGGATCGTGCGGGTGAAACCGGCCAGGGCTGGCGTGTCGCTGGCGCAGAGGAATTCCCCTTCCCCCAGGCCGATCAACAGCGGCGCCGAGCGGCGGGCCACCACCAGGGCAGCGGGGGTTTGGGCCCAGACCACCGCCAGGGCGTAGCTCCCCTGCAGCAGCGGCAACACCTGCTGCAGGGCCTGCAGCAGCAGGGCGCCGCTGGCGGGCTCACCATCGGCCTGTAGCTGCCGCAGTTGGCCAGCCAGCAGATGGGGGATCACCTCCGTATCGGTGTCGGAGCGAAACAGCACCCCCGATGCCTGCAGCTGCTCCCGCAGGCTGCGGTAATTCTCAATGATTCCGTTTTGAACCACCGCCAACTCGCCGCTGGCATCGAGATGCGGGTGGGCATTGCGCTCCTCCGGCTTGCCATGGGTGGCCCAGCGGGTGTG
>DGYA01000005.1:0-12861 GCA_002396505.1 Cyanobacteria bacterium UBA5018 | reverse complement strand
GCCCAGCGGGTGTGGCCGATGCCGCAAAGCCCCGGAGCTCCCTGGGCCTCAAAGCGGGCGGTGAGATTCACCAACTTGCCCTCCGCCCGCAGGCAGTGCAGCGCCGCCGCGCCCTGCTGGGGCTGGTGGACGGTGGCGATGCCAGCCGAGTCGTAGCCGCGGTATTCCAGCTGACGCAGGCCCTCCAACAACTGGGGAGCCGCCTCCCGCGAGCCGATCAGGGCAACGATCCCGCACATGGCGCTCTCATCACAAAAAAAGCCCGGCTGGGCCGGGCTTGAGCTTATTGGCAAGCTCTGATGTCGGCAGGCGACATCGGGCTGATCTTGAACTGCTTGGGTCTTGGAGACTCCCTGCTGGCCAGCCTCAGTAGGCCAGGCCCATGGAGCGACTGGTTTCGTCGCCCAGGTAGACACGGATGGAAAGGAAATCGGTGGGGCAGGCGGTTTCACAGCGCTTGCAACCGACGCAGTCTTCGGTGCGGGGAGAAGAGGCGATCTGGCTGGCCTTGCAGCCATCCCAGGGCACCATTTCCAGAACGTCCAAGGGGCAGGCACGCACACACTGGGTGCAGCCGATGCAGGTGTCGTAGATCTTGACGGCGTGGGACATGTGCCTCGGGTGGCGTCAGCGGGGCGGTAGCCGAAGGAGAACGGCAGGCGCTCAACGTACCCAGGGCAACCGGCAGCGGAGCGGCCAGATCGCCTCGGCTTCACCCTTGTTCACAAGCCCCCAGCCGTCCCCGGGAAGGGGCCTATGCCACCTGGCCCCGGGCATGGCCGAACTGCGGGGCCAGCTCCAGGCGGGCTCCAGGGCGACCCGTAGAGTGCGCCCACTGTCCCAGCAGCCATGTCCAACAACGAGATTCTCGACAAGGTGAGCTCGATCGTTGCCGAGCAGCTCAGTGTTGATATTGCTGAGGTGAAGTCTGAATCCAACTTCCAGGACGACCTCGGCGCTGACTCGCTCGACACCGTGGAACTGGTGATGGCCCTGGAAGAAGCCTTCGACATCGAAATCCCCGACGAAGACGCCGAGGGCATCACCACCGTTGGCGATGCGGTCTCCTACATCCAGGCCAAACAGGCCTGAACTCCATCCATGGTGCAGGGTCTCCATCGCGTCGTCGTCACCGGCCTCGGCGCGGTTACTCCCATTGGCAACGACGTATCCAGCTACTGGAGCGGGCTGAGCAGTGCGCGCAACGGCGTGGCCCCAATCACGCTGTTTGATGCTGCCCGCCACGCCTGCAGGTTCGCGGCAGAGGTGAAAAATTTTGATCCCAGCGGCTGGCTCGAGCCCAAGGAGAGCAAGCGCTGGGATCGCTTTTGTCAATTTGGCGTCGTCGCCGCCAAGCAGGCCGTCATCCATGCGGGGCTGACCATCGATGACTCCAACCAGCACCGGGTGGGGGTGGCGATCGGCTCTGGGGTGGGGGGCCTGCTGATGATGGAAACCCAGGCCCACGTACTCAAGGATCGCGGTCCAGATCGGGTCAGTCCGTTCTGCGTACCGATGATGATTCCCAACATGGCCACCGGTCTGGCCGCCATCGCCTTGGGGGCCAAGGGGCCGAGCACGGCGGTGGCCACGGCCTGTGCCGCCGGCTCCAACGCCATTGGCGATGCCTTCCGCCTGATTCAAATGGGCCTGGCTGACGCCATGGTCTGCGGTGGCGCCGAGTCGGCGATCACCCCGCTTGGCGTGGCTGGCTTCGCCAGCGCCAAGGCCCTGTCATTTCGCAATGGCGATCCCAGCAGCGCCAGTCGGCCCTTCGATGCGGAGCGGGATGGCTTCGTGATCGGCGAAGGCTCCGGAGTGCTGGTGCTGGAGAGCCTGGAATGCGCCCGCGCCCGCGGCGCCACGGTGCTGGCCGAAATCGTGGGCTATGGCATGAGCTGTGATGCCCACCACATCACCTCCCCCTCCCCCGGCGGCCTGGGCGGTGCGGCGGCGATGCGCCTGGCCCTCTCGGACGCTGGTCTCAATCCTGAGGCCGTGGACTACGTGAACGCCCACGGCACCAGCACGCCGGCGAATGATGCCAATGAAACCGCGGCGATCAAGAGCGCCCTGGGGGAGCACGCCTACCGCATCCCAGTGAGCTCCACCAAATCCATGACCGGCCATCTGCTGGGCGGCAGTGGTGGCATTGAAGCCGTTGCTGCCGTTCTAGCGATGGAGCACGGCCTCGTACCACCTACGATCAATTACCAAAATCCAGATCCAGCCTGTGATCTAGATGTGGTGCCCAACCAGGCCCGGGAACGGAAACTCGACGTAGTGCTTTCGAACTCGTTCGGGTTCGGCGGCCACAACGTCTGCCTGGCCTTCCGGCGCATGGTCTGACTCCGGCTTCAGCCCGGCCAGCTGCTTCGCCTAGGGCGATACCTTCTCCGGCCTCCCCCTCCCTCACATCAGCTCCCCTCCGATGGTCGCCGCTCCCACCACCTCGATCGAAACGCTCTGCGTCAACAGCATTCGCTTTCTAGCGATTGACGCGATCAACAAATCCAATTCCGGTCACCCGGGCCTACCGATGGGGGCCGCCCCCATGGCCTACGCCCTGTGGGACAAGTTGCTGCGGCACAACCCCAAAAATCCCAAGTGGTTCAACCGTGATCGCTTTGTGCTCTCGGCGGGCCACGGCTGCATGCTGCTCTATGCGCTGCTGCATCTCACCGGTTACGACTCGGTGGGCATTGAAGACATCAAAAGTTTCCGCCAGTGGGGTAGCCGCACCCCTGGCCACCCCGAAACTTTCGAAACGGCCGGCGTAGAGGTGACCACAGGTCCGCTGGGACAGGGCATCTCCAATGCGGTGGGTCTGGCAATTGCAGAAGCCCATCTGGCCGCCAAGTTCAACAAGGAAGGCTGCAACCTCGTCGATCACTACACCTACGTGATCATGGGTGACGGCTGTCATCAAGAGGGGATCTCCAGTGAGGCCGCCTCCCTGGCCGGTCACCTGGGCCTGGGCAAGCTGATCGCCCTCTACGACGACAACCACATCACCATCGACGGCAACACCTCGGTTTCCTTCACCGAGGACGTGCTGCAGCGCTATGAGGCCTATGGCTGGCACACCATTCACGTAGAAGATGGCAATACCGATATAGACGCAATTGCCAAGGCAATTGAAGCGGCCAAGGCCGTCACCGACAAGCCGTCGATGATCAAGGTGACCACCACCATCGGCTACGGCTCGCCCAACAAGGCCAACACCGCTGGCGTGCATGGCGCGGCCCTCGGTGCCGATGAAGCCGAACTCACCCGTAAGAACCTCGATTGGAGCTACGGCCCCTTCGAGGTGCCCCAGGAGGCCCTGGACCACTGGCGCCAGGCGATCAGCCGTGGCGAAGCCCACGAGGCCGCCTGGAATGTCACCCTGGACAACTATCGCAGCCTCTATCCAGCTGACGCCGCCCTATTCGAGCGCATGCTGCGCGGCGAACTGCCCCAGGATTGGGATGCCAAGCTGCCTAGCTTCAGTCCAGAAGACAAGGGTCTGGCCACCCGCCAGCACTCCT
The DNA here is from genome assembly GCA_002396505.1 of Cyanobacteria bacterium UBA5018. Taxonomy (GTDB): domain Bacteria; phylum Cyanobacteriota; class Cyanobacteriia; order PCC-6307; family Cyanobiaceae; genus UBA5018. The sequence goes on along the minus strand of DGYA01000005.1, from coordinate 9,331 downwards.
ACAACGCACTGAATGCCTTTGGCCCCAACCTGCCGGAACTGATCGGCGGCTCCGCCGACCTCACCCACTCAAACCTCACCGACATCAAGGGAGAAGCCAGCTTCCAGAAAGGGGCCGAGGCCAACCGCTATCTGCATTTCGGGGTGCGCGAGCACGCCATGGCAGCCATTCTCAATGGCATTGCTTATCACGGCAGCGGCCTGATTCCCTACGGCGGCACCTTCCTGGTGTTCGCCGGCTACATGATCGGCGCCATCCGCCTCTCGGCATTGAGTGAGTTGGGTGTGATCTATGTGCTCACCCACGATTCCATTGGCCTGGGAGAAGACGGCCCCACCCACCAGCCGGTGGAAACCCTGGCCAACCTGCGCGCCATCCCCAACCTGCTGGTGATGCGCCCCGGCGACGGCAACGAGACCATGGGGGCCTATCAGGTGGCCGTGCAAAATCGCCAACGGCCCACGGTGTTGGCCCTGAGCCGCCAGGCAATGGTCAACCAACCCAACTCCACCGCCGCCAAGGTGGCCAAAGGTGGTTACATCCTGGAGGATAGCGATGGCACTCCGGATCTAATCCTGATCGGCACCGGCACCGAACTCGATCTCTGCGTCAAGGCGGCAGCCCAGCTGCGTGCCGATGGTAAGAGCGTGCGGGTGGTGTCTATGCCCTGTGTGGATCTGTTCGAAGAGCAGGATGCCGCCTATCGCGAATCCGTGCTGCCCGCCTCCGTGCGCAAGCGCTTGGTGGTGGAAGCCTCCAGTTCCTTCGGCTGGCACAAGTACAGCGGCTTCGATGGCGACACCGTTTCCATCGACCGCTTCGGTGCCTCGGCCCCTGGCCCAGTCTGCCTGGAGAAGTTTGGCTTCACCGTGGACAACGTGGTTGCCAAGGCCAAGGCTCTGGGCTGATTCGATTCATAACAGCCAGCTAGATATAAACTGGCCAGCCTCAAACTGGCCAGCCAAGCTGATCAGTAACAAGCTGGTCAAGCTAATTTGATCACTTACAAGCTGGACAAGCCACAAGCTCGCCACCAGTAAATTAGCTGGCAACCAACTGATCTGCTCGCCGATCAATCAACTGATTGCCAAGCTAATCAATGGGTGATTGGCCAAGCCATAGGTCAATCCATCGGCAGCTCGTTGGTAAGTTCATTCTCAGACTCATTTTGCAAGCTAATTGTCAGACTTGTTTTCAAGCTCATTGGCAAACTGATGGTCTAGCTCATCAGTGAGTTTGATTGACCCGGAGCCCTAGGGTTCCGGGTTTTTTATGTGCCCAGCTGCACGGCCCTAGGCCATCGCCATGCCCGCCCCCACAAGGTTCTTCGGCTTCAGTCCAGCTCTGGCGCCAGGGCCAGGCTCAGCTTCCGGCTCCAGGTTCAGCTCCCGGCTGAAATATCCCCCATGCTCCTGCCTGCCTGCCTGCTTGCCATCAATTAATTAGCAAACCCCTAGGGATGGCCTGGATAACCCAGGCATTGGCTCTTATGGGTGCGGAGTGGGTGCGGAGTGGGTGCGGAGTGGCCATGTGATGGCTGCAGTATTTGCCGCGACAATGGGCTGAAGCCGCAAACTAGATCAATGGTGCTGGAGGAGTGCTTGAAGTCCGATTTGGTGTAGAATACCCTCGCCGGTGGCCAATTCCATCAGCACGCCGATTGTAAATCCGAGCATTGCCATCCTCCCATTCAAGAGTTCGGCCCTTCGATGGAATCCCCAGGCTCGTTCACTGCCTACAATCTGCATCCTTGGCTCCAGGGGGCGAGGATCGTCAAGCTTGTCTTCATCCCCACACCATCCCTGGCCTTCGGATTCAGAAAAACTGCGCTTATCAAGCCGGGTTGAGCTGTTCATGATTGAACTCCATTGGTGAATTGACTGCTTTAAGCCATTGGACTTGAGACTGGATAAGGAGATTGAGTTAAAAGCTGTGAGATTGAGTTAAAAGCTGGAAAAGAAGATTGAATCTATAAAAGCAAGCTGGCAAATGAAGCATGGCAACTCAAGCATCTCCCGACTAAGAATATGCATTTTCTAGGCATTATTGAGGCACCTCGAAAGAATCGCAAGCTTCAAATGGGGTTGGCGTGGCATGTCGCCAAGCTAAAATGCTTAAAAAGGGGCCAATGCCCTGGCCTGAATGGGGCAAGGTGTCCAGTTGGGGCAAGGTGTCCAGTGATCACGTCACGCTATGTACTATATGTCTGTTTTTTAGTTTGCTGTTTTTTGCCTTGGCACTGCTATTTGAGGAGATCATGTTGGCCAGGCTATAGGCCTAGGTGATCCGGGAAGGCTGATTCGTGCGCAAATAGTTTACTTGGGCAGAAGAGCTTGGATTTGGCCAATCACTCCTTGCCCCGTGAGGAGCTCTGTGGCTATGGCAAGAACGAAGCCAATCATGGCCAAGCGGCCATTGAGCATCTCGGCGGCATCGGTCCAGCCCATGCCACTCAAGCCTGGACTATTCAACCTTGATCTAGTTGGATTTCTGGTGGGACCTCGGGTGATGTCTTGGGCCATGTTTCTCCCCCTCTGGTTTCGCTAACACCATCATCTGCCCCGTGGCGGCTAGCGACATGCAGAATTTGCATCTATGAATTGTTAATGCTGTAAATCTGCAGCATTACTCCCCTGGCTTCTGCTTGGCCACTGCCTGGAGGTCGACCGAGCTAGCCGGCGAGCCAGGGGAGCGAGCTGGAGCTGGAGTGAACGGTTACACCCGGGCCAGGGTCACCCGTTCAGGCTGGTGCTGATACTTGCCAGCGCGATCTTGATAGGTGGTCTCGCAGGGATCGCCTTCAAAAAAGAGCAGTTGACAGATCCCTTCGTTGGCATAAATACGACAATCAGCTCCGGAGGAATTGCTGAATTCCAGGGTGAGATGGCCTTCCCAGCTCGCCTCGGCAGGGGTGGTGTTCACGATGATTCCCAGCCTGGCATAGGTGCTCTTGCCCAGGCAGATCACGGTGATCGTCGGCGGCACCCGCAACTTCTCCAGGGCCACCCCTAGGCCATAGCTATGGGCGGGAAGGATGAAGAACGCACCATCTTCATCCTGATGTAAAGGTGCTGGATCTAGGTTGGCCGGATTAAACCGCTTCGGGTTCATCACCGTGCCTGGAATATGACGAAAGATCAGGAATTCCTTGGGTGATAGGCGCAGGTCGTAGCCATAGGAGGAGCAGCCATAGCTGAGCACCGGCTGGGCCGCCTGCTCAGGTTCGAGATGGCGCACTAAATTGGACTGGAAGGGCTGCAGCATGCCAGCCTTGGCCTGTTCGTTAATCCAGCGGTCGTTCTTGAGCATCAGAGACCTCGACGTAACTGGGTCACCTGGTCGGCCATGGCCATCAGCACGGCGGGCATGCTGGGGCCGGTGAGCATCACGTCTAGATGGGCCGGTCGCCGCTCCAGGCTGGCCACCACCTCATCTAGGGCCACATAGCCAAGCTCGATCGCCAGGCCCAACTCATCAAGAACCATCAGATCTACGGCGCCGCTAAGTAACTGTTCGCGGCTGAAGTTCCACACCTCGGCTACGGCCGTGGCCGCCTCGCCAGCCTCCCAGGCGGGCTGCTCCAGGCAGGCGGCCACGGCCGGACGCAGCCACTGCAGCCGCCCGCACAACCACAGGCTGGCCTCCACCCCTTGATCCACTCCTCCCTTGAGGAATTGACTCACCAGCACGCGACTGCCCAAGCCAGCGGTGCGCAGCGCCTGGCTAAACACACCGCCGAAGCTGCCCCGAAACGGGGCGGTGTGCACCTGCAGCATTCCCTCTGGCAAGGCTTGCAGGCGTGGAAGTGGCCCGCCCCGGTTGGCAGCTGCAGGCGCCAGCCGGGGGGAATGGCGAGGGGAGATAGCTGCAGGCGGCAGACCTGAACCGGCCGGGCTGCCAGAGGTGCGGGCAAGACTGGCGGTCATGGGCATCCGGGCTCAAGACTGAATGTAGCGGCATCGGGTCCCGTGGGCCAGGGCCGCACACCATCCCTGGTGGGAACAGACATACCAACAACCCTGTTGCGGTCAAGGCCAAAAGCAGGGCCGCAGCGCAAACTGTGTGCTTTGCTACTTGAAGCACCAGAACCGCTCCCTAGCTTCCTTTAAACCGCCCCGTGGCCATGGTCGGCGCTACCAGCGGCTTCAGCCGAACCGCATCGACGCCCTCCACTGGCGCTCCGGGGTCGATCACTGGCATCGGATCTGGTGTTGCTGGAGCGATCACCCTTCAAGAAGTGATTCGCAGCCTCAGTGGCAGCACCGTGGAGACGGTGGAGCGGAGTAAGACAATCTTCTTTCCCGGCGATCCGGCCGAGAAGGTTTATCTGTTGCGCCGCGGCGCCGTGCGCCTGTCGCGCGTTTACGAGAGCGGCGAGGAAATCACGGTGGCCCTACTACGTGAGAATAGTTTATTTGGCGTATTATCCCTGCTTACGGGTCAGCGATCTGACCGCTTTTATCACGCCATTGCCTTCACCAGGGTGGAGATGGTGACTGCTCCAGCCACCTCGGTGCGCAAGGCGATTGAGCAGGATGCCAGTATGGGTCTGCTGTTGCTGCAGGGGCTTTCGTCTCGTATCCTGCAAACCGAAACCATGATCGAAACGCTTACCCATCGCGACATGAGTTCGCGACTGGTGAGCTTTTTGTTAGTACTTTGCCGCGATTTTGGCGTACCCAGTAGTGATGGAATCACCATTGACCTGAGGCTCTCCCACCAGGCCATTGCCGAAGCCATCGGCTCCACCCGCGTCACGATTACCCGGCTGCTGGGGGATCTGCGCATCGAAGGACTGGTGACCATCGATCGCAAGAAGATCACCGTGTTCGACCCCATCGCCCTTGCCAAGCGCTTCAGCTGAGCCGGCCAGCGAAAACGCGCCAAGCAGAGCCGCAGCCGCATCAGCAGCCGCAGCATCACCAGCAGGATCGGCCTGGGGGATCTTGAGAGATACTGAAGCTCGCTGGAGCTAGTGGTGTCGGGCTGGCTACTGATCCTGGCGCTCCTGGTGCTTGGGGGACTGCTCTCCACCCTCGGCGACCGGCTTGGCAGTTTGGTGGGCAAGGCCAGGCTGAGCCTGTTCAAGCTGCGCCCTCGCCACACCGCCGTGCTGATCACGGTGCTCACCGGCAGCATGATCAGCGCCGTATCCCTGGGCCTGATGCTGCTGGTGAGCCAACAGCTGCGGGTGGGACTGTTTGAGCTCGATCAAATTCAGGCCCGGCTCCAGGCCAGCCGCTCCGCCCTGGCCCGCACCAGGGCGGAGCTGGCCAGCGCTGCCGCTGGACGGCGCCAAGCCCAGCAGCTACTGCAGCAAGCCCAGCGGCGCACCGCCAGCCTGCGGCGTGATCTGGCGCCCCTACAGGCCCAGCGCAACCAGCTGGAGGCTGAGCGCAACCAACTTGCCTCCGAGCGGGATCGGCTCAGCCAGGAGGTGGTGAATCGCGATGCCGACATCCGCCGCAACAAGCTCGCCTTAGCTCAGGTGCAAAGGCGCATCGAGGCCGGCGCCAGCGAACTGCGCCAGCTGGAGGCCAACATGGTGGCCCTGCGCCGTGGCGATGTGGTGATCGCCAGCGGCCAGCCCCTGGCCAGGGCCAAAGTGAAGCTGGAACGCCCCGGGGAGGCTCGACCGGTGATCGATGCCCTGCTGCAGCAGGCCAACCGCATGGCCTTCCAGCGCACCCTGCCCGGCCAGCCCGCCAACCGCCAGATCCTGCTGGTGCCCCGCAGCGATATCGCCAAATTGGAGGAGCTGCTCAGCAAGCCCGGCAGCTGGGTGGTGAGCATCCTCTCGGCCGCCAACGTGCTGCGCGGCGAGAAGCAGGTGCTTGCCTTCCCAGACCTGCGTCCCAACCGGGTTGTGGTGAGAGGCGGCGAGGGCCTGGCCAGCACGATCATCGAGGCGGATCTACGCAACCCGGAGGGGATCGCCCGGCGCCTCAACCTGCTGATGGCGGCCGCCTACGCCAAGGCCCAACGGCTGGGCACGATCAGCGACGGCTTGCAATTCGACGCCGCCGCCTTCAATCAGCTGGCGCGGGCCCTCGCCGATCGGCCCGCCGGCGAGCTGGCCAACCTGGAGGCAGTGGCCCTGCGCGATGCGGAAACCCCCGATCCGATCGGGGTGGAATTGCGCTGGCTGCAGCTGAATCGGCCTGTCAAATCGCTGCAACGCCCATGACCAGCAACGGCGGTCGCTGGGCGGCCCTGGATCCAGGTCGGAGTAAATGCGGCCTGGTGCGCTGCGATGACAGCCGCAGTTTTGTGATGGCGGCGCTGATCGCACCGGCTGATCAATGCCTGGAACGGCTTACCGCCTGGCGAGCCGATGGCCTGGAGGGGGTGGTGCTGGGCGACGGCACCGGCAGTGGCTCCTGGCCCCGGCAGCTGCGGCGCCTGGGATTGACCGTCAGCCAGGTGAACGAGGCGGGCAGCACCCTGGCCGCCCGCCACCGCTACTGGCAACTGCAGCCGGCCAGGGGCTGGCGGCTGCTGCTGCCGCCCGGGCTGCGACTGCCCCCGAGGCCCCTGGACGACCTGGCTGCCCAACTGCTGCTGGAGCGGTGGTTGGGGAGCCGCCTCGATCGGGACCAGGGCCTGGAAGCCCAGCTGTTGCAGGCCCTAAACCAGGGCAAACAGCGGCTCGCTCAGAAGCGGGCACGCACTGTGAAGGCGTAGTCGCCGCCGGGCTCCAGCTGATAGTCCACCTTGACCAGGAAGCGCCGTAGGGCATCTTGAATCAAGGCCCGACCCAAGGAGGGCTCCACCGACAGCTGGCCCCGGGCAAAACACCAGCGGAAGGTCCACTGAAAGCCTCCGGCGCTCACCTCGCCCTCCAGCAGGCGCTCGCTGAAGCTCTGGCGGAGCACCCGCAGTTGAGCCGTGGTGGCGGGAAGACGGGCCATCGAATCAGCCTGGCGGATCAGCCAGCTGAAAACCGTTCAGACGGTTACCGGCCCTTTCGTAGCCGAGGCGTTGGATCAATGCGATGCCAGCCGCCACCTCCGTGAGCACGGCAGCTAGCGCCGGCTGTTCGGCCGGCGAGAAGCGGCCCAGCACGTGGCCCACGGTGCGCTGCTTGCGTTCGGCGGGATTTTCCGCTGGCGCACCGATGCCGATGCGCAGCCGAGCAAACTCCTGGCTACCCAGATGGCTAATGGTGCTGCGCAGGCCATTGTGACCTCCAGCACTGCCGCTCAGCCGCAGCCGCAACCTGCCCAGGGGGAGGTCCATGTCGTCTACCACCACCAACAGCTCCTCTGGACTAAAGCCAAACCAATCGAGCGCCGCTCGAATCGAGCGGCCGCTGTCATTCATGTAGGTCTGCGGCATCAGCAGGCGCAGCCGAGCAGGCCCCTCGCCCAGCTCCGCCACCAGACCGTGCAGTTTGGCCTGGGAGCGAAAACCACCGCCGGCATCTCCCAGCAGCTTCTCCAGGGCCATGAAGCCCACGTTGTGACGGGTGCCGGCATACTTCGGGCCAGGATTTCCCAGGCCGACCACCAGCTTTAAAGCCACCAGCTCAAGCCAGGGGAGATACTGCGACCGCGGGCAAGGCGACCGCTGGATCAGCCGAGCCAGACAGATCTGCGCTGGCAACCGCAGGCGATTGAACCAGCTGGGGATCGGCGACAGGGGCAGGTACCTGGGCCACAGAAGTTGCCTGGTCAACAGAAGTGGGCTGGGCAATAGCCGTTGGCTGGGCCAAAGGAGCCGGCTGGACAACAGGGGCAGCTGCCTGGGCCAGATAGCGCTCGTCTTCTGGGTCTAGATCTGGCGTGACCAGGGAGGCACGGAACTCGCGCTCGAACTCGCTGGAGGCGGATTGAAAGCCCTTGAGGGTGCGGCCCAAGGTCTTACCCAGCTCGGGCAGACGCTTGGGGCCGAACACAAGCAAGCCAATGGCGGCGATCACCGCCAGTTCCGGCAAGCCGATACCAAAAAAGTTCATGAACCTCTGCCCCGCAGCTCAGCCAGCAATGGTGGAATCCCCAACCGTGCAATCACTTGTAGTGGAATCCCCAAAGATGGAGGGATCAACCGATGCCGTTCCAGTTGACGGTGATGCCCTCAAGCAGCAGCGACTTGTTGTAGAGCTGCAGGATCACCAGCAGGAACACCAGGAACAGGGCCATGAACAGCCCCATAACCGGGGTGGTGCCCCAGCCTGGGACGACCTTCCCGTATTCGGAGTTGAGTGGACGCAGCAGGTTTCCCAGAGGGGTGCGTTGAGCCATGGCAGCTTGAGCCTCTCGCACTAGCAATCGTTCTGGGTACTGTAAAGGTCCCGGCCACCCACCGGGGCGGCTTGACGCCAGTTGTGATGCACTGGCACCACCTCGACGCCTAAAACCCCTGGCGCCCAGGTCTTCCTAGCCCCTCATCCCCAGGCTTGCTAGCCCGCCAAAGAAGCCCCTTACCGGGCCCCAGCCAGGCGAATTCCAGGCTCCAGCCCAGCCCAGGGATCAGGCTCAAGTTCAGCGCAACCCGCAAGCCACAACCCGTAAGCCAGTCCAGCCCACCCCCGCTTTTCAACCCATGGAAACCAGCTCTTCACCGGCCCTAACGGTGGCCATCGCCGTGTTGGCGGTGCTGCTGGCCCTCACCGGCTACGGGGTTTACACGGCTTTCGGAGCCCCCTCCAAGGCCCTCTCGGATCCCTTCGACGATCACGACGACTGAGCCAGCCGCCAGAAACCCAGCTGCCAGGGCGCCAACCAGCCGCCCCCCTGCGGGGGGGCATTTTTTTGACAGCCCTGGCCTTGATCAGGGGAGACCCGTTCAGGCAGGCGCTGGTCCAAGCCATCGAGTTGTTCAGCCAGGCGCCAGCGGGGGCCGGGATGCCAATGCCGCCGGCAGGGGGTGAGGTTTTGCACGCTCAGCACTGGCCCCTCGGGATCGGGACGCAAACCGATCAGCACCACCCCCGGCGGCAGCGGCGGCAGACCCTGACGCAGGCACTGCCCCAGGGGTTTATCAGCTTCATCAATACCTTTGGCATGGCGGGCCAAGCAGCTGGCCGGGCGCAGCCACAGCGGTTCCCGCAGCCGCAGCGCCTCGCTGGTCAGGCCGGCCTGGCTCCAGGGTCCGCGATAGGGCATCAGGGCCAGTCGCAGCCGTTGCCAGCCGTTGTCGGCGCCGGGATCCGGCCAGGTGGGGGCCCGCAACAGCGATACCCCCAGCCGCTCGGCGGTGGCCGAGGCGCCCTGGGGGCCATCCAGCAGCACCGCCAGGCCCCCAGCGGCGCCACCACCGGCCCGCACAGAGGCCAGCCAGCTGACCACAGTCACCTCCCAGCGGGCCTGCTCCCGGGCGCTGCGGGCCT
>DGYA01000146.1 GCA_002396505.1 Cyanobacteria bacterium UBA5018 | reverse complement strand
GCTGAGATGTGTCGGTCAACCAGCCAAGGGAGAGTTGGCTATTTCGGTTGCCCCTATATTCCACACCTCCACCGTGCGGGTTTGGGGCAGCAGCAGCCAGCCCAGGCTGGCACCATTGGCCATGTAGGCAGCCAGCTTGCGGCGCAGGGCCTGCGGCTCATCTGAAGGGCTGGCCAGTTCCACCACCAGATCCGGGCAGAGGGGCGCAAAGCCCTCCCGTTCGGCCTCGCTCAAGCCCTGCCAGCGCTCCAGCCGCACCACGCTGGCGTCGGGGCTGCGTATGGAGCCATCGGGAAGCAGAAAACCGGTGGAGCTGTCGAAGAGCTTCAATGGCAGGCGGCTCTGCTCGATCGCAAGCCACAGCAGGGCTCCGAGGGTTTGGTTACGGGCACCGGAGGCGCTCCCTGTGGGGGTCATTTCGATCAGCTGGCCCAGGGCATCGAGCTCCAGCACCGCCTCCGGATTGGCAGCGCAGACCTCCGCAAACTGAGCCGGGGTGAGGGTGAGGCTGCGGGGCAGGGTGAGCATGGAAGCCCTGCGAAAAGAGCAATCTCAGGCTAAGGGGGTTCAGCAAAGCTGGGGCACTGGCGTCCGGAACGGAGCGGCGGACCCAGGGGCGCTGTGGGAATCACTAAGGGCTGGATCAGCACGGGCTTGGTCACCTCAGGCTGGGCCGCTGCAACGGGCTGGGCGGTGGCGGGCTTCCTCTCCAGCGCCACTGGCTCGCTAACCAGCTCAGCCGAGTTGGACAAAAACGCAGGCCGCCCCAGGGGCGGTTTGCGGAAGCAGGGCAGATCATGCAGCTCCCGCACGAGATCTTCAAGGCGCTCGGCGTAGAGCAGGTCGTCGCGGAAGTCGAGCCAGAGGCGGGGGCCCAGGAAATCGGGGAGGAGCGGTTCGGCCGGGTTGTCGCGCACCAGGGGGATGAACTTCACCGTGTCGGTGGAGCGGGCCACATGGCTGGTCACGATCATGCCTTCGTAGCCCGCGCCTCCCTTGCGTTGCTCCGCCTTGCGCACGTAGTTGCTGGAACACACCATCAACACGCGCTCGGCTTCTCGGATCCCCGCCTCCATAAAGGCCACCAGATCGGCGCCGTGCCGCAGATCCCATTGATCCAGGGTGGCGTCTACACCCTGGGCGCGCAGATCCTCCGCCAGCTTGCGCACCCAGGCCTTATGGGCGACTGAGTCGTGGGAATAGGAGAGGAACACCGAAGGGTTGGTCATGGCCAGCCGTTTCGGCCGATGGCGCCGCTGGCACCGATCGTATGGCCCACACCAGGCAAAAGGGAGCATTCGGCCACCCTCCGCCTGAATCAAAATCTATTCACATAGGTAATTCAGTTGTATTCGCTCGATGGGGAGCAGCGTCAGCTGCGGCGGGCAGGCGGTGATTCCCGCCTGGATTTGGTATGGCGCTACTGCTCGCCTCGGGCACCTTGCCATGGCAGGAAGCAACCGTGATCAGCAAAGCGCTGCTATACTTGCTCTCCGCCCCGTTGCTCCCCATCTCCTACGAACGCTGATGCAAGTAGGCCAGGTCCGCAAAGAATGGCGTTGGTGCAGCAGCGTCCTATCGTGCATCCACGACCGCCAGTCTGGTGAGTGGCTCTCCGCAGAATCGTGCAGATCTGTTAGCTCTGCTGACTCGGGCGGATCTCAACCCAGGGCTCTCCGCCACGGAGATGATCCATCGCCCTGGGCAGGGTGGTCGAGAGAACGTCTTGCAGAGCAGCGTTGCTGCACCTGCGGTGGTGGGCCCCGTTCATCCAGCAGACGGATGAAGTCGCGGTCCTTGGTCATCACGACAACGCCTGCATCCCTTGCGGCCTGGAAGATCACGGGGTCGCTGGCATCGCGCATGCCGACATCGCGCACCGCGACCGCATGGAGGCCCCATCCCTGCGCGTTGATCCAACCGGCCAGCAGCGGCGGCAGCTGGGCATCCAGCCAGAGAGTCATCCCACCAGCACAGGATGGTCAATCTCCCGCGCTGCATAGCCCAAGGCGGACTTCAAGTCCTCCGGTTCCAGATCGGGGAAATCGGCCAGGATCTGCTCGCTGCTCTGCCCAGCGGCAAAGAGCGCAAGGATGTCCTACACACGGATCCTCATGCCGCAGATGCAGGGCCTGCCGCCACACTGATCTGGGTTGTTTGTGATGCGGCTGCTCATGGATCAAGGTTAAGCGCTTCCGCCGGGCAGGTTCCGATCAGGTTCAAGACCTGCCACGAGCAACCGCCCACCGATCAGGATCGCTTTGACCGCCAGCCATTGATGGCCCTGGATATCGTTGGCCCCGATGCGCTGGCCCTGGCTGAGGCCCACGAGCCATTGCTTAGCGCCATCGCCGCGGCGGCAGCCGACACCGATCGCCATGGTGTGCAGCGCCGCTGCTTCGATGCCATGGCGGCAGCCGGACTGCTGGGCAGACCCCTGGAACCTCCTGCCCTGCAGCGGGAGCTGGCTGAACGGCTGTTCATGGCCGATGGCTCGCTCACCTTCTGCTGGCTGCAGCAGAAGGTGCCCCTGCGGCGGTTGCTCAACGCCGTATCCAGCCCCGAGGCACCGGCGGCCAGCGCCCTGCGGGATCGCTGGCTGGAGCAGGTTGCCAGCGGCCAAGCGCTGGCAGGTGTGGCCTTCGCGCATCTGCGCAGGGCCGGGGCAGCCAACCCGGCGGCGACCCGCATCCCCGGTGGTTGGCGCCTCGATGGACGGCTCGATTGGATCACCTCCTGGGACATCGCCGATCTGGTGCTGCTCTGCCTCCGTTGTGTCGATAGTGCGGAACTTGCCGACAGCCAGGTGCTGTTGGTGGAGGATTTCAGCGTCTGGAGCGCAGCCGATGCCGCCACGGTCTGCCGCGTCAGCCCGGTGGTGTTCGGCTGCATCCGCGGCGCCATCGCCGATCTCCACCAGGTCGCCAGCAGCCACCACGACACCCAGGCCCTGGCGCTGGCCGATGCCCTCAGCCGCCATTGCCAACAGCTGCGCCATCAGGCCTACCGCCTGATCGACGCCAATGCCGAAAACTCTCCGGAGCTGCGGCAGCGACATCAAGACCTGCGGGCCCTGGCCCTGGAGCTGGCGATGCGCTCAGCCCAGGCCGCAGTGATCGCCCACGCCGGCGGCGCGATGTATTGCGGCTATGCAGCGGAGCGACGCCTGCGGGAGGCGAGCTTCCTGCTGGTGCAGGCCCAGACGGCTGACTCGCGCAGAGCATCCCTCGATCTGTTGCTCCACTCCTCCTTCCACCAATAGCGGCCAGAACGGTGATGACAACTACGCAGGGATCACATGCGAAAGAATGCCTTCTCCCAGGTCGAGGGGCGCAATAGCGGCTAAGGCTGCCCCTCGTGCCCTTGGGGCTATCTAACGGTGCCCCTGAGTGGCAGGCAAGAAGCAATCAGTGTCGAAGCAGAACTGCCGGCGGCCTGTCCACTCCAAGGGCTTGTTCGAAGGTAGCAGTTCTCAGAAATGTCTGTTGACCGATACCTCGCTGCAGCTCGTAGGCAATCTCCATGGTGCTCTTCATTCTGGATAGAATATCAGGAACAAATCTTAGACCACATGGAAGATTTTAGAAGAAACCAGCTATTAGGGTAAGCAGTGGCTTGAGCACCTCAGAGAGTTTGACGGACTCACCTATCCCGTCGTTGAGACCCTTGAGAGCATTGATCGAGCGTCGGGCCAGAGCGACGTTCTGTGCGGGATCTTGCGCAGCCTGGGCCAGGTCGTTCACCTTGGCTAGGGCATCGGCCCTGGTGTTGTCGCTGATGGATGTGTCGTCGTCGATGCTGGCCTTGAGCTGGCTGAGCAGCTCCCGCAGGCTGGGCTGATCGGCGCCGTTGCGGGTGTCGGGAACGGTCTCGATCGTGATCCGGGCTCGGTCGCTGAGGGCGCCCAGGTTCACCATTCCGCCGCTGGGCTGGAAGCTGCCGGTGTTGATGAAGCTGCCATCGCCGGCCTTGCTCTCGTTCTGGGTCATGGCTGTGGTTGTGTGGGTGGCGTTGTTGCTGTTGTCATTGGCGAGTTGGATTGATGGTCTGATCTCGATCGTGATCGGCGGTGGCCAGGCTGCCGGTGCCTGCCCGGCAACAGTCTGGAGCACCTGCTGCAACAAATCTCGGTGTTCGTCGGCCCGTAGGCATTGAGCCTCCATCTGGGCTTTCAGTCGTGCGTTCTCCACCACGAAGGGTAGATACTGCGCATCGAAGGTTTGTTCGATCGCGGCCTTATCGGTGCCGTTAGGCACCTGCAAGGTGGCCATCACATCGTTGCCAATAAGCTTGATACCGGTCAGGGATTGAGGTGTGATCTGGGGGTGCTGCTGCATCACGGCCTGGAAGGCATGCAAGAAAGCCTTGGGATCGACACCGTTGCGGATCAGCAGCTTCACTTCTTCAAGCATCTGCTTGAAAATGGCCTCGAAATCCCCTGGTTCGAAGGTTTTCATCGGATCGTGGGGAAGGCGTTCGCGGTGGTGATCGTCGCGGCGATTGCCCTGGGCATCTTGAGGCTCTAACAGATAAATAAAGGGCACCTCGAAAAATCAAAATGACAGTTGATTACGGCATGATTTTGGCTATAATCAGCTGAGCAGTTTTCAGGTCAGCGGTGGGTCAGAGAGGCTTCTGGGACGACCAGAAAAGAGTCGCAAAGCTCCAGGAGAAAAAGCCGGTTCTCAAGCGCCTGGCTGATTCGATCCCATGGGAATCTTTCCGCCCACTGCTTGACAAGGGTTATGCGCATGAGCGAAAGAGCAATGCAGGGCGCAAGAGGATTGATCCCCTGATCCTTTTCAAGATGCTGGTTCTCCAGCAGCTTTTTAACCTTAGTGACCAAGAGCTTGAATTCCAGGTAAATGACAGGCGCTCCTTTGAGGAGTTTGTCGGTCTTGGTGTGATGAACAGTATCCCTGATGCCACGACTGTTGCCTTTTTCAGAGATCGACTGCTC